>DAOUCZ010000032.1:0-51638 GCA_034431675.1 Anaerolineae bacterium | reverse complement strand
CCGAGACGGAGAAAAGGTGGAGGTGGGGTTTTAGGCTTCGGTGAACTCGGCGTCCACCACATCCTCGCCCTTGCCGTTCTTGGCGCCGTTTTGCGCGTCGGGCGTGCCGGCGGCAGGCTGTTGATACATCTGCGCACCGAGCTGCTGGATGTGAGCTGCCAATGCCTGACTGGCAGCCTTAACTGCTTCGAAGTTATTTTCGGCCTTGGCCTTGTTGACCGCCTCGATTTTCTCGGTGGTTTGCTGCTTGGCGGCTTCGGGCAGTTTATCACCATGCTCGCGCAGCAGCTTCTCGGCGGTGAAGACCACGCTGTCGGCCTCGTTGATGATTTGCACCTCTTCGCGGCGCTTGGCATCTTCGGCGGCGTGGGCCTCGGCGTCCTTCACCAGCTTTTCCACCTCAGCCTTGCTCAGGCCAGTGTTGCCGGTGAGGGTGACTTTTTGCTCGCGACCGGTAGCCTTATCCTTGGCACTGACGTTGAGGATGCCGTTGGCATCGATGTCGAAGGTGACTTCGATTTGTGGGACGCCGCGCGGGGCGGGCGGCAGACCATCGAGGATGAATTTGCCCAACGAGACATTGTCGGCAGCCATCGGGCGCTCGCCCTGCATCACATTGATTTCGACCTGCGACTGATTGTCAGCTGCGGTGCTGAAAATCTGTGACTTGCGGGTGGGGATGGTGGTATTGCGCTCGATCATCGGGGTGGCCACGCCGCCCAGCGTTTCAATCGACAAGGTGAGTGGGGTGACGTCGAGCAGCAGGATGCCCTTGACATCGCCCTTCAGCACACCGGCCTGCACCGCTGCGCCCAGCGCCACCACTTCATCGGGGTTGACGCCTTTGGTGGGAGGCTTGCCAAAGAATTTTTCGACAGCGGCTTGCACGGCTGGCATACGGGTCATCCCACCGACCAGAATGACTGCGTCGATTTTGTCCTTGGTCACACCGGCGTCACGCAGGGCCTGCTCAACCGGCTTCATGCTGCGATCGATCAGGTGCGCAGTAAGCTGTTCCAGCTTGGCGCGGCTGAGCGAGATGTTGAGGTGCTTAGGGCCGGTGGCATCGGCGGTGATGAACGGCAGTTGAATCTCGGTGGTCAGGGCCGAGGACAGCTCGATTTTGGCCTTTTCGGCGGCTTCCTTCAGGCGCTGCAAAGCCTGACGGTCGTTGCGCAGGTCGATGCCATGTTCGGCCTTAAAGCCGCTGACCAGCCAGTCGATGATGACATCGTCGAAGTCGTCACCGCCGAGATAGGTGTCGCCGTTGGTGCTCTTGACCTCGAACACCCCGTCACTGATTTCGAGGATGCTGATGTCGAACGTGCCGCCGCCGAGGTCATAGACGGCCACTAGGCCGTTTTTCTTATCAAGACCATAGGCCAGCGCCGAAGCGGTTGGCTCGTTGACGATGCGGATGACATCGAGACCAGCGATGCGGCCTGCATCCTTGGTGGCCTGACGCTGCGCGTCGTTGAAGTAGGCCGGCACGGTGATGACGGCCTGCTCCACCTTGTCGCCAAGGAAGGCCTCGGCATCCGCCTTGATTTTGGCCAGCACCATCGCGCTGATTTCCTGCGGGCTGTAATCACGATCGCCCATGCGCACACGCACATCGCCGTTAGGGGCGGCGCTGATGTGGTAGGGGATGCGTTTGAGCGCGTCTTGCACCTCGCGGTCTTGATAGCGGCGTCCGATGAAGCGTTTGACCGAGAAAATGGTGTTTTCTGAGTTCATGATGGCTTGATTGCGCGCCACTTTGCCGACAAGGCGCTCGCCATTTTTGTTGACGGCCACCACCGATGGGATCAGGTTGCTGCCTTCCGACGAGGGGATAACAGTGGGTTCGCCGCCTTCCATGACGGCGATCACCGAGTTGGTCGTACCGAGGTCGATACCAATAACACGTGCCATTGTGGAGATACTCCTTTAAGGGTTTACGGATACAGCGCGCCGGTATCAGTGATGATTCACAACCTGCCGGCGGCGCTGTGGGTTTTCTCTGCCCTTACAGTACACAGGTTGTGTAGATTCTACGTAAGCGTTTGCGCTTGGGGTGCGTAAAAATTGTGTAGGAAACGGGTGCAAAACCGCCTACGGGGCAACGCGCACCAGTGCCGAGCGCAGCACGCGCTCACCGCTGACATAGCCTTTTTGCAGTGTCTCGCTGACGTGGCCGCTGGCAATGCCCTTGCCCTCGGCCTCTGGGTCAACGCCGATGGCCTCGTGACGGCTGGGGTCAAAGGGCTGACCGGTCGGGTCGATTTTCTCGACGTGCAGCTCGGCCAGCACTTTATCAAACTTGTTCAGCAGCAGGCCGATACCGCTGACCCATGGATTGCCTGACAGCTCTGGGGGTAGGTTGCTCATGGCGCGCTCGAAGTCGTCGATGATGGGGATGAATTTGACAACCGCATCCTGTACCCCACGTGCTTTACCCTCGGTGACTTCTTGTTCCTTGCGCCGCTTATAGTTGGCAAAGTCGGCGCGCTCGCGCTGCCAACCGGCCTGAAATTCGGCCACTTTGGCCTGCAAGTCGGCGATGACATCCCCGCTGGCCGGTGAAGCCTGTGTCGGGGGCGAGTCGGTTTCTGGCTCGGCGCTCGATTCGGTGACGGGGGGGGTGGTATCTTGGCTCAAGGGGTGTCCTCCGTGGCAAACTCGTAGTTTGACGACTTTATCATTGAGGCATTGTAGCAGGGGTGTGATAGAAGTGTGTTAGAAGTTGAGGGGTGCAGTCTGTGCTGTTCTCCCACCAAAAATAACCGCCGGCATTTGTGTGTGCCGGCGGTTTGCACAATGGTCTAGGCGGGGAAGACCGCGCTGAGCGCATCGGGTATTTGGTCGCGCCAAGCGGTGTAGTTGTGGCCGGCATTGTGCTCTTTGTAGGTGACGGTATAGCCGCGCCCGCTGAGCAGTTGGAACATCTCGCGGTTTTCGGTCAGCAGCCAGTCCATTGTGCCGCAGTCCATCCACAGGTTAAGCGGTTGGGGGGGCAGGGCTTCGGCCAGCACGCGGGTAATCGGCTTGTGGTCGGTTAGGCTCATCTGGAATGCGCCGGCTTGGCTGATGACCTTGCCGAAGATGTGCGGCAGGCGCAGGCCGGTATACAGCGCCATTTGTCCACCCATTGATGCGCCCATGACGCCCCATGTGCCCGGGTGTTGGTCATGGTCAAGCAGGTTGAGGTTGTTGTAGGCCAGCGGCAGCACCAGCTCGGTCAGTTGGGCCAACACGGTATCGGTGGCGTTATATTCCTGATAGCGCTGAGGGCCGGCATTGTGCACCATGGCCAGCGCAATCGGGCGGATGCGCTGCACAGCGATCAGGTTGGCCACAATCTGGGTGAGGTTAGCGCGACGCAGATAATCGCGTCCGTCAAAGACCACCAGAAGAGGGACGGGTTGGTCGGTGGGGGGATGATAGAGCCAGACATCGCGGCGGTCATCCCCCACCAGCACTGGATGATAGATGGCATGGCGGGTGATTTCGCCCTGCGGGGTGTTGCTCATAAAATCGAGCAGGACATTGCTGCTGCGTTGAGGCATGGTGAAATAGTTGTTGCTATAGCCCAGCCCGTTGGCGATTTGCCGGCGGTTAAGCGGGTCTAGGGCACGCTCGTCATCCTCGTCGGGGTCATAGGTATACACGTATTCGACGTAGGCGTCGGCGGGCAGCTCCAGCGTATATGTCCAGATATTGGGTGCGATTTGCTCCAGCACGGCCACACCGGTCTGCGATTGTCCCCACTGATTGAAATCGCCAATCAATTCGGGTGCGGTCTCGCCTTCCCACACAAAGATGGCTTGCGTTCCGTCGATAACTGGAGCACCCTCGGCTTTAGCACGTTCGAGCAGTTCTGCGGGCGTAAATGGCATAGCGAAAGTCCTTTCGGGGGATGTGGCGGGCGGGTATGCCCGTGGCTTGCTGATGGTATGGGGTGGATGGTTAACATTAAGCAGTATAGGCTGGCATCTTTAAGGGGGCGATAACGCTGTGTTATCGGGCTGAGAAACAAAAAAACAGGCCGCAACCCGTGTGGGGCGCGGCCTGTGGTGCTGTGCTGGTAGAGCGGCAAGCCGAAAGTTACTTGACTTCGACCTTGGCGCCGGCTTCTTCGAGCTGCTTCTTGGCGTCGGCGGCCTTGTCCTTGCTGACGGCTTCCAGAACCTTGGTCGGAGCGCCTTCCACGGCGTCCTTGGCTTCCTTCAGACCGAGGTTGGTCAGGGCGCGCACAACCTTGATGACGTTGATCTTGTTCGGGCCGCCGTCGGTCAGGACGACGTCGAACTCGGTCTTCTCTTCTTCGACCGGGGCGGCAGCGCCGGCGGCAGCCGGGGCGGCCATCATCATCATACCGCCGCCAGCAGCGGCCTTAACGCCCCACTTGTCTTCCAGCAGGGTCTTCAGTTCAGCAGCTTCCAGAATCGTCAGGGCGCTGAGTTCTTCTACCAGTTTCTGCAAATCGGCCATGGCCTAGGTAATCCTTTCGTGATCATCACGGGTTTGGGGTTTAACAGGGTAAATGGGGGCGCAAAAGGGAGTGGAACAGGGCAGGCAGATTAGGCCGCGCCCTTGTTCTGCTCGTCTTCCAGCGCCTGAATGACGTTGACGATACCGGCAGTGGCCTCTTGCAGCACACTGACCAGACCAGTCGCGGGGGCGACGACCAACCCAACGAGTTGGGCGCGCAGCTCGTCCAGCGACGGCAGCTTGGACAGGGCATCGACCTGTGCGGCGCTGAGCGTGTTTGCGCCCATCTGACCGCCGGTGACCTTCATCTTCTCGGTGCGGGTGGCGTCGGCGCTGTATTCCAGCACCGCCTTTGCCACACCCGGCAGGTTCTCCATGCCCAATGCCACGGCCACCGGCCCCTTCAGCAGGGATTCGGGCACGTGCCAGCCCGCCTGCTGGAGTGCGATGGTCAGCAGGGTGTTCTTGGTCACGATGTACTTGCCGCCCGCGGCGCGGACTGCCGCGCGCAGACCTTCGACTTCTTTAACGCTCAGACCCTGCGACTGCACCACAACGAAACCACCGGTTTTACCCAGCATTTCGATATACTGCGCCACGAGGCGTTCCTTGCGTTCGCGTGTGATAGCCAAGTTGCGTTACCTCCTTTCTACCAAAATGTTCCTTTGCGCGCCAGCTTCCCGGCTGTGTTTGCGTGCAAACAAAACCGGCGGCCTTTGCAGTGTTGCACACGCAGAGGCCGCCGGTGTAAGGGGTTACGCCGAGTGCCTTCACCTCTGCGGGAGATTAAGGGCCAAGGTGGCCCGCCCGCGCTCTGCGGCAAAGAACGTGCTGCATTATAAGCCACCCCATCTGTGAGTCAAGGGCGCGCTAAACCCGACGGTTTCCCACTGTACCCGCCTAACGCCCTACCCATCACCCTATTGGATTGGTTACACTGGGATGTTGGACTGCCAGTAGTGGAAGCCGATGGTTGGCTCTCCCCTTGAGTTTTGAGTGAGCGCATGACCGAAGAAACCCGTTCTCCCAGCACGCCCCCCAACCCGATTCAGCCCGTGCCGCCCCAGCGCCTGACCGTCACACAGCGCCGCAGACCTAATACATTGGGCTGCGTGCTCACGCTGCTTGCAGCGCTGATCTGTGCCGGTGTCTTGATTGGTGTCGGGTTGTTCTTGCCGCCGGTCAACCTGTATGACCGGTTGTTTGGCACGCCGTATGTGCTGCTTGATTCGACCAACAATGCCGTTGCCCTTGATGGTTTGACCGTGGCGGTAGACCCTGCCGATCCGGGCAGCGCTTTTGGGGTGGCTTTGGCTGCTTTTAGCCCCACAGCCGCCGCTGCTCCCGACTCGGTGCGCCTTGCCAGTGCCGCTGCTCCGGGCTATCTTCGGCTGACTGGCCCTATTTACGACATCTCGACCAGTGGGACGCCCCCGGCATCGGTGCTCTTGGATGTCATCACCCCCAGCGCCCTACCGCTGACCAAACTGGATGTCTATGGCTATGACGCGCAGGTGGGGCGGTGGCGCTTTTTACCCAGTCAGATTACGACAGCGGGTACGCTGTCAGTTCGCCTAGATGGTAATTTACCGCGTTACCTTGCGGTGTTTGAGGCCCGCGCGGTTGACCCTCAGGTCGTCATCCCAATCGACATCACTCAGACTCTGCGCCCAGAGACGGCGCGTCTGGGCACAATCGTCGCACCTGCTGGGTTATCGCCCAACCGCGCCGGTCAGTTGATTGGTGGATTGGCTCCGGGCTGGCAAGTGGGGGCGGGTTACCGCGTGATGCCTTTAATCCAGAACTTCACCGACCCGCGCGCGCTGGATGTTGAAACCATCACCAGTTTGATTGCCACTGCTGGCGGACGGCGCGCCCATGCTGAGCAGCTGGCGGCGGTATCACTGGGCGGCGGTTTCTCGGGTGTGTTTATTGATTATCGCGGTTTGCCGGCCAGTGCTCGGGATGATTTTAGCGCGTTTGTTGCGGCTGCCGGCCAGACGATGCGGGCCAATGGGCTGCTGTTGGGGGTTGTTGTGCCGGCGGCGTCCAATGTGAATGGCACATGGGAAACCGGCGCATATGATTGGCGCGCGATTGGCGCTGCGGCAGATTTTGTGCAGATAGAACTGCCGCTTAACCCCGTGGAGTATGCCGCGGGCGAAAATCGCTATGTCGAGGCCTTGATGAGCTGGGCGGTGCGCGAGGTCAGCCGCTATAAGCTGTTGGCCGGCCTGACCGCGCTGTCAGTGCGCGAGGTGAACGGCGCTTTTGCACCAGTCAGCTATGATGCAGCGCTCTCCCGATTGGGCAATGTCACTGTGACCAGCGTGCTGACCTCGGCTGGTTCGGTTGAGCCGGGCGGCTTAATCACTGCCGAACTGGACGGCTTGCGGGCCTCGACCGGACAGGATGCTGAGACCGGCGTCCCGTTCTTGCTCTATCAGAACCCCGATGGCAGCCCAGCAGAAAAAATCTGGCTGAATACACCGGCGGCGCTGCGCTCGCGCCTTGCGGGTCTGGGACGGTTTGGCATTGGCGGTATCACGCTGACTGACCTTGCCGCGCCAGAGGCGGTGCAGGGCCTTGGCGAGGCGGTGCAGGCCTATCGATTGGGTTTGCCGTCCGATTCGCCAGCCAGTGCCCTCGCTCTGCGCTGGCGTGTGCAGGGGACGGGTGGGAATCTGCTGGCGGAGGTCTTGACCGGCATTGACGAGCCGCGTCTGCGCGTTACGCTGGAAGCCCCAGAAGGCAACTATGCCATCAATGTCGAAATCGTAGATGGCGAGCAGTCGTTTGTGCGCGGGGGCGCACAGGTGGCGCTGCTGATGCCGACCATCACCCCGACGCCGCTGCCGACTGCCACCCCGACGCCGCTGCCGACCCCCACCCCGACACTTGCCCCAATCGTCCCGACTCAGCCGGCAGCAGGTGGAGCGGGCAGCGCGCCGGCCATCAACCGACCAGCAGTGAATCCCGGGCCGGGCAGCATCAGCTTTGGCGGCGGGTTTGAGTATGGCGGTCAGGTGACCAATCCCGGGTCGCAGGTGGCCATCGAGGCGATGCGGCAGGCCGGAATGCAGTGGATGAAAGTGCAGATGGGCTACAGCCTTGGCCTCGACCCGTCTTCGTATGCAGACGAGATTCAGGCGGCCAAAGGCGCGGGGTTTAAGGTATTGCTGTCGGTGATTGGCCGGCCAGACGAGCTGGCTAGTGGTGGCGGCAGCTATATCGAGGCGTTCGCCAACTTCCTTGGCGGGGTGGCCAGCTATGGCCCAGATGCTATTGAGGTGTGGAACGAACCCAACATCGACCGCGAATGGCCGGCAGGGCAGATTAGCGGGGCGAATTATGCCGCGATGCTGGGTGCTGCCTATCAGCGCATCAAGTCTGCCAATCCGGGGGT
Source organism: Anaerolineae bacterium (assembly GCA_034431675.1). GTDB lineage: Bacteria > Chloroflexota > Anaerolineae > Aggregatilineales > Phototrophicaceae > Flexicrinis. The sequence goes on along the minus strand of DAOUCZ010000032.1, from coordinate 43,759 downwards.
GATGGTCATCAGTGCTGCGCCTGCGCCAACTGGCGCAGAGGCCGCCTTCCCCGGGCGTGTCAAAAACGATGACAATTGGTTCCGCGAGCTGTGGAACGCCGGCGGCGCAGGGATGATGGACTGTGTGGGTGTGCACTACAATGAGGGCGTGGTATCCCCCAACCAGACCAGCGGTGACCCGCGTGATAACTTCCCGACGCGCTATTTCTGGACGATGATTAGCCGTTATGATGCGATTACCGGCGGCTCTAAACCGCTGTGCTTCACCGAGCTGGGATATGTCTCGCCAGAAGGCTATGGCACCATTGCGCCTAACTTTGCGTGGGGGGCCAATACCACCGTGGCCCAGCAGGCGGCATGGTTGGCCGAGGCGATTGCACTGTCATCACAAAGTGGGCGGGTGCGCCTGCTGATTGTATGGAATATCGACTTCACCCGCTACGACTCGAACGACCCACAGGGCGGCTATGCGATTGTGCGCCCGGGTGGGGGATGTCCGGCCTGTGCGGCGATTGCTGCTGCGCGGTAACATCCGCCGATGTGGGTAAGAGAAAGTAAGGAGCAAAGAGACTCATCATGGCAAGAGCCAACACCCTGATTAAACGACAAGTGCGCGGTTTCGTCTTGATCTGGACGATGCTGACGCTGATTGTCACCGGACTGACGTTCTTTGGGATTTACCTCACCTATACGCCGCGCCCGACGCTCATCGACCCCGCTGATGTGCGCTCGAACGCGGCTTTTCCCACGGCCACTGTGCCTCAGGCTGTGGCGCAGGTGACCGTGCCGCCCACCATCGCCCCAACCTCCACCCCGACTCTGCCGGTTGTCCCCACCCAGACCCCGCAGCCTACTGCGACCCCCGAGCCGACGGTAGAAACCAGTATGGAAAATTCCACCTTGGCCGGGGTGGCCGTAGCCCAGATTACCGATGTGCCGCCAACCGAAGAGCCGACTTCCATCCCCCCGACCCGTGAACCAACCATCGTGCCGCTGACCCTGCGTAATTTTGAGCTGGGCATTCAGGTTCAGCCAGACAACGACGCCAACCGCCGTCACCAAAACGACTGGATGTTGATGGTGAAGAACGACCTGTCGATGGACTGGGTCAAGATTCAGATTCGCTGGGAATATGTTGAGCCAGAAAAAGGCGTATACGACTGGGAAATCATTGATAATGCCATGCGTGCCGCGCGGCGCTACGGCGTCAAAGTGATGGCGGCGGTGGTGACCTCACCAGACTGGGCGCTGCCCCCCGGCCAAGACCCCGCGATGCACGGCCCGCCTGTCGATACGCAGGACTACGTGAATTTTCTGGCTACCTTGCTCAACCGTTATCCGGGGGATATTCAGGCGCTTCAGGTGTGGAATGAGCAGAACCTAGACCGTGAATGGACTTCGCCCCGCGGCCTGCGTGCCGATGATTATGTGGAGTTCTTGCGGCGTTCCTATCAGGCCATCAAGGCCGTAGACCCCAACGTGATGGTTATCAGCGGCCCGCTTTCGACCACGGGCGGCGGCAGTGATGCCAACGGTGTGCCGTTTGCCATCGACAACTTCGCCTATTTTGACGCCATGATTGAAGCCGGAATGCTGAACTATACCGACTGCGTTGGGGCGCATCACAACGGCTATAACCTTGCCCCGACCATCCCGTGGGACGCCGTGCCCAATGACCCTACCGCCACCTTCCGCGGCCCGTTCGATAACCCGCACCACAGCTGGAGCTTCCGCAGCACGCTGGAATACTATGCTAATCGTGTGCGCCTTGCGGGGGGCGATCAGCAGCTGTGTGTGACCGAGTTCGGCTGGGCCTCGGGTGAAGATCTTGAGGGCGTGCCGGCGGGCTGGGATTATGCCATCGACAACACGCTGGAAGAGCAGGCGCAGTGGTTGGTGGAGGCTGCTCAGTTTATGGAACAGAGCGGCTATGTGCGGTTGGCCTTTGTGTGGAATCTGAACTATGGGCCGGGCGCTGGCTGGTCTCCGACCAATGACAACGTGCCATACAGCTTGATTGGGCCAGAGTTTACGCGCCGTCCGGCGTTCTGGGCACTTCAGGATTGGCATCGTCGCTATCGCGGTTTGATCCAGTAGTATGAGGGGTCTCCCTGTGGCAGGGGGCAGCTTGTGTCCCCTGCCGTTTTTTACCTTGTTATCGGGTCATCCGTCTGCGACGGAGTGACGGACGAGTGTTTATGCCTGACCGCCTGCGTACCCCGTTGATTTTGCTGGCTTCCATCGTGACGATGGTGGTCATTGTGCTGATAACGCGCCGCCCGCCAGACCCATTTGCCGGTGCGGCGGTGACCAACCCGCCGTTTGCCTCGCTCACCTATGGCATCCATGCTTTTTTGTGGTGGGATGGTGGCGAAGTGGGTATGACGCTGGATTGGGCGCGCATGATGCGCTTTAACCATATCAAACAGATTGTGGCGTGGCGCGACGTGCAGCCCGTGGAGGGCGGGCCGTTTGATATGACCCGTCTGGCGCAGATTTTGGCCGAGACCGAAGCGCGCGGCCTGCATCTGGTGGCGCGCCTTGGCTATCTGCCAGAGTGGGCAGCAGCCCCCGGCAGCGACCTTGACAACGCGGTAGACTTTGCCCCGCGTGACCCCGCCGAATTTGGGGCGTTTTGCGGGGCGGTTGCTGGGCAGTTTGCTGGGCGTATCAAGGCCTATCAGGTGCTCAACGAGCCAAACCTCAGCCGTGAGTGGGGGGGCTTGCCCCCAGATGCCGGCCAATATGTGGCGGCATTGGCGGCGTGCAGCACGGCCATCCGCACTGCCGACCCACAGGCCATCATTATTTCGGCGGGCCTCAGCCCGACCGGCAACGATGATGCGATTGCCCGCCGCGATGACCTCTATCTGCAAGATATGTATGACCACGGTTTTGAGCGCTATGTCGATGTGGTTGGGGTGCACGCCGCCGGCTATGATGCCCCTGAGGTTGGTCCAGATGATGCGGTGGCCAAAGGGCGTCACCGTTGGATGAGCTTTCGGCGGGTGGAAGACCTGCGAAAAATCATGATTGCCAATGGGGATGCAGCGACACAGATGGCCATCTTGGAGGTGGGGTGGACAACCAACCCGACCCATCCCGACTATGCGTGGTATGCCGTCACCGAGCAGGAGCAGGCCGAGTATCTGGTGCGTGCTTATGCCTATGCTGCCGAGCACTGGCGTCCGTGGGTGGGGCTGATGAGCGCTATTTTCTTGGCCAAGCCGACATGGACAGAAGCCGACGAGGAATATTGGTTCTCGATTACCGCCCCGCGTCTGGATCAAGGGTACATCGCCATCCGCCCCGCCTTTGATGCGCTGCTGCGCATGGAAAAACGCTGCGGCGAGTTTGTGCTGCCCGCTTATCCACCGGTTGGAGAAACCCCGCTTGAACCCATCAACCCTTGCCCTTAGTGTGTTTTTTCATCTGGTTGCCACGGTGGTTTGGATTGGCGGCCTAATTTTGACTCTGGTGACGGTGTGGCCAGAGACGCGCCGTGCGTTGGGCGAGGGCAGTGAGGCGATGCGCCTGCTGCTGCGCCTGCGCAAACGCCTGACGCCTTTCTTTAATCTGGCACTGGCGGTGCTGCTGGTGACGGGGATGTTCCAGATGGCCGCCAACGAAAATTATGACGGCTTGATGCAGTTTGATAATGAGTGGAGCAGGGTGATTTTGTATAAGCACATCGCGCTGCTGGGCATGATGGTGTGCGGCGCAGTGCTTCAGTTTGGGGTGGCGCCGGCCTTAGAGCGCCTGACCTTGATGGCCGAGAAAGGCCGTGGCGACCCCACCGAGTATGCCCGTCTGCGCCGGCGCGAGGTGCTGCTGACGGTGATTTCGGCGGTGTTGGGGGTGTGTATCCTTGGTTTCAGCGCGTGGGCCGGCGTGTTGTAGAAGCGAGCAGTAACAAATCGGTCTTGCTGTGGCCAGACCCATCTTGAGTCTGGACGATGAAGGCACTATACTACCCCATCCACACCGCGGTATACCGCCAACATCACTCATCAAGAGCGTGGGAGGGACAGGCCCGATGAACACGCGGCAAAACCCGAAGCGTCGGGCGAGTGCCAAATCCTACAGGGGACAGCCCCTGAAAGATGAGATGAAGCCCAGCCCCCTGACTTTATCGCTCACGCGCCCTTGCCTGTCCCCGCTTGGCAAGCGGCGTTTTCGTTTGTAAGGGCCTTTGGGCCACAGCTTTGTGCAAGAAAGGACGATTGGTAGGCATATGACCACTCAAGCAGCGCCATCAGCTTCGACGCTGACGTTTATGACTTCTCCCCGCTACTTTTACACGTCCGAGTCGGTGTCGGAGGGCCACCCCGATAAACTGTGCGATCAAATCTCGGATGCAGTGCTTGATGCGATCCTGACCCAAGACCCCAAGGCCCGCGTGGCCTGCGAGGTGGCCACCACCACCGGCCTTGTGTTTGTGATGGGCGAGGTTTCGACCAGCGCCTATGTGGACATCGAAGAGCTGGTGCGCGAGACGGTGCGCAAAATCGGTTATGTGGGCACACCGGGCTTTGATGCCGACACCTGCGGCGTGATTGTCTCTATTAAGAAACAAAGCCCCGACATCGCGCAGGGCGTAGATGTGGCGCTGGAAGACCGCAACGGTTCAGCGCTGGAGGCCGCGATTGAGTCGGTCGGCGCGGGCGATCAGGGGATGATGTTTGGCTTTGCCTGCAACGAGACCGAAGAGCTGATGCCGCTGACTGCGGCGTTGTCGCACCGTCTGGTGCGCCGCCTTGCCGAGGCGCGCCGCAGCGGCGAGGTATCGTGGCTGCGCCCCGATGCCAAGTCGCAGGTCACGGTGGAGTATGCCTATGGCAAGCCCAAGCGCGTCGATACCATCGTCATCAGCACCCAGCACGCCGAAGGCATCAGCAACGATGAGATTCATGCCACTGTCCGGCGCGAAATCATTGACAAGGTGGTGCCGGCTGACCTGATTGACCCCGAAACCCGCATTTTTATCAACCCGACGGGCAAATTCGTCATCGGCGGCCCGCAGGGGGACAGCGGCCTGACTGGACGCAAAATCATCGTGGATACCTATGGTGGTGTGGCGCGTCACGGCGGCGGGGCGTTTAGCGGCAAAGACCCCACCAAGGTTGACCGCAGCGCAGCTTATATGGCCCGTTATGTGGCCAAGAACATCGTGGCGGCAGGCCTTGCTGAGCGCTTCGAGCTTCAGGTCAGCTATGCCATCGGCGTGGCGCGCCCGACCTCGCTGGCTGTTGAGACGTTTGGCACAGGCCTTGTGTCGGATGACAAGCTGATTGAGCTGATTACCACTCACTTTGACCTGCGTCCTGCGGCGATTATCCGTGACCTCGACCTGCGCCGCCCGATTTACAATCAGGTGGCAGCTTATGGGCACTTTGGGCGCAATGACCTTGATGTGCCATGGGAAAAGACCGATAAAGCCGCTCTGCTGCGGGCTGCTGCCGGCCTATAGGGCCTGATCCATCGCACCGACAGACAACGAAAGGGCCGGCACACACTGCTGGCCTTTTTGTTGGGCAAGGGCGGCTTTTTGGCACAACTGACCCACGTTGTCGTTTGTGCTATGCTTGCCGTTTGGATGAGATGTGCTGCTTGTAAAACAGGAGGAGGTGAGATGACGGGGGTGGTCATCATCGGCGGCGGATTGGGTGGATTAGGGGCGGCATGGCGGCTCGAAAATCTGTTCCCGAAGGATAAGCTTTCGTACACCATCATCGACTATCGCCCGCGTCTGGGCGGGTCGCTGGCCTCTGGCCAAGAAGCTGGCTTTGTATACGATTTTGGGCGGATGCTGACGCCTGACAGCCCCTTAGACAGCCCCATGCTGTTGAGCTTGTTGGGAGATGATGCCTTTTTGCCCGCTCGCACGGATGAAGATGGGGTTTGGTCGGCGCTGCGCGGCGGTCATCAGGCGCTGATTGATGTGCTGACACGCCAGCTGCGTGCTCAAGTGCTGACGCGGATGGCGGTCACATCGGTGGGGATGTTTGACAGCGCTGCGCGGGCCAAAGGGGCGCCGCGGTTTTGTGTGTGTCTCGAAAATGGCACTGTGTTAGAGGCGTCGGCCTTGATTGTGGCCGTGCCGGCGGTTCATGCGGCGCGCATGTTTCGCAGTCTCAGCCAGACCGCTGCCATGCTGCTGGATAAGGCGCGTTATGATCACATTGCGCGCCTCAATCTGGGGTATCGGGCGGAGGATGTGGCGGGTAAGCTGCCAGATGTGCCGCCGCGAGAGTATCCCCTGACCTATCTGTATCGACTGGATGCGCCGGCACGTGTGCCAAGTGGGGGGGTGCTGGTGCAAGCTGGTGTGCGTTATGACCCTACTGTGGGGATTGCCCCCCATTCCAATGGCGATTTAACCGGCGAATTCGCGGCCTTGTTTGGCCTGCCCGAAACACCGCTGTTCGAGAAAATCACACTGTGGGATTATGACGAGCCGCTGATGTGGCTGGAAGAGGATTTTGAAGCCCGTATGGCGCGCTTGCGCTATGCACTGCCTGACGGAGTGGCGGTGGCGGGCAGTGATTATGTGATGCCCAGCGGCGCGCGCCTGTCGCTGGAGGAGCGGTTTTTGTCGGGGGTGCGTGCGGTGGATTTGGCGCTAACCACCGGCGGGTTGACCTGAGGAGCTGTCATCCCCCCAATCACAGCAGGATGGGGGGGATGACAGCTGGGATATCTGTTAGGGCAGGCGCTCGATGCCGAGTTCGATGACGCCGTATGCCCCGATGTCGCGGATGATCTTCACATCCACGCGCCCGCTGGCCGGCACAACAAACTCGAAAGACATGCGCAGGTTCTGCCCGACGGTGTTCGACGCGAGCAGTTGACCGTTTTGCTGCACCTGAATCACCGGATCACCGCCAATCTGTGAGACGCTCACCACCGTCAAGCGGATGGTCTGACCAGCATCGGCGGTGAAGGTGAGGGATTGAGGCGCTAGCTTATCGCTGAGGGTGACGCTGACTGGGCCGCGCTCCAGCGAGCTGCCGCCCACACCCGTCAGCGTGATGGTGACGCTGGATTGAGCCGCGGGCGACAGTGTGTAAAGCGTGATGATATAGTCCCCGTCTTGCGGCAGATTGACCGCATAAAGCTCAGGGTCAAGGCCGGCGCCGCTGTCATCATCTTCGGCAATCAGTGCGCCGTCAGGCCCAAAGATGCGTACCGCTGTATCGACATCACCCGCGCTGGTGACCTTCAGCGAGATCAGGTCGCCAGCTCTGCCGGCAAAGCGGAAACGCTCCGAAGCCCCCGGCACACCGTCGAATATCACCGTGGCGGTGTCGCCGTATCCCAGCAGGCGCAGGTTGGCCAAATCGTTGGGGGTGATGGGCTGCGTTGGGTTGGCCGTGACGGGCGTGGCGCTGGCCTGAGGGACGGCTGTGGCCGGTGGTGTGCCCGCAGGTTGAGCGTTTTCGGGGGTGCGTTGAGTGGTGGGTTCAGCGGTTGGCTCGGTCGTTGGCACAGGGGTTGCCGAGGGCGGGATAGGCGTCTCTGTGGGTTGGACAGGGGCTGGGGTCAGGGTCAGCAGCAGGGTGAAGACGCCAAGCGCAGCGCGATTCGAGTCGATGCCGCGGAAGCTGTCTGCTTGGATCTCGTAAGTGCCCGATGCCGGCAGTACAAAGCCGCTGATGCGGGCTTGGATGCCGCCGCCGCTGTCATCATCTTCGATCAGGATGCTGCCATCTGGGCCAAACAGCCGCACCAGCGGGTCGAAATCGCTGCTGTTCAGGTCGATGGTGACGATGTCGCCGGCACTGCCGCTAAAGCTGTAGATGATGGTTTGAGTCTGTTCCGTCAGTTCACCGGTGACGGGAGTGCCTGCGGTGATGCTGCGCCGGCTGCTGGTGTCCGATGACGGGGCAGGTGTGGCGGTGGGTGCTGCGGCGGTCGCAGGGACAGTGGTGGGGGCGGCCTGCTGGGCTTGCGAGGTGCGGTTGACCAGCACGCTGTACTGCCCCGACAGCTGGCGGTCGCCGGCAGGCCCTCGGAAGCCGTCAACCTCGATGGTATATTGGCCATCGCGCGGCAGGGTGAAGTCGGTGATGAGGGCGTTGAGGCCCGCGCCGCTGTCGTCATCGTCTGTCAGCGGTGTGCCATCCGGCCCGAACAGGGTGAACTTGGGGTCGAAGTTGTCCGAATCGACTTGGATGGTGATGACATCACCTGCTGTGCCAACGAAGGTGAAGCGCCCCAGCTGGGTGTCGCTGGTCAGCTCACCGATGACGGTCTGGCCATAGTCCAGCGTGCCGCCGGTGCTGACCTGAGGGGCAGGGGTGGACTGTGCCGTGGCTTGGGCAGTTGGCGCATCACCACTGCTTGACTCGATGAGCAGAGAGACCACGAATTGGCCCAGCAGGGTGCGCTCGCCCGTGAAACCGCGGAAGCCGTCCACAAAGATGACGTATGTGCCGTCGCGCGGCAGGGCAAAGCGAGAGATGCGCGCATTGAGGCCACCGCCACCGTCATCATCGGTGATTAGGCGCTGCCCTTCGCTGGTGAATAAGCCGACAGCCGGATCGAACGCCTCGGAGCGCAGATCGATGGTGACAAGGTCACCCGCGCGGCCCTCGAAGCTGTATTGCGCGTTCTGTTGGACGATGCTCAGCTCCCCGACCACCCATTCACCGCTGGCAATCAGGCCGTCGTTGGCTGCGCGCGCCACCGAGAAAGTCAGGCTAAAGCTGCCGCTGACGGTTTGTGTGCCGTTCGATTCGGCAGCGTTTCGGCTGGTGACGTACACACGGTACTGCCCATCTGCGGGCAGGGTGTAGGCTGAGATTTGCGCATCGGTGGTGGGGGGCAGGGCATTGTCGCTGTAGCGCAGCTGACGCCCATCCGGCCCAAACAGTACGAGGAAGGCGTCAAAATCGTTGGAGCGCAGCGTGAGCGTGATGATTTGACCGGCAGTGCCGGCGAACAGCAGGTCTTGACCGGCGCGGCCTGTTTCAAGCTGCCCATTGAGGGTCGTATTGGGTTCTAGGTCAGCGCCGGTGTTGGTGGGGACTGTTGGGGCGGTGATGGTCAGTGTGCCGGTTTGGACGATGTCGCCATTTAGGCTGAGGTTGATAAGATAGACGCCGGCAGGGTCACTGGCCTCGCTGTTCAGCTGAATCTGATAGACGCCCTCTGCGTTGGTGACGGCGGGTGTCCTAAACACGGTTGCGCCGCTGGGCTGATAGACCACCTCTAGGGTATAGGTGGTGTCAGGGGAAAGGCCGGTGGCGGAGATGGTATGCGTTGTCCCATTCGGGCCGCTGGGGGGAGAGACCGTGAGCGCGGTCTGGGCGCTCACCCCACTGACGGCCAGCACAAACAACATCGCTGCGACAATCAAAAAGCGAAGTCTCGACATGAGCAATCCCTTCTTTGGCAGAAGAATAGGCGTATTATCCCCGATTTAGGTTAGGAGGTGATGAACCACTGCTGCGTCACTGGAAGTCCTCAGGTCAGGTCATCCAGCGCGTCGCCGAGTTCATCCCCGAACAGCAGCATGGTAGACGTGCCGCGTTTGCGCTTGTTTACCCGATAGGCGCTGAGCAGGTTGGGGCGGTATTTGTTGTTTTCTAGCTGAATCGGCTCGCATTCAAAGGTATCACGCACCTGCTCATAGGTTTCTTGGCTGATGAGGACTTCACCGCGCGCGTTTTGCTGCAAAATCTTACTGATTTCGATGGCTTCGCCCAGTGCACCGAATTCTTTGCGGCTGTTGCCCCCCACATTGCCCAACACGGCTGTGCCGGTGTGAATGCCGATGCCGTAGAACAGGCGCTGCTCTTCGGGCATGGTTTCGTGCAGGGCGTCGAGGTCGCTAAGCATGGCGAGGCCGGCGCTGACGGCGCGGACGGCGTGGTCTTTTTGGGGGTTGAGCTGGGTATTGAACAGGCCGGTCACCGCGTCGCCCAGATATTTATCCACCACACCCTCGTATAGGTTGATGGCGTCACTGGCGAGGCTGAGGTATTGGTTAATCACGCGCATCAGGTCGATGGGGTCAAGGTGCTCACTAAAGCTGGTAAAGCCACGCACATCGCAGGACATCGCGCTGATTTCGCGTTCTTGACCAGCAACATCTTGCGCGGCCATGGTGCGCAGGTTTTTGACCAGCGCCATTGGCAGGTAGCGAGCGGCCTCGGCCAGCTGCTGCTGGCGCAGGCGCTGCTCGGTCTGGTCGTCAATCACCAGTGCGAGGCCAGCGCTCTGGTCTTGTACCGCCTTGAGCACGCTGATGACCACGTTCCAATAGCGCAGTCCGTGGCCGGGCAGCTCGATTTCGATGTCTACCAGCATGGACTGGCCGGTACTGCCAACGTAGCGCATGGCGTTATACATCGACTCGGGCAGGCCGCCCAGCGCTTCAGAGATGCCCGTGCCGACCAGCGGCTTTTCGAGCGCAAAGATGTGCTCGGCGGCGCGGTTGGCGGTGATAATCACATCGAGATGGTCGAGGGTGATCACACCGGCGGGTATCGAGTCGAAGATGCGTTCCAGCAGGTCGTGCAGGCGGGTCATCTCGTCGAGGCGCTCGCGCACGCCGGCAAATAAGCGGGCATTATCAATGGCCACGGCGGCATGGTCGGCAAAGGCGGTCATCAGCTCTAGCTCGCGCTCTTGAAACAGCCCCGACATGATGCGGTTGTCGCAGTAGACGATGCCGATGGTCTCATCGCGCACCTTGAGCGGCACGGCGATGATGCTGCGTAGGGCAAACCCGACCACCGATTTTTGATCGGCATAGCGGGGGTCATCCTGTGCGTTGGTGGTGAGTACGGCTTTGCCGGTACTGACGACATCCGAGACGATGGTGCGGCTGATGACGAAATCTTGGGCCTGAGAGGCTTTGGCTTGTGCCAGTCCGCGCTCGTCGGTGGTGATGTCGATGCCGCGTGCCACCACAAACTGGTCGTATTGGCCGGTTTCGCGGTTTTTCAGCACGATATAGCCGCGTTCAGCGCCGGTTAGGCTGAGCACGGTGTCGATGACCTGATTGAGCACATCATCGAGGTCGAGATTACTGGTCAGCAGGGCGGTGGTATCGGCCAGCGCGCGCAGGGTGCGCAGCTCAATCAAGGTGCTGAGGATTTGTTTGTTGAGGGCTTCAAGGCGCGCCTTGGCGTGGGTGACGGTTTCTAGGACGCCCGTGGGCAGGTTCATCCCGCGCAGGCGCAGGGTATCACGCTGGCTTTTGAGCAGGGTGAGCAGTTCATCTGCACGAGTGACCAGCTTGCGCGCAGCTTCTTGACTGGTGGCGGGGGCGGCTTCTCGGCCAAATTCGTCCAGCTTGACGGTTTCGTCGCTCATGCCGAAAATACCTCATAGATGTCGGTCTGCTGTGTGCGCCCTTTGACCTGAAGCGGCGCGAGCAGTTCAAAACGCAGTTTGGCCCGTTCGACCACAGGATGGGCGAGCAAATGTTGGCGGGTGATGTCACTGACGATGATTTGCCCGTCACTGGCATTTTCTTCGAGGCGTTTGGCGAGGTTGATACTGTCGCCCAGCGCGGTGAAATCGCGCCGGTTGTGGCTGCCGACATTGCCCAGCGTGGCGACTCCGCTGTGGATACCGATGCGATAGAGGTGGCGGGGCAGGTTAATCGATTTATACAGCACGTCGAAGTGCTCGCGGATGCGGAGCGCGGCATCGATGGCGGCGGCGGCATGATGGGCCAGCGGGTTGAGCTGGCTGTTGAACAGGGCCATGATTTCGGTGCCCATATATTTATCGATGACCCCACCGGCTTCGTGGATGCAGTCTGAGGCCAGGGACAGGTAGATATTGACCGTTTGCATCACTTCTTGTGGGCGCAGGCCCACTTCGTGATGGATGAGGGGATAGGTATCGACGAACATGCAGGTGACTTCGCGCCGTTCCCCGCCAAAGCCAAGGCCAGCGATTTGGCTGATGTTTTCGAGCATCGAGGTTGGCAGATAATACTTTAGGATGCGCAGGGTTTCGTTGCGGTCACGCTGTTCGGTCAGGTCGTCGATGACCATGGCTGCACCTTGCGGGTGCGGGTCATCGCGGCCACGCAGTGGGCTGACCTTGGCCTGCAAGATGGCCCGTGCACGCCGGCCCAGCGCCACCTCCGACTCGACGATTTGCACTTCGCTGGTCTCCAGCACCGACTGTACCGCGGGTTTGAGCGCCTCTTTCATCGGCCCAACCACATCATCAAGCGGTTGGCCGGCCAGTTGTTCGTGCGTGTCGGTATCCAGCAGGTTGGCGGCGGCGCGGTTGGCTCGCAGCACCACGCCGGCGCGGTCGGCGGTGACCACGCCGCTTTCAATCGAGTTGAACACGTTGTCTGTCAGGTCTTTGACGCGGGTGATGTCGGCCAGTGTGCGCTGAAGCTCGTCAAACAAACGGGCGTTGGAGATGGCGGCGGCAACCTGATTGGCAAAGGCTGCCACAAGGTTTTTTTCGCGCTCGCCAAAGACCCCCAACTTCAGGCGGTTATCGACGTAGACCACCCCAAGGGTGGTATCTTTGATGCGCAGTGGCGCGCACAGCACCGAGCGCAAGTCCAGCGCGATGACGCTTTGCATCCCGCTCAAACGCGAGTCGTCGTTGGCGTTGCTGGTCAGCAGCGGCTCGCCGCTTTCCATGACCTGTCGGATGACTGAGCGGCTGAACTGGGCGGCTTTTTCGGGCGGGACGTTGAACGATGGGCCGCTTTGCTGCTGGTCACGGTTGTGGATGGTCTCGTTGTCGCGCAGCACTCGAAAGTCCAGCTCATCACTGTCTGGCTTGACGAGGATGATACACCCGCGTTCTGCCCCGCTGAGTTTGATCACTCCATCCATGGCGTCGCGCAGCACGTCATCTAGCACCAGCGTTCGGCTGATGGCGGCGGCGTTCTCGGCCAGTGAGCGCAGCTGTGCCACTTCGCGCTGTTCGGCCTCGAGGATTTTCTCGAACTGCCGAAAGGCGTTGAGCAGGCCTTCCATCGACAGCAAGCTGAGGTTGGGGGTGTTGATCCCGCGCTGCTTGAGCATGTCGTGCTGGCGCTTGAGCGACTCGTATGCACCCTGAATCAATGGCTCGAGCTGCTTAAGCTCGGCCATGATGACCACGGTAGGGCTAATTTGTACCTGATTGGTATCTTGATCCAGCATAGGGGAAGGGGTGTTGGTGAATGATTTGCCATAAGTATAGGGACAATGGCGGGTTGGCGCAACGTATGCCCTCGTCGGCATCATCCACCGTTTGCCCACTGTGATTGACTCTGGTCAGGGGTGACCGCGGCGGGCACACTTTTGGGGGATTGGGATAGAGAGAGGTGAGTGTGATGGGCAAGCGCATCTGGTGTGTATCAGCCCCGCTGTATAGTCATACGGATTGGGGCGGTTTTTTGAAGACCGCACAGACATTGGCAGCACGAGGGCACACGGTGGTATGGGTGAGCGGCGAGGCTGTACGTGGGGCGGTGCAGGGGCTTCCTTTTCTGCTGCTCAAAGAAACCGGATGGCTGTGGCCGCCGCCGCCCCTGCCAGATGTGCGCAGCATCCCCCCACAAGAAGCGGTGATGGTGCGCTATCGGCGGGCGCTGGATACGTGGCTGGATGAGGAAAAAGTGGCCGACGGCGTTCGCGGTTTGTTGGCGTTGGCTGAACAGCATGGCCCGCCAGATGCGATCCTGACCGACCCGTTTTTGAGTGCGTCTGCTGTGGCTGCCGAGGTATTGGGTGTGCCGCTGGTGGTATGTGGGTGGCCGGCCCTGCGCGAGCTGGACGAAACCTTGCTGTATCCGGTGCAGCGGGTGCTGGCAGATGACAGCCGGCAGCGGGTTGATCGGCTGTGTGCGCTGTTTGGGGTGACGGGCGAGAACTTCTCGCACGGGCCGACGCCTTCGATTGTCAGCCCCCACCTACATCTGAGCTATTTTTCCCACACATGGTATCAGGCCGAGCTGCACAATCTGTTGGAACAAAACCAACTGGTGGGCGGCCTGCCCGACGCGGTGAACCTGCCGGATTGGCTGACGGCTATCCCACAGGAAGTGCCGCTGGCGGTGGTGACCTTGGGCACGACCTTCACCGGTGACCTCGGGTTTTATGCGTGGGCGGCACAGGCGGCAGCACGCTGCGGCCTGCTGCCGGTGGTGGCCATCGGCAATAATCCACTGGCGGCAGAGGCCAAGCAAGAGCTGATTCGCGCACTGCCCAAGGGCACACGTCTGGTTAATTATGTGCCGTTTGATGCGGTGCTGCCGCGGGCGCGCATCATGATTCATCATGGGGGGATGGGCAGTACCCATCGTGCGGTGGTGCATGGTGTGCCGCAGATTGTCGTTCCTCATGCTGCGGATCAGCGGGGTCAAGCGCGTCGCGCTGCACAGGCCAAGGTGGGCCTCAACCTGACTGCGCACGATGTGCGACAGGGTAAGCTATTGGAAGGGACACGGGCCATCCTTGCCGATGTACGTGTGCAGCAGACCGCGCGCGATTTGGCAGCCGAGATGGCGGCTGCAGGCGGGCCAGCGGCCGCGGCAGACGCCGTGGAGCGCGTGATGAATGGCCATGCTATAGTATGAGAGTTGACATCCATTTCATTGCTTTATTGCAGGGGGAGTTATGCTGCTGAGGATTGCAGCTTGGGGGACAGCAATCTATGGCGTTGTGGCGCTGTGGATTACGGCGTGGACGGCGTATCGCATTCGCACATCACCCCCTGTCCAATCTAAGACCGCTCTGGCGCTGGATACACCACTTTCCGAGCCGGTTACGCGCTTGGTGCGCCGTGCCGAGGAATGGGGTTTCAGCTTGTGCGATGTGTTGGAGGTGCATCTGGCGGGGCGGCAGATGCGGGCGGTGGTGCTCAAAAACAGTGACGGTACGGTGTTTTTTAGCCTCAGCGAGATTTCTGACGACCTTGTGCTGGGGCAGTTTGAAACGTGGTGGCAGGGCCACAAAGTTTTGCTTACGCGCTGGCCAGTGGGGGAATCGATTGAGCAGCCCGATTTGATTTCGCATTTTGCGCAAGGCAGCCTTCAGGCCGCGCACGATTATCATATGAACCGTCTGGCCCTGTTGTATGTGACGTGGGGGATGCCGATGACCTTTGAGAACAATGCGGCTATGGAGTCGGTAGAGCGCTACTATCACGAACATTTTTTGCGCCGTGATACGATTCGGTTGTTCCGCGCTGCGGTTTGGTTGACGCTGGCCAATGCGTTGGTGCTGATGCTGGCGATCGTGAGCGCGTTGGTATTGGTCTCAGACACCCCAACTACCGATGTGGCTGGACTGGTGATATTGTGCTTAAGCATCTTGTTGGCGGTAGTGAGTGTGCAGCGCTATCAACGCACCGTCAAACGCCCCGCCCAACCGATTGACGAGCAGATACCGCCGCTCACTGTCCTTTGACGTAGAGCCATCGCCCGTTGTGCTGCCGAAAGATGCTGTGCTCGGTAAACGAGACATCCCGCCCGCCCTGCATCAAGACAGCCCGAAATTTGACTGTGTCCCCTTCGGCCAGCAGGATTTTGAGGCCGACGAAAGTGACACTACTGCTAAACGCTTGCAAGTCGGCACGCCATGCAGCGCGGTCAGCTTGCCAGTGTGGGCTGTCGGGGTGGGTGGTTGCCATCACATAGTCGGGCTTGTTGAGGGCATAGGCGCTGTAGCGCGAACGCATCAGCGCTTGGGGGGTAGGTGCGGCTTCGCCGGCATGATAGGGGCGGCAGCAGCGCGCATAGGGCAGGCCGCTGCTGCATGGGCAAAGCTGTGGGTGCTGCGATGACATCATAAGCCTGAGCCTGTCTGGGTGGGGTGTGCCAGAGGCATTGTAAACCGCACTGACTGGCCTTGTCACGGGGGCGGACGGTTTGTGTTACGAAATACCTAAACATTGTGTTTTTGAGTTCTGCCAATTCTTTGTGCAAAATACTCAAAATACACAAATTTTTTGTGCGGTTTGTTGACGACTCTGGACATCGGGCTATAATCATGAGTGCTTGGAACTGGTTCCATGAACAAGTTCCGTGCAAGTTGTTAGGTTAAGGAGCGTAGAGATATGACCAAGAAATTTTCCGTGTTGTTGGTCGTGCTGTCGCTGGTGATGGGCATGGTCGCCGTGATGCCCGCTGCCGCGCAGGACAACCTTAAGTTTCCGATTGGTGAAGGCCCATTTTCGTGGGACAGCCTCGCAGAGTTCGAGGCGATTGATTTGAGCGGGCAGTCGGTGACGGTCTTTGGGCCGTGGCTTGGGCCAGACCGCGATTTGGTTGAGAGCGTGTTTGCTTATTTTGAATATGCGACCGGCGCTGACGTGGTGTATGCCGGCTCGGACAGCTTTGAGCAGCAAATCGTGATCGACATCGAAGCGGGCAGCCCGCCCAACATCGCCATCTTCCCGCAGCCGGGTCTGGCGGCAGACATTGCCGCGCGCGGCGGCCTTGTGGAGTTGGGTGACGATCTGAAAAACTTTGTGCTGGAGAACTACGCTGCTGGTCAGTCGTGGGTTGACCTCGGCACGTATCCGGATGCCGATGGCAACCCAGGGTACTTCGGCTTCTTCTATAAGGTAGACCTGAAGAGCCTTGTGTGGTATGTGCCCGAGAACTTTGAAGATGCCGGCTATGAAGTGCCGACCACGATGGAAGAACTGATTGCCCTGAGCGATCAGATCGTGGCAGACGGCGGCACGCCGTGGTGCATCGGCCTCGGCAGCGGTGACGCGACCGGTTGGCCCGCCACCGACTGGGTGGAAGACATCATGCTGCGCACGCAGTCCCCTGATGTTTATGATGCATGGGTGACTAACGAACTGCCCTTTAATTCGCCAGAAGTGGTCAACGCCATCGAGTTGTTCGGCAGCTTTGCCAAGAACGATGCTTATGTGGCCGGCGGTGCCTCTTCGGTCGGTTCGACTGACTTCCGCGACAGCCCCAAGGGTCTGTTCAGCGTGCCGCCGCAGTGCTACATGCACCGTCAGGCCAGCTTCATCCCGTCGTTCTTCCCCGAGGGGACTGAGCTGGGCGTGGATGCTGACTTCTTCTACTTCCCGGCTTTCGAGTCGGAAGACCTTGGCAGCCCGGTGTTGGGCGCTGGCACGCTTTGGGCGATAACCAGCGAGAGCGAAGTGGCCCGCGTGCTGCTGGACTTCTTGACCACCCCGCTGGCCAATGAGATTTGGATGGCCCAGAGCGGCTTCCTCACCCCGCACAAGGGTGTGAACCTTGATGCCTATGCCAACGACTCGCTGCGCAAGCAGGGCCAGATCCTGCTGGATGCCACCACCTTCCGCTTCGACGGTTCGGACTTGATGCCGGGTGCGATTGGCGCGGGTGCGTTCTGGACGGGCATGGTGGACTTTGTCAGCGGCAAGAGCGCGCAAGAAGTGGCAGATGCCATTCAGGCCAGCTGGGACGCCATTAAGTAGTGAAGATGGCACAGGCGCGGTGCAGCAGCATCTGTTGAGCTGCTGTGCCTGACACCTGACCGGATTTGACGACAAACGGGGTGGCAGCAAGCAAGGGCCACCCCGTTTGCTTAAACACAGGTGATGGGGTGATTGCGGGCCTTGCGCTGGCGGGGGAGTGCCCAATCTCTCCGCCCTTATCATTGCAAACGCATCACTTCGATAGAGAGGGGTAGAGGTATGGATCGGGTGATAAACGCTTTTTTGGGCATCGTCATCGGGGTTGGTGTGATGGTGCTGTATTATTTTGGGACGAATTGGCTGATTGATCGCACGTTGCAAGACGAAATCGCGCCAGACGGCTCGTTGGTCAAAGCGCGCAGCAATCTGCGAGAGGCCATCCGTCCGTGGTTGTTCGTTGCGCCGGCGGTCTTTTTGCTTACGTTATTCCTTGTCTATCCGGCGGTGCAAACGGTCATCTTTAGCTTTTTTAACGCGCGTGCCACCGATTTTGTTGGGCTGTCCAACTATCAGTGGGCGTTTAATGACCCGGGCTTTCAGCTGTCCATCCGCAACAACCTGATGTGGTTGATTGTGGTGCCGTTTATGAGCACGGCGCTGGGGTTGATCATCGCGGTGTTGGCGGATCGGGTGCGGTGGGGGGCATTTGCCAAGTCGCTGGTGTTTATGCCGATGGCGATTTCGTTTGTGGGCGCCAGCGTCATCTGGAAGTTTGTGTATGACTTTCGCAGCCCAGACCTGCCGCAAATCGGTGTGCTGAACGCGCTGGTGGTGCATTTTGGTGGGCAGCCGCAAGCATGGCTGACACTGCCTTTTGTCAACAACTTCTTTTTGATGGCCATCCTGATCTGGATTCAGACCGGTTTTGCCATGGTGCTGCTGTCTGCTGCGCTGCGTGGCGTGCCAGATGAGACGCTGGAAGCCGCCCGCATCGACGGTGCCAACGAGGTACAAATCTTCCTACAGGTCATGGTGCCCCAAATTATGGGCACGGTGATTGTGGTGTGGACGACCATCACCATTGTGGTGCTGAAGGTGTTCGACATCGTGCTGGCCATGACCAATGGTCAGTGGGAGACGGAAGTGCTGGCCAACATCATGTATGACTGGCTGTTCCGCGGCGGTGGGGACTATGGGCGCAGCGGTGTGTTCGCCACCATCATCATGATTGCGGTCATCCCGATCATGATTTGGAATATCCGCCGCTTCCGTCAGGAGGAGATGGAACGATGACTGCCAAGGACAATTTGCTGACGCGGTTAAACATAGGCGGGCTGATTTCGCGCCTTGCACTGCTGTTGATTGTGGTGGCGTGGACAGTGCCGACCTTTGGCCTGTTCGTCAGCTCGCTGCGCGATAAAGACTTGCTGAGCACCACCGGATGGTGGACGGCCTTCCAGACCAATATCCGGTCTGAGCAGGTGCGCATTGCCGAGGCGGCTTCGCAGGTGGAAGAGGATGGGGTTTATGTCATCCGCGGGTCAATCTTCCCAGAAGGCTCGACAAAGACCATCCAAAGCTTTGGTGGTGGGTTCTTGCCTGTCACCGGCGAAATCGAATACGCGCGCAATGAGCAGCGCGGCATCCGCGACTATCTGCCCGGAGCGACGATTGCGCTAGAAGATGGGCAGACCTTCACCCTCAACGAAGATGGGACGTATGTCTATACGTCTCCCACCCCGTTTGATTACACCCGTGGGCCGCGTTTCTTCATGCTGTCGGTCAATCCGCCCAGTTTCTCGCTGGTTAACTACCAAGAGGTGCTGCGTTCCGAGGGGGTGGCCGATTCGTTCATCAACACCTTCACGGTCACCATCCCATCCACCATCATCCCGATTGCGATTGCGGCCTTTGCGGCTTACGCCTTCTCTTGGATGGAGTTTCCGGGTCGGCGCTGGATGTTCTATGTGGTGGTTGGCTTGATTGTAGTGCCGCTGCAAATGTCACTGATCCCACTACTGCGCATCTATAACACCATCGGCATCGCCAAAACCTATCCGGGGATCTGGCTGGCGCACACTGCGTTTGGTCTGCCGCTGGCCATTTACCTGCTGCGCAACTATATCGGGGGTCTCCCGCGTGAGCTGATCGAGTCTGCCAAGATTGACGGTGCGTCGCACTTTCAAATCTTTATGCGGCTGGTGCTGCCGCTGAGTGTGCCAGCGCTGGCGTCGTTTGCCATCTTCCAGTTCTTGTGGGTGTGGAACGACCTGCTGGTGGCGCTGGTCTTCCTTGGCAAAGAACCGAGCCAGATTGTGCTGACCAGTAAGCTGCGCGAGCTGCTGGGCAGCCGCGCCGAAAACTGGGAGATTTTGACCAGCAGTGCGTTTGTCTCCATCATCGTGCCGCTGGTGGTGTTCTTCTCGCTTCAGCGCTACTTTGTGAGAGGCCTGTTGGCCGGCTCGGTCAAAGGCGGCTGAGACAAGTGTTGACATAAAAAGACCGGCTGCTGCTGGTCTTTTTTTGTTTCTGTGAGGGGTATATGATGCGGCAGATGGACTAAGCGTCGGCTGTCTTGGCGCGGCCCGAAAGCCAGTAGAGCAGGGTCATCAGTACAATCAAGCCGGCCAGATACCACGGCACAACTTCGAGGCCGACTCGATTGGCAAAAAATCCGGCGATGCTGGGCACAACCGCCACCCCAATCCCTGCTGCGCTAATCTGCATCCCGATGGTATTGGCGGCGTGCTCATGAGGCACACGGTTTTCAGTATCAGAGACCATGCCGGCAAAAATCGGGGCGATGGCAAACCCAACCAGCAGCATACCCGTCAGCGTAAACTCTTCTGATAGGTTGGCGGCGACCAACAGCGCGCCCAGCAGCGCAAGCCCAAGGCTGATATACAGCAGGCGGCGCACCCCGATCTGACTGGCATAGACCCCTGCCAGTACCCGCCCGACCGTAAACGCGGCCCAATAGCCGCCAATCCATAAGCCGGCGGCTTCGGGCAGCACCCGCCGCGATTCGGTCAGCAGGCTGTATCCCCAATGCCCCAGTGTGAGTTCAACCCCCACATAGGTGAAGAACAACAGTGCGCTCAGCCATGCCCCGCGCTGGCGCAGGGTGGCCGTCAGGGGCGTCTCGTAGTCGGTGAGGCTTGGCTTGTCGCCCTGATTAGCTGGGGTCTGGCCACGTGTCCACATCCCCGCAGTGACCATAAAACACAGCGCCAGCGCAATCTGTGCGCTGCCCACAATCCAATAGCCCACCCGCCACTGACTAAAGGTGTTGAGGCCAAAGGTCATAATCACCGGCCCAGCGGTGATACCCACCCCAAAGCTGGCATGCAGCCACTGCATCAGCCCTTCGCCATGGTTGGCCGCGACATAGGTATTGAGGCCGGCGTCGATAGCACCCGCCCCAAGCCCTGACGCAATCCCCAGCAGCGCCACCGTCAGCCACGTGGGGGAGATGGTGTAACCCAACAGAGCCGCACCGGTGAGGAAACAGCTGGCCGCCAGTAGGCGACCAACGCCAAGGCGCGCCATCAGCATCCCGCTGATGAAACTCGACGAAATGTAACCGATCATACCCGTAAACAACAGCAGGCCCAGCGCATCCAGCTCTTGACGGAACTCTGCACGCATTGAGGGCCACGCCACCCCCAACAGACCGTCGGGCAGGCCCAGCGAAATAAAGGCAATAAACGCCAGCACAATCAACCCGATGCGGGCTGTGGGTTTGCGGAGAGCGGTAGAAGTCACGGCCAAATCCATCCTTACATACGAATAAACGGGGCAAACAGGTTGTTTGTAAGCCTATCTGCCTAAGTAGTATATATCACCGTCCGTGACCATCGATTCCATCGACTTTTTGTGATGTAACACCGTGGCGAACCCCCGAATCAGGGGGGAGCTGACCGTTTCTTTAATGAAATTCAGGCCTTTTTTAGCCTACAATATAAACATACGTTCGCATAATCAGTGACCCAGACACAGGAGATTACCGCCATGCTTCCCAAATACATCAAACAGGCTCAAGCCCGCAGTCGCAAGCTTAAGGCGCGCGTGGTCGGGCGGCAGACGGTGATTGTGGACAGCCAGACCGAAGCGCCGGGCCGACATGCGGTCACCATTCGTTATCGCCCACAGGGGCATGTGATTGAGGCCTCGTGCACATGCAGTTGGGGTGCGCATCATGGGGTGGCATGTGCGCACATTATGGCGGCGCTGGAGGCGCTGGCGATGCGCCGACAGCGTACCCTGAGCTATTGGCTGACCGAGGATGAAGCGCGCCGGCAGCGTCACCGCCGGTTTTTCCTCACACGGCTGGGTCAGCAGGCCGAGGGGGTATGGGTGACCAGCAGGCCGATGAAGCGCGCCAGCTGATTAATCCACAGCGCCTTTACGCCACAGGCGGCGCAGCACAAGGTATTTGCGCAGTTCATACCATGCCATCAGTGCGCTGAGGCGCAGGCCGTGCCAGCCATCGTGGTAACCCCGCAGTGTGAAGAAACGCCAGCGGAAGTGGCGCAGCGGCTGTAGCACATAGTTTTGTGGTTTGGGGCGGATGCCCTGTGCATATAGGATGCTGGCCTCATAAGCGGTATAGTGGCGCTGTTTGTGCAAAAACTGCGCCACAGTCTCGTAATTGTGATGCACAATCGGGGTGTCGATAGTGCCTAGTGGGCCATCGAGCTGTACAACCTCGTGAACCTGCCGCTGCGGGTCGTAGTGGGAAGCGCCCAAGCGCAGCAAACGGGTTTGATAGTCGGGATACCAACCTGCGCCGAGCGTTAGGCGGCCAAAGATGTAATTGTGACGGGCGATTCGCCAGCCCGCATAAGCATCCCCATTGGTGAGGGCGTCACGGATGGCTTGAGCCAGTGCTGGCGTGACGATTTCGTCGTCATCGATGAACAGCACCCAGTCAGTCGTGCCGCGGACGGCATCCAGTGCAGCATTGCGCTGATTGGCGTAATGATCAAAAGGGCGCACCATCAGGCGGGCTTGGCCGGCTTGGGCACGGGCGGCGGTATGTTCGGTGGTGCTGCTGGCAAATAACAGACGCGCATCGCAGAAGGCGAGGCTGTCAAGGCAGTCCGCCAGATAGGCCGAGTCGCCGCGTGTGAGCACGATGGCGGTCAGATGCGGGGTGGGGGTCATGCGGGATACGTCTCACTGAGGGCTTTGATAGTCAGGTATGCCTCGCGCAGGGCGGGGTCGGTTTCGGCGGCGGCTTTTCGTGCCATCCCGTGCGCGATGATGCGTCGGGCGAGGGCGGCTTTCCAGCGGGGGTGAATGGTTTGATAGAGGGCGAGGCGGCTTGTCCATAGGTTGACCAACGAGCGCGGCTTGACTTGTCCGGTGCTCTTGCCGCTGAGGTGAACGACATGCGCAGCGGGGGCGCACAACACACGCCATCCGGCCTGTTTGATGCGCCATGCCCAGTCCACCTCTTCGCAGTACATAAAGTATTTTTCGTCAAAGCCGCCGGTTTGCTGGATCACCTCGCGGCGCAGCATCATGGTTGCGCCCAGCGGGAAGTCGATTTCGAAGGGCTGGCCGGCCTCATACAGCTGGCGCGCATAACGCCCGTTGAATGCGCCTTCGCGCAGTCGCCAGTGTGTTGGGAAGAATTCCGCCCACAGCTGGCGTAAGCCCGGAAACCCAAAAGCGCCGTGCTGGAAAGACCCGTCTTCGTAAGACAGGCGCGCCCCGACCAATCCGACGTCTGGGCTGCTGAACAAGGTACGCAGCAGCGTTTGTGTCGCGCCCGTTTGGGTGAGGGTGTCGGGGTTAAGCAGATAGGCCGCTGGTGGAGCGGTTTGGGCGGGCGATGTGTCAAAAAAGCCGGCCTGACGCAGTCCGAGGTTGTTGGCCCGCCCGAATCCGAGGTTTTCGGGGCTGGCCGTCAGGCGTACCTGGGGATAATGGGCGGTGACCACCTCTGGCGTGCCGTCTGACGAGGCGGAATCGACGACATAGACATCGGCGTTAAGGCCGGCTTGTTCAAGGTCGGCATATAGGGTGTCCAGTGTGCCCCGAATCAGGTCTCGGGTGTTCCATGTCACGATGATGACGGCGAGGTCAGTCATTGGGGGCGTCCTCTGCGGCGTCTGGGGCATCATCTAGGGGCTGTGCCATCTTTTCGACATCGCCCTCATCGCTGACCGGTGCGGGGTCTTGGCGCTTGAATGCGCCTTGCCCACGCTTGACCACAAAGTGATCGAAATCGCGCGCGACCACCGTATCAGGAAAGATGGCCCGCGCTTCTTCGAGGACATCTCGCTCGCGGTAGCGTCGGCTGACATGCCACAGAATCAGCGATTTGACGCCGGCAGCTTGTGCCAGCTGTGCGGCTTGTGCTGCGGTGAGATGACCAAAGGCACGCGCTTCTTCGGCGTGTTCGCTCAGAAAGGTGGCCTCGACGACCAGCGCATCAGCATCGCGGGCGTGCTCGGTCAGGTTGTCGACGCGGCCTGTATCACCAATGACCACCAGCTTGGCACCGGCCTGCTCTGGCGCAACGACGTCTTCTGGCCGGATAACACGCCCATCGGATAGGGTGACTGTCTGTCCGCGCACCAGCATGCCGCGCTCTGGGCCTGCCGGTATGCCTAATGCCTCTGCCTGTTCCACAAGGAACGGGCGGTGTGAGTTTTCTTGAAACACAAACCCATAGTTACCCCGCCCGCGGTGGGTGACATCAAAGGCGCTGACCTCATACTGCTTGGCTTTGATGAGACGTCCAGCCTTCAGGTCAATCAGGTGAATGGGCATGGGCTGACGGGCATCGCGCAGCACCACCGAGAACAGCAGGGTTTGCACGCGGTCGAGCGCTGGCCTGCCGCCATAAATCTCGACGAATTCCACGCTCTCAAAATGGGTGAAGCTGGAAATCAGCCCACCAAGCCCCAGAATATGATCGAGATGGGCGTGGGTAAGCAGCACCCGATTGAGCTTTTTGTACCCGAGGCCGCTGCGTAGGATTTGACGTTGAGTGCCCTCACCGCAGTCCACCAGATAGCGGTGTTCGCCAGCGAGGACGGCCAGCGCCGGCATACCGCGATGAACCGAGGGGGCTGAGGCTGATGTGCCAAGGAAGAGCAGTTCAAACATTAGGGTGTTGTGGTGACCTCGATGGGATACAGGATCAGACGCGAGCCACGCGGGGTGAGCGCCTCGCCCTGAAGGACGCGCAGGCGTTCACCGCTGGTTTGGCGATAAGCGCCGATGGCGAGGGTATAGCTGCGCGGCAGCAGTTTGTCCGGCAGCGTGATGGTGTGGATTTGCAGCAGGATGTCGCGCTCGGTCAGCTGCGAGGGGACGGCGCTGATGGCATCTTGGTTGCCGATCGGTTCTGCGGCAAGGTCATCATAGACATGGGCAAACAGCGTTAGGTCGGCGGGCAGCGGGCCATCCACGCGCCAATAGGTGGCCACCTCGATTGTGCCACCGGCTGGGACTTGCGCCGGCAGGATTTCGTAGCCGAGGAAGGTTAGATTGTTTTCCAGCTGGATGGGGGGCAGGCGGATTTCGCCGCTGGGGTCGGCCTCTGGCGACAAACGAACCGGCGCGCTGGTGGTGAATAGGCCGATGCGATCGGCCAGCTGGGCAACCACATTCAGTGTATAAATGTCGTTGGTGGTGCTGATGACCTCGGCCCAATCCAGCCAGTCCAACACCACATCACTGGTGTAATCCAGCATGGTCGTATCGGGCATAATCACCTGCATTTGCTCGCCCCCCTGAGTGAAGACGAGGCCGCTGGCGCAGTTGACCAGCCCGCGCACATGCTCTGGGCGATGCAGCATCAGGCCGAGCAGGCGTGCGGCGTTGATGCTGGGCTGTGCGGTCACGCTGCGGATGTCGCCAGTGCAGATATAAGTTGGGATGCGGGTGGCGGTTTTATCGACATGGTGCGCCAGCTCGGCCACGCGCGCGCCGTAAACCGCACGGGTCTCGGGGGCGCTGGCCCATCCCCCCAATAGGTCTAGGCCTAGCCACACGGTGTTGAAGGCCAAGACGCCGGCCACTAGTGCATAGGCCAGACGCCGATCGGGTAAGCGCTGACTGATGAACGAGATGCCTAGGCCATAACACAGCGCCAGAATCAGCACCGGTGCTGAAAAGGCAATCCATGACGGGCTGTTGGGGGCGAATAGGCCCAACGGCACGATGAAGACGACAAATGTGGACAAGATGCTGTAGCGCAGGCGCGGCCCACTCATCAGCGAGACGACCAAGCCAATCAGGGTGATGACGGCGGTGACGGGGTCGAACAGCGGGCGCAGCGGCAGGTTATAAGCTGGGTTGCCCTCTCCACTTAGGCCGAGGCCGAGGATGGCCCGGTAGAGACGCTCTGGCAGCGGCGTTGGCTCGACGGTGAATCCGTTGAAGATGCGCGTCAGGCCGTTGAGTGCCGGTGAATTGATGGTGGTGAGGATATAGGGCAAAATCAGGATGCCCATAACCAGCAGCGTGAAGCCGATGGCGCGCCTTACCGCATCAGATGGGCGGGGGATGCCGCGCAGATTGTAGCCCACCACAATCACCAGCGCTGCGATCGCCACCAGCACGCCTGCGGGATGCAGATAGACCCCCAGCGCTACGGCTGCCCCCAGCACAGCGAACCATGTGGTCTGAAAACTGGCACTGCGCCGACGTAGATAAGCCGGCAGTGCCAGTACCAGCGCCAGCAGCACCAGCGCAATCAGCAAGGGCAGCAGCACCTCGCGGCCTGTGGTTCGGCTGAGGAGCACAGGCCACCAGCTGAGAGCCATCACACCCATCGAGGCGATGCCTGCAAGGTCGCCATAGAGGCGGCGGGCGATGGCAAACGTGAGGGCGACAACGATCATCCCCACCCACAGCGACAGCGCGTGATAGATAACCGGCCCACTGCCCATAATGCCGGTGTAGGCTGACAGCAAAGCGGGATAGAGGATTTCGCGCCCTTCGCCACCGATGTCGAAGAATACCTGTACCGTGCCTTGCCGCACATTTTCGGCAAGGCGCAGGTCAATCACCTCTTGGCCATGCAGGCCGGGCGGGATTTCTTGCAGGCCGATCAGCCGGTAAAATCCGCCTATCAGTAAGAGGCATACGGCCAGCACAAAACTGGCACGGCTGTTTTTGGTCATAACATCCCCGATGCGGGCAGTTTAATAAGCGCGCTATAAACGCGCGTATTGTACCACGTCCTATTTAACCGGTGATAATTTGCACCAATAATGTGATGGGTAATAGTGCATAAACCAGCGGGGCAAACCAGCGCACGGTGAGGGTTTCGGGCACACGCAGGGCTTTGGATGTCCACTGCCCAATGGCATGGATGGCATAGGTCATAAAAAAGACCTGTATCATCGACAACGGCAGCAGCAGGGTAGACCGATTGCTGCCAAAGTAGGCCAGCCCAAACGCGAAAAAGCACCCATAAGCCACCATCATCACCGTGCCCAGCGCCGGATACCAGCGCGACATGCGCGCCAGACCAACAAGGCCAAGCAAGACACCAGTCACAGTGAACTGTGAGGCCAGCAGGGCAAAGGTATCCACCCAGCGCGCGCCGTCTCGCCATCCAGCCGCCACCAGATAGGGGATACCCCGTCGCATGGACGAGGCGACCTCGGTGGTCATGCCCCATACTGCGGGGTCATAATACGCCAGTACAAGGCCGCGAGCACCCAATATCGCCACTACACCCAGCGCTATCCAATACCACACAGGGATGCGGGTGCGCGTTTGGGTCAGGCCCAGCACCACTGCCGGAGTCCACAGCACAAACAAGGGGTCATTGAGGGTTGCCGCGCTCAAAATCAGCAGCAGGCCGGCGCGATACGAGGCGCGCAGACGGGCGGGGGGCTGTTCGCCTGGGCGGGGGTTGGTCTCCATGACGGTCTGCACCAGCAGATAAATCAGCCATGCCGAGGCCAGTACGGTTAGGCGCAGGCTGCGTGCTTCGCCCAGCCCGCTAAAGAATACCCCGGCAAAAATGACCAGCGCGACCGCAGTAGCGACATAGGGGCGGCGGGCAAAGGCGATCAGCAAGGCGATGCCCAGCGCACCGGCAGCTCCCAACGCAATCACGATGGTGGCTGGCGCGCTGCTGCCCCCGCCGGTTTGCGCCCAGAAGGCTGGACTGTAGGCCAGCGCAAGGCCGCCGGCAAGGCTCATTAGGCCGCCCATCCGCCGCAGGGTCAGTGCCACCCCGCCGATGGCTGCTGCAAGGCCTAGTGCGCGCAGCAGCGGCGTTTGACCAATCAACAAAAATGACAGGACGGCCAGCAGCGCAGCGGTGGCGGCAGGTGCACCATACCACAGCAGCTGGCGCAAAGACGGGAGCATCGGGGCAGGGCGGTCTGGCATGGGGTTTATCTCTCGCTGGCGGGCTGGACACCCTGACGCTGGTTCTTGAGGCGATAATAGCCCTCTAGGGTCTCGATAACGACGGGGAGGGCGTTGAGCGAGCCTTCGCCGCCATTATAGACAAAGGCCGTAATCAGGATTTCGGGCGGGGTTTGGCCGCTTGCGTCATAGGGCGCATAGGCGGTAAACCAAGCGTGATCGGGCCAGTTGCCATATTCACACTGACCCAGCGAGAACGCGATGTTGTCGCAGTATTCGGCAGTGCCGGTTTTGCCGGCAACGGCGACATACGGTAAGTTGGCTGCTTGCGCCGTACCGGTCACCACTGCGGCGCGCATCCCTTGCTTGACCCACTCCAGATTCTCGCTGCTGTAGAACGCGGGGGTGTAATTGGCATCAAAGCGCAGCGAGTCGCAGACACGCCCGTTGAACGGGTAGCCATAGGGAATATGCACCTTATACTCGCGTAGGTCTTCGACGAACGGGTCTGGGTCGATGTCTACTACCGAGCGATATTCGCTGGCATATTGAACGGGGTTGGCACAGCGAATGGGGTTATAGAAGGGACTGTCTGGCTCGCAGGTGCAGGCAAGGCTGTTCTCACCCCGGATGATCATATCCTCTTGTTGAAGCAGGGTGATGGGTTCATTGGGATCGGCGGTTTCGAGATTGACGGTGCGGGCCAGAATCGGGCGGAACGGGCGGATGGGATTGCCGGCTTCGTCGAGGATTTCGCGTACGAGGGTGGGCTGATACAGCTGTCCGGTAATCAGCGCCTGCACCGAAAACACAAATTGCAGTGGGGTGATGTTGATATATCCCTGCCCGAAAGCGGCGTTATAGGTGTCACCAGTTGACCAGTTTTCGCCATAGACGCGCCGTTTCCAGTCTGGGTCTGGCATCCGGCCTGCCAGCTCGCCCACCAATTCGATGCCGAGTTCTGTGCCGATACCGATGGCTTGGGCATAGCGCACGAGATTACGGATGCCAAGACCGCCCGAACGCAAGCGCGACTCGGACACCGCTGGATTGCCCCCACCCACCTGATAAAAATACACGTTGCAGCTGTTGGAGATAGCCCCCACGATGTCTACCGAGCCGTGGCCGCGCCGGTTGTGGCAGACAAAGCGCTGGGCGCGTGCGGGGTCGTTGGGGGCATAGCGGTTCTCCACAATCAGGTCGCCGGGGTCGTACAGCGTGGTCAGCGGCTCGATCACATCTTCTTCGAGCACAGCCGCAGCGGTAATCAGCTTCCAGCCGCTGCCGGGCGGAAAGAGTGAGCTGATGGCTTTGTTGAGCAGCGGGTTCAGCGGGTCATTGAGCACTTGCAGATAGTACGTGCCGTCGATGGCGCGGGCAAAGCGCTGATTGTCATAACTGGGGTAACTGACCATGGCCAGCACCTCGCCGGTGCTGGGGTTAATGGCGATGACCACCCCACGCTGACTGACGATGCCTCCGCCGTTTTGCAGTGAGGCCTGATTGAGCTGGTCGATTTTTGCGGTCAGGGCGCGCTCGGCGATGGCTTGCAGCTCGACATCGATGGTTAGGCGCAGGTTTTTCCCGGCTGTGGCGGGGATGACTTGCAGCTCGCGCTGCACCTGCCCGACCACGTCCACCTCACGGGTGATAGAGCCGCGCTGACCGGCTAACACGTTCTCCATATAGGCCTCGATGCCGGCATATCCCACGCGCTCAAAGCGCGGGTCGAAGCCCAGCTGGCGCAGGCTCTCGGCCTCCTCAGCGCCAACCGGCCCGAGATAGCCGATGATGTGCGAAGTCAGCGCGCCGGTGGGGTATTCGCGCACGCCCACCGTGCTGATGTTGACGCCGGGCAGGCTGAGGCGTTCTTCGAGGATGCGGATGGCGGCGGCACGGTCGATGTCTGCGGCTACCGCAATGGGGCGATACGGCTCGATGCCTTCTACCTCTTCGATGATGCGTTCGATGCTGCGGATAAAGACACCGGTGCGCAGCTCGTTGTTTTTGGTGGCCGGTACGCCGGTTAAGGCCGAAATGCGGTTATAGATGGCGAAGCGCCCTGCGGTATCTGAGGGCAGCTCTGCTGGGGTAATCTCGACGATGTAAGCCGCGGCATTGTTGGCCAATAGCACGTTGTTGCGGTCATAGATGATGCCGCGTGTGGCAGCGATGCCCTGCACGCTGAGGCGGTTCTCATCGGCGGCCTCTTTATAAGTGGTATAGCGAGCTACTTGCAGGTCATACATGCGGATGGCAAACACCAGAAACACGGCGAACATCAACCCCTGAAAGAAGGTGAGACGCCAGTTTTGATACCATGGATTGGTACGCATGGGTGAATACTCCCCAATACTGTTCCAACGGAGGGCCGATTAGTTATCTTCAGCCGGCAGTTTGCGCTGAATCTGGCGCAGCAGCAGATAGGTCGGCAGCACCAGTGCGACATTATAAAGCATCATTGGGCCGATGCGGGTTGTGATGTCGTCTCCCCATGTGATGCGGAAGGGGGCACTGGCTTCAATCATCCCCAGCAAGTGATAGGCGTCCAGCATCATCACGCGGTACAGTTCATAAGCCAATGTCCCAAACAGGCCGACCAACAGCAGGGCCACGATGCGCAAATCGGCAAACTGCTCGCTGAGAAGATTGACAACAAAGACGATGAGCGCAAGGCCCAGCGGGCTGGTGCCAAGCGGCTGTGCCGACAGCAGGTCACCGGTGATGCCGCCGACCAGCGCCCAAAACACAGCTTGCTGAAGAGGTGCGCGCAGTGCCCATGCAATCACGATGATATAGGCAAGGTTTGGGCCTGTGCCAATCAAGTTGAGGCGGGGGAGCAGGGTGGCTTGCAGCACTGCGGCAAGACTCAGGATGGGGATAGCGAGAAAATAGCCCATTGTCGGGGTTATGGGGCGATGGGTGTGGGCAAGAAGACCGACAAATCGACCGGATCGAAGGAGGTCACAATCAGCACGATTTCTAGGCGGTCAAAGTCGATGAAGGAGCGTACTTCGGCGGATTGTTCGATGTCGGATTGAAACTGACGAGTGCTGGTCACCTGCCCGATGACGATGTCGGGGGGGAGGTTGCCGCCAAGGCCAGAGGTCAAAATCAAGTCACCGACTTGTACCTGTGCGCCTTGCGGCAGTAGGGTCATACGCAGCGCGCCAGAGGCCAGCCCAATGACCGCACCTTCGACGCGGTTGGTCTGGCTGCGTGCACTGACCGAGCTAAACTCTGACGTGATGAGCTGCACCCGTGCAGCATTGGCCGAGACGTTCATCACGCGGCCCACCAGCCCCTGACCGGTGACCACCGGCGCACCGACGCGCACACCATCACGCGCGCCGCGGTTGACCACGATGGTACGCAGGCTGCTGACGGTGTCACGCGCGATGACATCGGCGGCCAGCACCTCTTGATTCTGAGCCTGCGAAACGTAGTTGGCAAGGTCGGCAAGGCGCTGATAATCTGCGCCAATTTCGCGCAGAGAGACCAACTCACCAGTGATGCGGGCCAGCTGTGTTTCTAGGCTGGCCACATAGGTTTCGAGTTCTTCATAGGTGCGCCGGCCTGTGGTCAGGCTTTCGACTGTGCGCCCACCCCCGCTGACAAGGCCCGAAAGCGCGTTGAGCGGTTGAGCCAACACGTCTTCTAGCCAAGCCAGCCCACCGGTGCTGCTGAAGAAAATCAGCACGATGCACACCAGTACGGTGGCAATCAGCAGAGGGAGGCGGTTGGTGGTGCGGCGGCGAATCATAGCGCAGTGTCGTATCTGTCTGGTGGACGAAAGGGATGGTTGGGCTTAGTGGGTGGTGCTGCCGCGCTGCAAGCCAACCAGCAGGCGGCGGAGTTCGCCATACTCTTCCAGCACGCGGGCCGCGCCGCGGGCCACACAGGTCATCGGGTCGTCGGCCACATAACAGCGGATGTCCAGCTCGTCCTGAAGGCGCTCGGCTAGCCCTTTAATCTGACTGCCACCACCCGATAGGCAGATGCCCGATTCGATCAGGTCGGCAATCAGTTCTGGGGGGGTGTCGTCTAGGGCATCTTTGATGGTATCGATGATGATGTTAATCGAACCAGAGATGGCCTCGCGGATTTCGATGGAGCTGACTTCAACGGTGGATGGCAGGCCGGTGATGAGGTTGCGGCCCTTGACCGCAAGGATACGCTCGGTGGGCAGCGGATATGCTGATCCGATTTCGACCTTGATGCGCTCGGCGGTTGGCTCACCAATCAGCAGATTGTGTTTGGTGCGCATATACTGCACGATGTCTTCGTCCATTTCGTCACCAGCGACGCGAATCGAACGGCTGATGACCACCCCACCCAGCGAGAACAGCGCAACCTCGGTGGTGCCGCCGCCGATGTCAATCATCATGCTGCCGCGTGTTTCGAGCACGGGTAGGCCTGCGCCAATGGCGGCGGCAACTGGCTCTTCGATTAGGTAGACCTCACGCGCGCCGGCTTCTTCGGCGGCGTCATAGGCGGCGCGTTTTTCCACCTCGGTGACGCCGCTGGGAATGCCGATGACCACGCGCGGGCGTGGTATAGGCACCCACGACTGTTCGTGGGCCTTTTTAATCAGGTAATCGAGCATGTGACCAGTGGCCTCAAACTCGCTGATGACACCGTCGCGCAGTGGGCGAACGATGAGGATGTTCTTCGGGTTCTTGCTCCACAGCTCTTTGGCTTGTGCGCCAACGCGCAGCGGGGCGCGGGTTTTTTTGTCTAGCGCCACAAACGAAGGCTCGTTAATCACGACCCCCTTGCCACGGACTGCCACAAGCGTGTTGGCCGTGCCAAGGTCGATCCCGATGTCGAGTGAGAACAACCCGAATAAGTAATCAAGCGGACTTAACACAAGACCCCCTGCTGGCACAATCGGGCGGGATTATAGCACGCACTTGGCGGTTCGCAGTGACTGTCATCAAATTGGACATAAAAGCATCGCGGATTGAAGATGGGCCGCCTGCCTGTTGTATCCCGAGTACCAGCACAATACGCTACTATAGTGGCATGACGGGGGCGCGTAAACCCACAACTCCCCGACGTCTGCCCATTGTAACGAATGAATGCCCGATGAACCGCAAATTGCTGCTGGATAAATTGAAACAAACAGGCCTCTTGGTGCATGGCAGCACCGGTGTATTGGCTGTCAGCGGGGGGGCAGACAGTATGGCTCTGCTGCATGGTCTATGCGCACTGCGCCAACACTATGCCATACAATTATACGTTGCCACCTACGATCATGGTTTACGCGGGGCAGAAAGTGCCGCTGATGCCGCGCTGGTGGCCGAACAATGCCAAGCATGGGGCGTACCATACCATATTGGGCGGGCAGATGGGCTGTTGTCACCCCATGCGGCTGGTCTAGAAGCGCGGGCACGGGCGGCGCGCTACACCTTTCTGGCAGGGGTGGTGCGCCGCTTTGATGCCGATTGGCTGATGACCGCTCATCATGCCGATGATCAGGCCGAAACGGTATTGATGAATGTGCTGCGTGGGGCGGGGGTGCATGGCGTGGGGGGGATGCGTCCGCGTGCGCCGATACCTTTTGCCGGCGATGAGCTTGCCGATGTGCCGCTGCTGCGCCCGCTCTTAGAGGTGCGCAAAGCCGATCTGATGGCGTACTGTCAGGCCGAACACATCCCGTATCGGCATGACCCGACCAATGATGACCTGCATCATCGGCGAAACTGGGCGCGGCACGTGGCTTTACCGGTGCTGGCACAGGCCAATCCAGATGTGACTGGGGCTTTGGGGCGGTTGGCCGCTGCCGCTGCTCTGGATGAATCGCTGCTGGAGTCACTGGTGCAACCGGTTTGTGAGGCGGTGCGTGTGACCACTGCGGGGGCAAGCATCGCACGTGGGATGCTTACTGATATTCATCCCGCGCTGCGGGTGCGAGTGGTGGCGCGGATGTGTGAGCGACTTGGCCCGACGGATGAACCGCCATCGTTTGTGCATCTGAGGGGGGTAGCAAACTTGCTGGACGGCCCGACCGGCGGCGCATTAGAGCTGCCCGGGGGGCTGCACGCGCGTCTGGAACACGACGCCCTCTTAATCACGCGCGAGGGGATGCCGCCTGATCGCCCGCCGCTGGTGTGGATGGCAGATGGCGAGACGGTTGTTTTGCCTGCTGGCCAATGGACTGCGCTGTCCTGTGGGGCGCAGGTGCGCTGCGGGCCGCTGGCCGATGGCGATTCCCCACCGGCACTGGTGTTTTATGTGGGCGGGGGGCAGGTGGTGACGCTGCGCCCCCCACGCAGCGGCGAACGGGTGAGGCCGTTGGGCTTGCACGGTCATTCCACGCCGCTCAAAAAGTGGTTGATTGACCAGCGCGTGCCGCAGCGCTGGCGTGCCGCTCTGCCGATTGTGGCCGTGGACGAGATGCCGATGGCGCTGTGGGATGGGCAGCGCTGGGTGCGATTTTATGCCCCTGCGCGTGAGGATTATGGCTTGTGGCTGCGCCCCGCTCCTTAGGGAGACGTGCCCGCCACAACCTGCGCTTGACCGGTGAAGGCCAGCGCCGCGATTTGTCCATACAGCGGGATTCCCAGCATCTGCCCGCGCTCGAAAGACAGGATGTTGATGGTGGTGCCGCTTTCGGTATTCACCGCCCATCCAAGGCCGCTGCGCACATCCACGTTGCCACGCCAGATTTTGCCAAACCCGCGAATCGGCTCGAATAACCCGCCGGGTGGGGTTTCGCCGCCGCTGACCGGATCGATCCCTTCCACAAAGGTATCGGGATACTGCGTCCATCGTCCGCTGTCATAAATCACATAGATGGATGCTGGTACGCTGGCAACGTATATCATCAGCCCGCGCTCAAAGCGCTGTACAGCCGCCCCATAGGTGAGTACTGCCCCGTTGGGGCAGCCCAGCAGCAGTCCGATAGAGGGGTTGCCACTGAGTGCTGTGCCGAATCCGCCGGCGGGCGGCAGGCACAGCGCCGGCGCAAAGCCTGTCGGGGTGACGGTGAGCAGGCGGAAATCGGGGGTTACCACGGTCGCGGATAGGGCAAGGCGCGCCAGTTCGATCAGTGGGCCTTCGACCTCCGTGGGCCACGGTGTCGGTGTTGGCGTGCGGGTTGGGGTTGGGGTGATGGTTAGGCTGGCTGTAACCGTAGGCGTTGGGGGCACAAGCGGGGTTTCGCTTGGGCTTTCGGTGGGGGATGGGGATGGTGTTGGGGTGAGGTCTGGGGTCACGGACGCAGGGTCTTGCGGGGGGGGCTGCTGGGTTTCAGCTTGGAGTGAAGGCGCTGCATCGGTTGGGGGCTGAGGAGTGGCGCTGGGCAGCACCATCAACGTGGGGACGTCGGGGGTGTCGGGTTGGGTGGGTGCGCAGGCGCTCAGCATCATGATGGACAGCAGCAGCAGCACGCTGACCTGTGGATAAGAAGCAGTCCTATGCGACATGGTTGGGTTTGCCTTTCTGGGGTTGAGGGGGCTTAGGCCTGACCGTAGCGCCGCCCACCGAATTCGCTCACCAGTTCATCGTCAAGTTGATCTGCAAAGCCGGCCACTGTGTTAATCATGGCGTGCGCTTCACTGTCATCAAGGCCGGGCAGGGGGCGTTCGTCAATCAGGTAGACCACATCGCGGTAGACGGCAAAGGCAGCCCCGACCAGCTGCATGTTTAGCTCCAGCATCCGCCGATACAGGCGCAGCAGTCCATCATGGGGCAGGTGCATCACCGGCGCGCTGATTTGAAAAAACGAGTCGCGCCCTTCGCGCAGCAGGCGTATCTCGACCAGTGCCGAGCCGCGCTGAAACTGCCACAGATAGGTGGCATTGGCCACCCGCGCGCTGGCGGGGTCGAGGCCGAGATTGGCGAGGATGACATCGATACGAGCGGCGACTGCGTCTAGGTCATCACTGACTGACATCGGGCTGGCATTGGGGCGTTGAGGGAAAAACACCATCACATGAACATCCCTGTGCAGGTACTTTGCGGCTGATTATACCGTTTGCGGTGCAGACCTGCCGAGATGTACATTAGTCGTGTTGTTGGTTTTTGCGTCCCATCTAGGGACTGCTGATTGTTTTGGAGTGTATAGATGACGATTCAGACTGGTACTGCCACCACCCCCGACGGTCTCACCCTGCACACGTTCGAGGCCCTGCCTGATGGTCAGCCTAAAGCCGTGGTCTACCTTGTTCATGGCATCGGTGAACACACAGGGCGTTATCCACATGTGATTGCCCATCTGAACGCGCACGGATATGCGGTGTATGGCCATGACCACCGCCATCACGGGCGCAGCACGGGCGAGCCGCGTGTTGGGTTTCGCACCTTTGATGGCACGGTCGAAGACCTGAAGCGCCGCATCGACAATGTGCGCGCGCTGCACCCCTCGCTCAAGCTGTTTGTGTATGGGCACAGCATGGGGTCGCTGATTAGCACATTGACGTTGATTAAATATCCGTCTGCGGCGGATGGGTTCGTCTCCAGCGGGTCACCGCTGCGGGTTGATTCGGCTTTGCCGGCGGCGGTGCGCCCGCTGGTGTTGGCACTGGCCAATGTCCTGCCCAACCTGCCGCTAGGGCCGATTGACTTGTCTACCCTCAGCCGTGACCCGCAGGTGATTGAGGCCTATCGCAGCGACCCGCTAAATGTGCTGAAACCAACCACGCTGGCAACCGCAGCCCTCTTTGGGCGGGCGCTGCCGCCGGCCCGCGCCAATCTAGGCCGCATCACGATGCCGGTGTTGGTGCTGCATGGCGATAAAGACACCCTGACTCCGCCGGCAGGCAGTCAGACGCTGTATGATGGGGTAGGGGCGACAGACAAGACCCTTAAGTTTTATCCCGGCCTGCTGCACGAAATCCACAATGAACCGGAGCAGGCCGAGGTGCTGGCAGACATCACCACGTGGCTTAATGCCCATCTCTAGCCGACGATTTGGCCGATTCCCCCGCTGGAAACCTAGCGGGGGATTCGTCAGATGCCCTCCTGCCATGCAATTTGTATAAAGACATGCTTAATGTTTTGGCGTTCGGATTGGTTTTCGCTATCATTGGTTTTATTGAATAGTCTTTTGATTACACACGAAAACAGGTTTGTTGAATGTCTATAAAGCTGCATGTTGACAACATCTCGCTGAGCTTTGGGGGTATCAAAGCATTACAAAACATCAGTTTTGATGTCCGCCGCGGCGAAATCCTGTCGGTCATCGGGCCGAATGGGGCGGGGAAAACCAGCCTCATCAACAGCATCAACGGCTTTTATAAGCCGCAGCAAGGCCGCGTGCTGTTGGACGGCAAGGACATCACCGCATTACCCCCCTACAAGCGTGCCAAGCTGGGCGTCAGCCGCACGTTTCAGAACATTGCGCTGTATACCAACATGACCACGCTGGACAACCTGATGGCGGCGCGTCACCTGCACATGAAGTCGAACCTGCTGAGCGGGGCGCTGTTTTGGGGGCCGGCAGAGCGTGAGGAGATTGAGCATCGGCGGGTGGTCGAAGAAATTATCGACTTTTTGGAAATTGAGGCCATCCGCAAAAGCATCGTCGGTACGTTGAGCTATGGCCTGCGCAAGCGGGTTGAGCTGGGGCGGGCGCTGGCGCTTGAGCCGTCCTTGCTGCTGCTGGATGAGCCGATGGCCGGCATGAATGTGGAAGAAAAAGAGGATATGGCCCGCTTCATCCTCGACATCCACGAGCAGCGCGGCGTGACCATCTTGTTGATTGAGCATGATGTCGGTCTTGTGATGGACATCTCTCATCGGATTGTGGCCCTCGATTTTGGGCAAAAAATTGCCGAAGGGACACCAGATGAAATTAGTCAGAACGAGGCTGTCATACGCGCCTACTTAGGACAAGAACAGGATTAAAAAAGCTTATGTGTGCTGTTGCTCTGGAAAAGGAAAAAGCCGCGCCGCGCGTGCATTTTATCGTCCCTTACGAAGATATTCCGCCGCTGCCGGCTGATATGGATACCGTGCCTCGGGCTTTTGCCACCACCGCGCGCCGGCTTGGCCAGCGAGTGGGGATGCGCAAGAAGCGTTATGGCATCTGGCAGGAATACACGTGGCTGGACAGCCTGCAAAACGTGATTGACCTGTGCCTTGGCCTTGTGCAGATGGGCTTGAAGCGCGGCGACAAAGTGGCCATCATCGGCGAGAATGACCCCGAATTTTATTGGGCACAGTATGCGGTGCAGGCGGCGGGGGGCATCACCATCGCCATCTTCACCGATGCTGGCTTGCAAGAGATGGAGTACATCGTCAGCCACTCCGAGGCGGTGTTCTTGCTGGCACATGATCAGGAGCAGGTGGATAAAGCGCTGGCCCTGCGTGATAAACTGCCCAACATCCGCCGTGTGATTTATTGGGATGAGAAAGGCCTGTACAACTACAACGAGCCGTGGTTGATGCGCTATTCCGAGGTGCAGGCGCAGGGCCGCCGTGCTTCTCAAGCCGACCCGAAGGCGTTTGATGCCCTGCTGGCGCAGGGGGACAGCGAAGACATCGCTATCTATAGTTACACCTCTGGGACGTCGGGGCTGCCCAAAGGGGCGATGGTGCGCCATAAGAACCTGCTGTATGCCACCTTCCACACCCGTGATACCGTGCCGCTGTATATCACAGACGAATATTTGTCGTTTAGCCCGCTGGCTTGGATTACTGAACAGGGCCTTGGTGTTGCTGCCCATGCACAGTATGGCTTTACGGTCAATTTTCCCGAAGGCCCAGAGACCATCATGCACGACCTGCGCGAGATTGCGCCGTCGTCCTCGTTATTCCCCAGCCGCATCTGGGAGGGGTTGGCGCGCACGATGCAGATGAAGGTCAACGACAGCACATGGCTAAATCGGGCGCTGTTTGGGCTGTTTTTGCCGGTGGCATATCGCGTCATCGACCTCGAAGATCAGCGCCTGCCTGTGCCGCTGCATTTGCGCTTTTTGCGCTGGCTGGGCAAAGTGGCGGTGCTTGGCCCTTTGTGCGACAAAATCGGGATGACGCGGATGCGCCATGCATTTACGTCGGGGGCGGCGCTTAGTCCGGCGGTGCTGCGCTTTTTCCGTGCGGTAGGGGTAGAGCTGAAGAGTATTTACGGATCGACTGAGATGCAAGGGGCGACCCAGCACCTGACCGGCCATGTCAAATTGGCCAGTGTCGGCCAGCCGATACCGGGGGTGAAGGTGAAGATTGCCGAAGACGGCGAAATCTGCATCTACAGCCGTGCGGTGTTTGCCGGCTACTATAAAATGCCCGACAAAACCGCTGAGGCCTTTGATGAAGAGGGCTATTTCCGCACGGGGGATGCCGGCTATGTCGATGAGGATGGGCACGTCATTTATCTAGACCGTGTGAAAGACATGATCCGGATGAAGAACGGCGAGTCCTTTAGCCCGCAGTATATCGAGGGACGGCTGAAGTTTTGTCAGTTTGTGCAGGATGTGATGGCCATCGGCGGGGCGGACAAAGATTTTGTCGCGGCCATCGTCATTATCGACTTTGACAATGTAGCGCGCTGGGCCGAGAAGAATCGGGTGCATTTCACCACCTATGTTGACCTGACGCAAAAGCCCGAGGTTTACGACATCATCCGCAAAGAGATTTTGGCGGTGAATGCCGCGCTGCCGGCGGCGGCACGCATCCAAAAGTTTGTGATTTTGCACAAGGCCTTCGATGCGGATGAAGCCGAACTGACGCGTACCCGCAAGCTGCGCCGTTCTGCGCTGGAGCAGCGGTATGCAGACCTGATTGAGGCCATCTACAGCGGCGGCGAATCGGTCAAGGTGGTGGCCGAGGTGAAATATCGCGATGGGCGCATGGGCAAGGTGGAGACTGAAATCCGCATTGCCGGCGTTTGAGCGCGTTAAGTGAGCCGTCTAAGGGGCAATAATGTGCCTTTGATGGCGTAAAAACACGTTATGTTTGGATGGACAAAAGAGAGGTTTGTTTTGGCTCAAAAGGTGGTTTCGCCGGCATCCGCCGGCCCAGACATTGGGCGGATGCTGAAGTGGCTGGGCATTGTGGCGTTTTTCATTGTGGTGGCCATGTGGCTTGCGCCGATTGTCGGTGCACAGCGCCCGGGCCGCATGGTCGAGTCGGTGATACGCGGCATTCTGCTGGGCGGTATCTATGCCTTGGTGGCATTGGGTATCGTGATTATCAACAAGGCCTCGGGCGTGTTCAACTTTGCCCATGGCTATATGATGCTGCTGGGCGGGTTGATTTTTCATGCCTTTTTTACCACTGGTCAGCCAAACCCAGCGGTATCAGGCGTGTTTGCCGCGGTGGTGGTCTTGATGGGCGTGACCATGACCGGTTGGAAAGCGCTGCGTGAGCCACAGCGTCTGCTGGTGGGTGGTGCGGTGTGGCTGGGCCTGACGGCGCTGCTGAGTTTGCCCGGGCAGGAGTGGCAGCTGGTGCGGGCGGTGGTGGGTGGCGCTGCCGGCGCGGCGGTAATGGGTTTGGCCGTTGAGCGGTTTACCATTCGCCCGCTGATTGGTCAGCCATTGTTTACCGCGGTGCTGATGACGCTGGCGGTCAGCGAGCTGCTGCACGGTGTGACGCAGCTGGTATGGGGCAGTGTCGAAATCCCGCTGCCGGTGTTCGATACGCTGAAGCAGGCTGGCCTGCCCGCCCGCCTGACGGTGGAAGGGCGCGATACATGGTTGGGGGTCAACTTCAACCTCAATATCGAGCTGATTATGGCGTTTGTGCTGGCGCTGGTGGCCTTTGGCGCATTTGTGTTGTTCTTTCGCTACACCAATGTGGGGCTGGCCATGCGCGCCACTGCCGAAAACCAGCAGTTGGCGCAGTCGGTGGGGCTGCGGGTGCGCGTGATTTTGGCGGTGGCGTGGGCCATTGCCTCTTTGCTGGCAACAGCGGCGGGGGTGCTGCAAGCCGGCAGCAGCACGGGCCTCAGCCAAAACCTGCCGGGACTGGCGTTTTATGCGTTTCCGGCGGTGCTGCTGGGCGGTCTCGACAGTGTGGGCGGGGCATTGGTGGGCGGTCTGGTGATTGGGCTGGTGCAAGAGCTGAGCAAGCGCTTGTTCCCCGGCTTGCAGGTTGATACCGAGTTGGCCCCATATCTGATTTTGATGATAGTGCTGGTCATCCGTCCCGATGGCCTATTCGGTCAAAAGCGCATCGAACGCATCTAAAGGACGGAGGAACGCTTATCTATGTCTGCCAATATACGCCCTTCTGGGGTATTCGACACCTCTTATGCGCAGGACATCGCGCTTAATCGCACGCGCACAGACAAAGCGATTAAATACATCTTGATGGCACTGCTGCTGGTTGTGCCGCTGCTGACCTCGCGCGGGCCGTTTGGCCTGAGCATTCTGCCGGATGTGCTGACCGGCACGATTTTGCGCATCGCGGTGTTGGTGATTGCGGTGCAGGGCCTGAATATCCTGACTGGTTACACTGGTTTGGTTTCGCTGGGACATGCGGCGTTTATGGCGGTGGGGGCATATGCCAGCGCGATTTTGGTGCGCGATTTTGGCTTTACGTTCTGGACGGCACTGCCTACTGCCGCCCTCATCACCGGCTTGGTCGGGATTTTGTTTGGCCTGCCTTCACTGCGTGTGAAGGGGTTTTATCTGAGCATGGCGACGCTGGCGGCGCAGTTCATCATCCCGTGGGTGCTGCGCTACCCCCTAGAGGCCTATACCAACGGCGCGCGCCCGCTCGAAGTGCCCATCCCACACTTTTTTGGCCTCAGCCTTGGGCCAACCGCTGCATTTTATTATGTGGCAGTCCCTCTGTCGCTGATATTGGCGCTGGCGGCGCGCAACATCAGCCGCACGCGCGTCGGGCGGGCGTTTATCAGCGTGCGCGACAACGACCTTGCTGCCGAGTTGTTGGGCATCAATGTGTTCTGGTATAAGCTGCAAGCCTTCTTCATCAGCGCGGTGTATGCCGGTGTTGCCGGCGCGCTGTTGGCCTTTGATACCAATTCGATTTCGCTGGATTTCTTTGGTCCGACGGTGTCGATTGAACTGCTGGCGATGTTGATTATCGGTGGGGCAGGTTATCCACTTGGGCCGTTGTTCGGCGTGGGGTTTGTCAATCTGCTTACCCAGAGCGTCATCCCGTGGCTGATACCGATGATTTATGCGGGTTTGCCGGCATTGCTGCCGTTTCTAGACCCGATTAATGCGTTTGCTGCGCTAAATCCGTTGTTGTTTGGCCTTGCCCTGATGGTTTTCTTGATTGTTGAGCCGCGGGGGCTGGCTTATCGGTGGGAGATTTTGAAAATTGGTTGGAAGATACGGCCTTATGCCAACTGATGGGATGCGGCGGTGTGAAGAAGTGGTAAGAAACTCAGCCTACAGCGCGGTAATTTGTGTTGCAATACACGATACGCGTTACAATAGGGGGAACGCAGCGCTGTAGTCTGCGTGTTGTTAAGACAGAAAAGGATTTTGAACTATGCGTAAAGCGTTACTGTTGATCGTCCTCGTTTTGCTGGTGGCCCTCCCGGCTGCCGCCCAAGAAGAACTGCCGGCCTTCATCGCAGAAGCACATACCGAGTGCGAAGTCGATTTGACCGGTCAGACCGTCACCATTTATCACTTTGGTGACATCAGCGCCTCGTATGCCTTCATCACACAGCCCCTGCTGGCGGGCTTGGCCGATGCCATCGCCTACTACAACGCGCGCGGCGGCATCTGTGGTGCTACTATCGCCTCGGACAACCGCGATACGGCTGGTGACCCCGCCCAGACTCAAGCGGCCTATGACTATTACAGCACGCTGTCTGACAAGCCTGACCTTATAGTGCTGTACAGCTCTGGCGACAGCGAACTGCTGCGCGGTCAGCTGGCCGAAGATGAAATCCCCGTGCTGATTTCGGCGGGGTCTGTCGAGGGTCTGTATGGCCAAAACGCGGATGAACCCGGCTGGGTGTTTGCCACCAACCCGCTGTATGTCGATCAGCTTGGCTCGTTCTGCGAGTTTGTGGCCGCCAACCCCGAAATGTATCCCGATCCGGTGATTGGTTATATCTCGTGGCCGGGTGCGTTTGGTCAGGCCGCCTTTAAGCCCGAGACCATTGCCTACTGCGGCAGCCTCGGCGTCGAAATCCTGCCGACGCCAGAGCAGTTCTTGCCCACCGCTACCGACATCACCACCAACGTGCAAAACCTTGTGGACAGCGGGGCAAACATCCTCTATACCAACACCCTTGCTAGTGGCCCGGCATTGGTGGCCAAGACGGTGGTCGACCTCGGCATCGAGGATGAGGTGAAGCTGGCCGGCGTCAACTGGGCACTGGATACCTCGGTGGCGCTGTTGGGTCAGCGCACGCTGGGTTCGGACGGCCTGCCCAGCACCAACGGGTTGGTGGCGTCGCTGCCGTTCCACTGGTACAGCGAGCGCAACCTGCCGGGCATCCAGCTGATTTTGGAGCAAGCCGCGGCCAACAACCGTGGTTTGCCGGTGCAGAACATCTCTTACATCCTTGGCTGGGCCTTGGTTGACCAGTACAAGGAAATCTATACGCAGGCCGTCAATGAGGCCGGCAGCCTAGAGGCCGTGGACGGCGCGCTGGTGAAGTCGGTGATTGAGAACATCAACTACTCGCCGCTGGGCCTGTTCGACTTCTCATATGGCGAGGGGATGCGCTCGGTGACCGGTAACCGCATGGCGGTGATGTACTACCTGAATGCCGAGATGACCGGCCCGGCCACCAGCGCTGCGGACGCTCTGTTGGTGGATACGCCGGATGGTGGCAAGCTGTTCGTCCCGCTGATTCTGCCGCTGACTCCGTTTGCCCCAGCGCCGGATCTGCGTCCGGGCATGGTCGAGACCGAGTAATCAAGGCCCCGACCCGACAGCACTAACGAGGCGGGGGCGGCTGATAAGTCGCCCCCGCTTGTTTCGGCCTATTTTTTTGTTGTTTGAGGATGTTTATAAGATGCTTTCGGTCAACAATATCGAAGTGATTTATAACAGCGTGATTCTGGTACTGCGCGGCATCTCGCTCACGGTGGAGCAGGGGCAAATCGTCAGCCTGCTGGGGGCTAACGGCGCGGGCAAATCGACCACGCTCAAGGCCATCAGTGGGATGCTGCGCAGCGAA
>DAOUCZ010000031.1:0-6333 GCA_034431675.1 Anaerolineae bacterium | reverse complement strand
TTTCCCCACCCCGATGTGGGTGCCCACTGCCGAAATCCGCCGCTACAAAGCAGCCATCACCCGACTTGATGAGCTGATTTATCGCATGATTGAAGATCGGCGCGCGGGCAAAACCGGCCAGAACATCGACGACAAAGGCGATGCTCTCTCGATGCTGATGCTCTCGAAAGACGAAGACGGCGGCGGGATGAACAATAAGCAGGTGCGTGATGAAGTCATGACCCTATTTGGGGCCGGCCACGAAACCACCTCACGCGCGCTGACGTGGACATGGTATCTGCTCAGTCAGCATCCCGAAATCGAGGCGCAGTTCCATCAAGAACTGCAAACAGTGCTGGGTGGCCGTGCCCCCACACTCAAAGACCTCCCCCACCTCACCCTGACCGAACAAATCCTAAAAGAGTCGATGCGCCTGTATCCACCGGCATGGGTCACCACCCGTCAAGCGGGCCAAGATACTACCCTTGGTGGCGAGCGCAT
Organism: Anaerolineae bacterium; assembly: GCA_034431675.1. Taxonomy (GTDB): domain Bacteria; phylum Chloroflexota; class Anaerolineae; order Aggregatilineales; family Phototrophicaceae; genus Flexicrinis. Next base: position 5,853 of record DAOUCZ010000031.1, on the reverse strand, counting down.
CCCCAAAAACAGCATTGTCATCGTCAACATCTGGGGCGTACATCACAACCCAAACTTCTATCCCGACCCGTGGGGCTTCCACCCAGAGCGCTTCACCCCTGACTTCGAGAAGTCACTGCCCAAAAGCGCCTATATCCCCTTCGGCAATGGGCCTCGTGTGTGTATCGGCAACGCATTTGCCATGATGGAAGCCAAAATCGCGCTGGCTGTGCTGGGCCAGCGCTTCAGCCTATCGCTGAAGCCCGGCCATCCGGTTGAGCCGCAAGACATGTTCACGCTGCGCCCCAGATACGGGATGCCCATGCGCGTCACCGTCCGTCAGCCAGAATTGGCCTAACCCCCATTGACTTGATAAGCCCTGCCGCTCTGGCTGCGAGCGTCAGGGCACTCAACGGCGGGCACGTGTATATTGGCGCAAATCACGCAGGGCACGCACCAGCGCAATCTCCACTTCCATCCCCTTGCCCCGCTCATGAGCCGCTGCGAAGGCGTCAAGGTCAAGCATGGCAGACAGCGCATCCAACAGCGGGTTGAGGCGCGCCTCGACTGCTGCGCGATGCAGGTGCACCGTCAGGACGCCGGCCAATTCGGCGGCTTCCTCGGGCTTAGACGTCAGCATTAACAGGCGGGCATAGACCGCCAACGCCTCCAATTCCAGCGGACGCAGCCCACGCTCATGGGTCATCATCAGCAGTTCGGCAAGCAGCGAACGCGCTTGCTCAATGTCATTCAGCGATAGAGCCGCATTGGCCGCGTTGCAGCGGATAGCACACTCCAGATACGGGTCACCCAAGCGCTGCGCAATCTCTAACGCCTCAAGGTGATACGACAGGGCCGGGGTCAGCTCACCGCGGATCTCTAACATCGAGCCCAAATTACTGGTCGCCGCGGCCAAACCTGAAGGGTTGCCGAGCATCTTGAAGATGGTCATCCCTTCTTCGTAATAAATCTGGGCGGCGGCATAATCGCGCAGCGACTCCAGCACCGCACCCAGATTGAGCGCGGTATAGGCTGCACTGCGTCGATCACCCAACTCACGATACAGGTCATAGGCGCGCCGACAGTACGCCTTGGCGGTCTCGGCATCCCCTTGATAGTTGAGCGTGTTGGCAAGGTTGTTATAGCAGCGGGCCTCGCGCCATGTCTCGGTGCTGCGCTTAGAAAACGCCAGCGCCCGTTCCAGATGCCGGCGCGATGTCTCAAAATCCCCGCGGTCAAATGTGACCACACCAAGGCCGTTCAGCGCATCAGACATATAATCAACGCTGTCAACGCGCTCGGCCAACGCCTGCCCCTCACCATAATACTGCTCAGCCTCTTCCAGCTTGCCTGTGCGCCAATTGACCGACCCCAACCCAATCAGCGCCGCCGCCGCGCCCAAGGTGTGACGCAAACGCCGTGCAATGCCAAGGCTCTCCTTATAAGCCTTCTCGGCATCCGCATACTGGTTGCCATCCCAATAAGCATCACCCAACAGAGTCAGCACCTCCATCCGGCGTTCATCGGGTTTGTCCAGCAGTTCCAGCAGCAGATGACACATGCGCTGACACTCGTCAAACCGCCCAACCGCGCGCACCTGCCGCGCGCCTTCTAGGCCATATTTCAGATAGCGCATCGGGTCACCCGCCATGCGCCAATGCTCCGCCAGCGCCGCAGCACGCGCCGCATCGTTGGGATACACCCGTTCGATGGCTTGTGCCACTTCGCGGTGCAGGCCCGGACGCTCATAAGACGGGACATCATCCAAAACGGCCTCGCGCAGTTTATCATGAGAGAACCGCCACACCCCATCAACCAATTCCAGCACCGCCGCATTGTTGCAAGTCGTCAGCCATGCAGTGACATCAAAAGCCTCGCCCGCCCACACCGGCAGCAGCGCAAGGTCAATCATACGGCCTGCCACCGCCGCACGCTTCAACAAGCCCAATGTCTCATCTGGCAGGCGGCGCAGACGGCGCATCAATACGTCGCGCACCCCACCTGCCACAACCGTCTCTGGTAAGCCGTGAGTGGCAATCGCATTCAGCCCGCCGGCTGTTTCGGCCAAAGCGCGCAGCACCTCAATCACAAAAAACACATTGCCTTCGGTCTCGCGCTCCAAAAACTGCACCACCTCGGGCCGCTGCCCTGCCTCTCCCAACATCGCAAGGCTCAGCATCTGGATGGTTTGGTGCGAAAATCGCCGCAGCTTCATCGTCTGGGCACTGGGCACCTCAGACGGCAGATCCGGGCGCTCATCATCGCGATACGTCCCCACTACCAATATCGGCAGGTCTTGCACCGCCAATGCGATGTCCTTTAACAGCTCCACACCTTCTGCCGCCCACTGCAAATCTTCGAGCAGCAGCAAGATGACGCGGTGCTGCAAGCGCAAGGCATCCAGCAGCGTCTGCCCCAAGCGCTGACGGGTCTGCGGGCCATCCAGCTGCGGGGCATCGGGGATGTCTCGCCCTAGCAAGGCCGAGACATCTGGCACCAATGCCTTCATCACCCCCGCTTCCAACTCCGTCAGGCGGCTGGTCAGCACCAGACGACGTGCAGGGTCACGCCACAGCTGATAAGGCAGCGCATTATCAGCCACACTCTGACCGCGCAGCACCAACGTCCCACGCACCAAGGCCTGCGCACGCAGTTCGTCCAGCAGGCGCGATTTGCCCACTCCCGACTCACCGCCCACCAACCATACCGAACCACGGCCATCCTCGGCCTGCTCCAATGCCGAGCGCAGTACACTCAAATACTCTTCACGCCCGACAAACCGCGCCGATACCAGGTAGCTCTCGCGGTATTCAGCCCGATCATCCGGCACAGCTTCTCCCACCGCCGCCGCAAATACCTCTGCAACCTCACGCGCGGTCTGATAGCGATGCTCTGGCCGCTTGGCCAGCAGACGGGTCAGCGCCTCGCGCAGCACCAACAACGCCGTCTGATCATCCCCTTTGAGATGCTCGGCCAACAAGCGCAGCGGGCGCAAATCAGGCTCGGTGTTCAGGATGTCATAAATCAGCTGCGTCGGCTCTAGTGTGGGGTGGGGATGGCGGTGAGTGAGCACCTGAAACAAGATGATGCCCAACGCATACAGGTCAGAGGCGGGTATCGGGTCTTGGCCACGCAGCAGCTCTGGCGCAAGATAAGCCAGTGTGCCGCTCACCATCCCCTCGGCGCTGACATCGCTAAAGCCCTGCGCCGCCGAAATACCAAAATCGACAAGACGCAAATGCTCCCCCACCACCAATAGATTTTCGGGCTTCAGGTCGCGATGGACAACCCCACGCCGATGCAGATAAGACAGCGCCAGCAGCGCCTGTATCAGCAGATTCACCTTCTGCCGCAGTGACAAATCGCGCGCGGCGGTAAGAACATCTGTCGCGCCCTCAATCAACTCCATCGTAAAAAACGGGTGGCCATCAAGGTCAAAGCCATAATCCAACACCGAGACGATATTGGGGTGGCGCAAGGTCGCCATCAGACGGAACTCTTGCGCCATGGCCAGACGCACATCCAGTGACCCCTGCTCATCCATGCCCTGAAACACCCGCACACGCTTCAGCGCCACCACCTGATTGGTCAGTTTATCGAGGGCGCGATGCACCATCCCCATCCCACCCTGACCAATCGCTTCCATCAGCAGATAACGCCCCGCAATCAAGGCTTGACCGATTCTCATGTCTTTAACCTATCTTCCCTGTTTGCCGTATCCAATGATGGCATATCCCGATGTGGGATGACTATAAATACAGCATAATACTGCATTGTAACATCCTGTCGACCTCAAAACCCAATACAATCGGCGTCCAATCAACGTCTGCCCTACGGGGTCTAGGCGTGCAACACACACACGACTACAATGCATGACGTATAAGATTCGTGAATATAGGCCATATCGTTTCAGTGCATCGCGCTGAAGGGGGATTTATGCCTTCTCGTTCGTCTCACCGCCATCACCCGCGGATGCGCTGGTTGGCCGCACTCAGCATCAGCATTCTGCTGGTACTGTTGTCTGGCACGGTCAGCGCCCGCCAATACAAGACCATCCAGCGCGTCAGCACCAGCACCACCGGTGTCGAAACCCGCAACGCCTCCCGCCCAGTCATCAATGGCAACGGCAACATCGTCGCCTTTTGGACAGATACCGGCGGCCTTGTGCCAGAAGACACCAACTTCGCAGGGGATGTCTTTGTCCGCGACCGCGCCAGCGGCGTGACCAGCCGTGTCAGCCTCGGTTTTGGCGGCATCCAGACCGCCCGCCCCGACACCAACCCACCCGTGACCTACCCCGACATCGGCATCGATGACAGCGGTACATTTGTGGTCTACGCCTCAGATGCCACCAATATCGTCTCGACCAATCCCACCTTCGATACCAACGGTGTCACGGATGTGTTTATCTATGACCGCGGCGCCAACGTGGCCCGTCAGGTCAGCTTGCCGCACAGCAGTGTCAACCTCGGCAACCCACAGGCACGCGGCGGCAGCACCAACCCCACCATCAGCGGCAATAGCAACATCGTCGTCTTCCGCTCGGTGGCCGATAACCTTGTGGCCAGCGACACCAATAACCAGCCCGACATCTTCGCTTGGGATCGCACCATCACGGATACCAACATCAACCCGATTGTGCGCATCAACGTCAGCAGCGCCGGCGTCCAATCGAATAACGAGGATGGCAATTCCGAATTCACTGTCAGTGACGATGGGCGCTACATCGCTTTCGAGTCGCTAGGTAGCAACCTTGTCACCGGTGATACCAATGGCCGGCGTGACATCTTCATCCGCGACCGCACCACCAACACTACCACACGCATCAGCATGGCCCCCGGCGCTGTCGAAGCCAATGGTGACAGTGTTGAGCCGTTCATCAGCGGTGACGGGCAGTTTGTGGTATTCACGTCCTTTGCGTCCAACCTTGTCACAGGTGACACCAACGGTCATGCCGACATTTTCCTGTGGAGTCGCGCCAGCAACACCATCCAGCGTGTCAGCGTCGATTCCAACGGTGTCCAGCCCAACGGCGGCAGCGCCCGTCCGGTTGCCAGTGACAACGCACGCTATATCGTGTACTGGTCAGTGGCCAGCAACCTCGTCTTTGGCGATACCAATGGTCAGCCCGACTTCTTCCTGTTTGACCGCACCACAGGCATCACCACCCGTGTGAACGTCAACAACAATGCCCAAGAATCCAACGGCTTTCAGGGTCAATTCTCGGCCATCAGCGATGATGGCAGCTTTATCGCCTTCGAATCGTTTGGCTCTAACCTCGTTGCTGGCGACACCAACAACAGTTCTGACGTGTTTGTGGCACAGGGCGGCGCTTCCTCGCCCTATGCGCTCAGCGTCAGCGCCCGCGCCGAGACCAGTATCAGCCTTGTGTGGTCAGACTCGACCACCGGCACCGGCACGCTGCAAGAAGACAGCATGGTCGTCCAGCGCCGCCTGCTCAACGGCAATTTCCAGAACGTTATCACACTGGCGCGCAACGCCACAAGCTATGTTGATACCGGTCGCCCAGAATGTACCGAGTATCAATATCGTGTGCTGGCCGTGCGCGACTTTGGCGGCGCATTGGGCATCACCCGCAGCAGCTCCAACCTGATTACCACCAAGACGCTGGGCTGCCCGCCGGGGCCATTTAACGCCGTTGACCCCGTCAACAACGACACGGTCATCAACGTCGACCGCACCTCATTTATCTGGACAGCATCAGAAGAAGCGCAAACCTACGCACTTACCATCACCCGCACTGCCGGCGGCCCGCTGGGCAACATCTACAGTAACACCTTCAATCACGTTGACATCTGCACCACCCGCTGCACCTTCACGCCTGACAGCGCGCTCAAGGCAGAGCTGAGCAAC
>DAOUCZ010000030.1:0-68004 GCA_034431675.1 Anaerolineae bacterium | reverse complement strand
CGGGCGCCGACAAGATCATCACCAGCGCGCTCAAGCGCGTCGATCAGGGCGTGTATGACATGATCGCGGTGCTGGCCGCCGGTCAGCCGCTGCCGGAAGGCTCGCTGTACCTGATGGATGCCTCCGTCAACGGCGTCGGCTTTGCGCCGGCCCACGACGCGGTGGTCTCGGAAGAAGTCACCATCCGCGTGCAAGAAATCTTCACCCTGCTGGCCAGCGGTGAACTCTCGACCGGCGTCGATCCGGTCACCGGCGACCTCGCCGAGTAATCCCCCTTTGTGTGCAGAGCCGGTCGGGCGGGCAGGTCACCGCCCGTCTGACCGGTTTTGATGTTCCTTGTTATTTTTTGTTGGTACAGATGGAGTTCTAAACCACATGAAGAAACGTCTTTTGATGGTGATGGTGCTGATGGCGCTGGTGCTGCCCACCACCGCCGTGACCATGGCGCAGGACGGCATCACCTCGGTGTGCTTGGTGACCGACCTTGGTCGCGTCAACGACGGCACGTTCAACCAGTATGCCTATGAGGGCATGGTGCGCGCCGCCGAAGACCTCAACCTCGATACCAAGTACATCGAGACTCAGGCCCAGACCGACTACGAAGCCAACATCAACACCTGCGTGGACGAGGGCTTTGACGCCATCGTGACGGTCGGGTTCTTGATTGCCGACGGCACGGCTGCCGCCGCTGCTGCCAACCCCGATGTGTACTTCATCGGCGTTGACCAGTTCCATGCCAACCCGCTGCCGAACTTGGTCGGCATCCAGTTCCGCGAAGACCAAGCCGGCTTCCTCGTCGGCGCGCTGGCCGCGCAGATGACCCAGACCGGCAAGATTGCCGGCGTGTACGGCATCGACATCCCGCCGGTCAAGAAGTTCCGCAACGGGTTCGAGCAGGGTGCGCGCTACATCAACCCCGACATCGAGCTGGCCGGCGTGTACATCCCCGACTTCGTCGCCCCGCAGCTGGGCGCTGAGGCCGCCGAGCAGTTCGTGGCCGACGGCTTCGACGTCATCTTCGGCGCGGGCGGCCCGACCGGTTCGGGCGGCATCGTGCGCGCGGCTGAGCTGGGCGCAATGGTGATCGGCGTTGACCAAGACGAGTGGTTCACCACCTTTGGCGAGGGCGAGACCACGGGCGCCGACAAGATCATCACCAGCGCGCTCAAGCGCGTCGATCAGGGCGTGTATGACATGATCGCGCTGCTGGCCGCCGGCGAGCCGCTGCCGGAAGGCTCGCTGTACCTGATGGATGCCGCCGTCAGCGGCGTCGGCTTTGCGCCGGCCCACGACGCCGTCGTGCCCGAAGAGGTGACCGCCAGCGTGGAAGAAATCCTCGCGATGCTGGCCAGCGGTGAACTCTCGACCGGCGTCGATCCGGTCACCGGCGACCTTGAAGGCCCGATGGCCATCCCGACCATCGGTGAAGTACTGCTGGAAGACAGCGGTGATTTCACCGTGCTGCGCGATCTGGTGGTGGCCGCCGGCCTGCTGGACGTGCTGAGCGACCCCAACGCCCAGTTTACCGTGTTCGCCCCCACCGATGAGGCGTTTGCGGCTGTGCCGGCAGAAGTGGTCGATGCGCTGCTGGCCGATCCGGCCCTGCTGACCCGCGTCCTGACCTATCACGTGGTGTCGGGCCTCGTCAGCGCCAATGACCTTGCCGAGATGGCGATGGTCGGCACGCTGGAGATGGACGCGGTGGGCGGCAACATGTTCGGCAGCGAGCTGACCGTCACGGTCGGCGAAGACGGCACGATCATGGTGGACGGCGCAACCGTCATCATCCCCGACCTTGCCCCGTCCAACGGCATCATCCACGTCATCGACTCGGTGCTGGTGCCGGCGGACGTGCTGGCGGCGCTGGGCGGCGAATAACCCGCATCTCCAACACGCCTGAACCATCGGCGGTTATCCCCTCTCCGGGCGCGGAGGGGGGATTTTTTGTCGGTGGGGCAAAATCGGCCAAAACCTGCGCAGAAAAAATGAACGTCATATAATAAGACATACTGTATGTTGACAACATCACAACAACCAGCCAACAAGGAGAACCGCGTTTATGGGGAAGCGCCTGATACGCCGAATGACCATCATGCTGGCCATGTTCTGCATGGTTCTGCCCGCAGCAGCTCAACCCGCCCTGCCCGGCTCGCTGGGCGAGGCCGAGGGGGTGCTGGCCTTTGTCGGGGTGGAGGCTTCCGCCTTTGCCGATGCGTTTGCCACCCCCGGCGTCAACACGATTTACGCCGTCACACTGCCTGATACCACCGCCCGCGTGCTGTATGACGGTGACCTGCTGGATGCGATGGTGGTGGTGTCATGCCTTGCATGGTCAAGCGATGGGCAGTTCTTGGCCGTCTCGGGGCTGAACGCCGCCGCCGAACCGCTGGGCTTTGTGCTGACCGTGGCGACCGGCGAAGCCGTCAGCGAGCCGGCCCTGCCGTGCAACGCCGACGTGCCGGCGCTGTCGCCAGATGGCGCACGCTCGGCGTTCTATGAGCCAGATGCGTTCTCAGACAACATCCGCGTGCTGGTGGCCGAGGGCACAGACCTAATACCGGTGTTTGAAGACGCCACCCTGACCAGCGCGCCGGTCACATGGTCGCCGGATGGGCGCTTTGTGGCCTTCAGCGCGGCGCTGCGCGATGGGGATGGCGCGCTGATCGGGTCAGAAATCGCGCTGGTCGAGCCGGCGCTAAACGGCGCATTCCTCGACGAAACCGACAGCCTGTATGCCTATGCGCCGGCGTGGCGGCCAGTCAGTGAGGCGCTGCCGCCGGCCGACCCCACCGAAGACCCCGCACCGACCGAAGAACCAACCGCTGAGGCCACCGAAGCGCCCACTGTCGAGGCCACCGCAGAAACACCCCCCGCCGACCCGACCGAAGAACCCGCCGCCGAGACCGCCACGGCCACCCTCCCGCGTGAAGGCGTGGCGCGCAGCGGGCCAAGCCCCCTATATGCCGAGGTGGCGCGCGTGCCCGCCGGCGTCCCGTTGGAAGTGTTGGGCCTGAGCGAAGACTTTGCGTGGCTGCTGCTGGCGCTGCCGGAGGGTCAGCAGGGGTGGATTGCCTACCTGCCGATTATCCGGATTGACGGCGACCTGCTGACCGTGCCGACCGTGGCCGATGTCCCGACCATCACGCCGCCGCCGACCGCCACCCCCACCCCCACCGACACGCCCGTGCCGTTCACCGCCACCCCCACCCCCACAGATACCCCGACCGCTACGGCCACGTCTACGCCGACCGCCACCCCGACCAATACGTCCACCAGCACCCCGACATTCACACCGACCCCGACGTCCACCTTCACCCCCACCTTTACCCCGACCTTTACCGCCACCCCCACCGAGACCCCGACCCCGACCCCCACGCCCGAGCCGCAGTTGATTGCGCGCGTGGCCGCCCCGTCCAACATCCGCGCCGCGCCCAACGTCAATGCGGCGGTGGTGCAGCAAGTCTCGCAAGAGACCAGCTTCAACGTGGTCGAGATTGTGCCCGATGACCGCAGCGGCCCGCTCAATTGGTATCTGCTGGAGCTGCCCAACGGCAAAATCGGCTATGTGCGGCAGGATCGGGTGACCCCGCTGCTGCAAATCGAGCCAGAGGTGCTGGTGACCCTCACCCCCAGCCCGACCCCGACCTTTGACCCCAATGCGGTGCAAGTGCGCTGCAACACCAACTTCCGCATCGGGGACTTCCGCGCCATCACCTATAACCCGGGCGTGCTGGAGGTGTATCTGCGTGCCCAGCCCAACGGGCGCAGCGCCTTTGTGCTGTATGTGCCCAACCAAACCGGCGTGGACATCGAAGAAGGCCCACGCAGTGACGGGCGTCAGTGCTGGTATCGCGTGGTGGTGCGCGGCACGGGCAACCGCGGCTGGGTAGAAGAAGGCTCGCTGCGCTAAGCCGGCCCACCCCCCCACCCCTCTCTGAATCAAAAATGACCGGCGCTGTTTTGCCGGTCATTTTTTGATGGTGCAGCAGGGCTATTCAGCCGCCGATGTCGCGGCGCTGGAAGGACTGCGTAGCAAACCACAGCGCCCCGACAATCACCAGCGCCAACACCAACGTCGAACCCAGCGTCAGGCCCTCGCGCATCACCTCGGCGCTGTTGAAGTAGCGATAAATTGACACGCTGCGCAGGGCATCGCCCAGCCCGCTTTTGGCCGCGCCGGCGATGGTATTGAGCAGATAGCTGGCCGCCACAAACCCGCCGGCCAGCGCCGCCGCCGTGCTGCGCCGCTTGATCAACGCGCCCAGCAGGGCCGTGATGCACAGCACCGCACTCACCAACAGCCACAGCGCCACATTGGCCGCCAACAGTGCCCCGTGCGACATGGCCAGCGCGGGGAAGATTTGCATGGCCGCAGCCGTGCCAACATACCCGCCCGCCAGAATGAACACCAGCAGCAGCATATGCGCCAGCGCCCGCTCAATCAGCACGCGCCAGCGCGGCACAGGCAGCGCCAGCAGCATGTTCATCACGCCGCTGTCTTCGTCATTGGCGGTGATGCTGAGGCCGGCCAGCACCGCCCAAACCGCAATCAGCATCGAGGCATAGGTGAAGTAGCCAAAGCCAAAGAAGCCCTCGTTGGTCATCAAAAAGGCCACGTCGTCGGGGATGCCGAACATCGTGCCCAGAAAGCCGGGCAGCTTGGTGGCCATGATGTCGGCCATCTGGGCGCGGGCGCTGTCATCGCCGCCAAACACCATCAGGATGTACATGGCATACACCCCAATGCCGATGGCCCAATACAAGGTGGCCCGCCACTTGCGGCGCAGCGTCTCGGCAAAAATCACACCGTTCATCGTTAAATCTCCTATCGGCTAGGCACGGACGGTTTGCGGCGCGGCAGGCGCAGGATGCGCGGGCGCGGCGTCGCCATAAAAGGCAAGGAAAATCTCCTCGAGGGTCGGCTCGGCCACGTGGATGTCCACGATGTAGCGCGCCGAGGCCGCCCGCAGCAGCGGGTCAAAGTCGCCAGACAGGCGCAGGCGCAGGTGATTGTCCTCAGCGCTGACCTGACTCACCCCGTCAACACCGGCCACCAGCGATGGCGATACCGGCGCGTCAAAGGTCAGCGTCACCCAGCGGAAGTCGGTGCGCGTCAGCTTCTCGACCGTCTCGACCGCCTTCAGCTCGCCGTGGCGCAAGATGGCCACGCGGTCGCAGATGGCTTGCACCTCACTGAGCACGTGCGACGACAAAAACACCGTGCGGCCCGCCGCGCGCTGTTCGCGCATCAGCTCATTAAAGGTCTGCTGCACCAGCGGGTCAAGGCCGCTGGTCGGCTCGTCCAAAATCAGCAGTTCGGGGTCATGCATCAGCGCCAGCACCAGCCCGAGCTTGCGCCGGTTGCCGCTGGAGTATTCGCGGATGCGCTTGGACAGGTCAAGGTCGAGCCGGTCGGTCAGGCGGCGAACATTGGGGGTATAGTCCCCGCCGCGCACCTTCGAGAAATACCCCACCACCTGCGCGCCGCTGTAATCGGCCCACAAGCTCATATCGCCCGGCATAAACCCGATGCGGCGGTGCAGCGCCACGGTATCGCCTTGTGCGCTCTGCCCCCACAGCTGGGCCGTGCCGCTGGTCGGGCGGATTAAGTCCATCAAAATGCGGATGGTGGTCGATTTGCCAGCCCCGTTTGGCCCAAGATAGCCAAAGATTTCGCCCGGATTGACCGTCAGGCTTAGGTCTTGCAGCGCCGGCGCGCTGCCGCCATAACGCTTGGTCAGATGATGGGTCTGGATGACGGGTATCGTGCTCATGTTCCCTCTCCCTTGTCAGGATGCGCCGGCGGCGGCTCTTGCTGACGTTTCAGCCGATCCAATGCCGCAGAAGCCAGCGACTCGAACAACCGCTTCCCCGCTTCGTTATCCCCGCCTCCCTGCGGGGCGAGGCCGAGCTGAAGCACTTGCGCTATCAGCGGGCCAATCACACTTAGGGGGGGCGACTGGTCGCGAGGAATCACCTCGTCAATCGTCAGCAAGCCATAACGCATAAACGCGAACAGAAAAGCCACCGCCTCGGGGTCTAGCTCTGGCCTAATCAGTCCGGCCGCCTGATACTGCCGGACAAACTCAACCGACATCCCGCGCATCTCGCGGGCAATCAAGGTTGGCTCAAGGCGGCGCAGCACATCCCCAAAGACCTGTTTTCGACGGGCATAGAACGCGCGCATCAGCTCGTTTTCGACCAGCGCCTCCAGCGAATGCCGGTAGATGCTGAACAACGAACCGCCGTCGGGGTCTGCCGACATGCGCCGGACGATGTCCGCCTGCACCCGCTCCCCCTCCCGAATCAGCAGCGCATCCATCACGGCCTCCTTGCTGGCGAAATGCAGATAAATCGCCCCCTTGGAAATGCCGGCCTGCTTGGCAATGTCGCTGACGGTGGTCTTGTCGTAGCCGTATCGCAAAAACAACTGCTGCGCCGCGTCTAGCACACGCTCTCTTCGTTCGTCGTTCATACTGCCTTTGTCTATGTTGACTGATTGACCAGATTGGTCATTCTGGTCAAATATACATCCAAAAGGGGCAACCCAGACCCCCAAACTCTGGGGGTCAGTGGGTCACAAGGGGTCAATCGGGCAGGGCGCTGACTGTGACACGGCTAGGGGCTGGGCTGGCGACAGTCGGGCAGGGCGCTGATGCTGCGCGGCCAGAGCTGGCCATAAAAGGCCAGATATTCGCCCAGATGGCTGGCCCAGTATTCGGCGTCGCCGCGCCCGACCGGGTTAATCAGGTAGGTGTGGGCGATCTGGCGGGCGGTCAGGCGGTCGCTGAGGCGCTGGAGGCCGGCGGTGGCGGCGGTGTCCTGCACCCCGCTGTCCAGATACAGGCGCAGGCCGCTGGCGGGCAGGTCGGCGCTGTTGCGTGCGATTTCGGCGGGGCTGAAGGCGGGCGGCAGCGAGTCGGGCAGCACGGCGCTGTGCCCGCCGGCGATGCCAAACACAGTCGGGTAGCGCATGGCCACGCTCAAGGCCCACATGCCACCGCGCCCAAGGCCGGCCAGCGCGCGGTATTCGCGCCGTTCATACAGGCAGAAGTCGCGGTTGAGGGCCGGCAGCAGCTCGTCCAGCAGCACGGTCTCATAAGAGCGGTCGGGCGGGAAGGCGTCGCGCAGGCCGATGCGCCCCAGCGCCGGCATCACCACCACCATCGGGGGCAGGATGCCGGTGCGGATGCCGGTATTGAGGGCTTCGGCAAGGCCGAGGGTTTCCCATTCGCTGTTGGTGGTGGCCTGCGAGGGCAGCAGGATGACCAGCGGATAGCGGCGCAGGGTTTGCTGATAGCACGGCGGCAGATAGGCGCGATAAGGGATGTCCTCGGCGGCGGTGGTGCTGCGGTTGGGTTCGATGCTGATGAAGCGCCCGTCTTCCTCGCACGGATAGGGGGTGGGAGTGGGCGAGGCGTCGGGCGTTGGGGTGAAGGACGGGGTTGGGGTGAGGGTGGGGGTCGGGGTGGCGGTTTCGGCAGGGGTGGGGATGGCGACAGGTGCCATTGGGTCGCATCCGGCAAGGGCTAAGGCCAGCAGCATCAGCACGGACAGGGCTGCACGGTAGAGCGCGGTGGTCATCGGGGATGGGCCTTGGGTCATTCTTGCGCGGGATCGGGAGTGGGGGCGGCGGGATCGCCGTTCTGATCGGGGGTGGGGCGGGCGGTCTGAAACAGCTGGTCGGCCAGCGTGGGGGGCTTGGGCGGCACGGGGATTGGGCCGTTTTTGGCCTCAAACTGGGCCAGATTGTCCTGAAGTGCGGCCATCAGCATCTTGGCGCTGGCTGGGGTGAGCGCGATGCGGTGGATGACCTTGGGGCGCGGGTCGTTGGGCAGTATCTGCACCATGTCGATGATGATTTCGCTGAAGGTGCTGTTGATAATCGCGCCGTTGGCATAGCTGGCGGTTAAGTTGGCGGGGTATTCGATGCGCAGGCGGTTGGGCGGGGTCGGCGGGGTCATAGGCGGAGAATCCTCATTTTTGGATGACCATCAAGGCGTTGCCAGAGATGACATAGAGCAGTTTTTGGGCCGGATTGCTGGCCACGCCGGCCAGCGCGGAGAACAAGATTTCATCGGTGACTTTGATGTTGGCGGCAAACGTGCCGCCCAGCGTCATCTCGTGGATGACCAGTCCCTCGCGGCTGGTGACATAGATGGCGCGTCCAACTGGGTCTTCATCCAGCGTCAGCGATTGGCCGCTGCGTGGGGCTTGGCCTTCGGGGAAGCCGCCAAGGCGGAACTCTTGGATTTGGCCGCGGTTATATTTGAGCACCACCCCGTCGGAGCGCAGGGCAAACACGCTGCCATCGGCGTCGATTTTGAAATCGACGCAGGTTTGCAGCACGCCCTGATTTTGCCCGTCAAAATACGGGGTGGCGATGCCCGAATACGAGCCGCCGTCGCGGTTATAGCGCCAAATCTGGTTTGCCCCCACGTCGAGGATATAGATGCGGTCATCTGGCCCCCACACCACCATCGCCACCGGATCACGCCAGTTCTCTGCCCCGCGCAGCTGCAAGGCCTCGCACTGCTGGGCCTGCCGGCGCGGACAGCGCACCAGCACCCCGCTGCGGTCTAGGGCAAAAATCTGGTCGGCGGTGGCGGCAAAGGCGATGTCGATAAAATCGCCCACCGTATAGCCGTTGACGGTTGCCCCGCGTGACATGTTGAGGATGGGGGTGAGGCGGCGGGTCAGGTTGACGCCGTCGCTGGCAAGGCGGGTGGTATAGACCCTGCTGCGGCTGCCGTCCAGCACAAACACATCAAGGCCCTGCACCAATAGGCGCGAGAACTGGGCGTCTTCCAGCGTATCGAGCAGCTTGGCATCGCGCCGTGTCACCTGATTGAGCGCGTCGATGACGTCGCGCCCCTCGCGGATCAGGCGCAGCGAGGTTTCATCGGCGGGGCGCAGCTTTTCGCAGCTGCCGGCGGCGCTGACCACCGCGCCCCATGTCGAGCGCAGGCCGTCGGGGTTGCCGGTGGGCACAGCGCGGGCAATGTCGGCCAGCTCGTTGGCCTCGTTGATGCACAGGTCATAAGCGGTTTGGCCCGTGCCGCCCAGCCACAGCCCGACCACCAGCCCGACCAGCACCACCGGCATCAGCACGGCCATGGCCGACACCCACGCCGATTGATACCAACGGCGCTGACCGTCTGGCGGCGGGCCAAACACGCTCTCGATGCCGCCGGTCAGCACGGCCAGCACGCGCGCCACTGCGCCGGCCAGCAGGCCAAACACCCGCCCGATCAGCACGCCGACAAAGCCCAGACCGCTGGCAGACGAGCGGCGTTTGCGGGCTTGTCGGCCTTCGGCGCTGCGCATGGCCTGCACCACCGCCTTGCTGGATTCCCCTTCGGGGACAGGCTGTGGGGCAGGCATCTCGGGCGGGACGAACTCGACCGCCAGCAGGGAGAGCTGGAGCAGCGCGTTTTCTTTCATGCGCACCAGCGCCATATCCAGCCCGATTTCGCCGAGGGCGTGGGCCACACGCTCGGGGTTGAGTTCGGCCAGCGGATAGTCGCCCAGCAGCAGGCGCGTGCCGGCGGCCACTTTGTGCCGGCTCAGCTTGATGTCGGGCAGCTGCTGTGCGCCTAACGGCTGTGGGGCGTCCAGCGGCGGATAGGGTTCATCGGGGAAGAAATCGAGCCGACCGGCGTGGGCCAGCGCCGCGACCCCGCGTCCCACCC
This sequence comes from Anaerolineae bacterium, assembly GCA_034431675.1. GTDB lineage: Bacteria > Chloroflexota > Anaerolineae > Aggregatilineales > Phototrophicaceae > Flexicrinis. Next base: position 58,312 of record DAOUCZ010000030.1, on the reverse strand, counting down.
GCGCCAGAATCAGGTCATCGCCGCGCAGCACCGCACAGGCGATGTCGGCCAAGAACGGGCGGGCCGGCTCGACGCGGTTGTGATCAATCAGGTTCTGGTTCAGAAAGACCATCACCTCGCGCAGGGCAGCGGTGACGCTGCCGGCGGTCTCGAAATATTTTTCGGCCGCCACCTGCGCCATCTGCTCATAAAACGAGGCCGGCGCGATGAAACTGCCTGCCGGCAGCACCAGCAAGAACAGCGTATCGGCCTCGCGCCCGCGGGTGGCGCGCTGCGGAGCCACCTCGACCAGCGCGCCCGGCGGCTGAGCGCTCAGCGCCCGCCCGCCAATCACGTTAAGATGTCCTATCAGTGCTTCGTATTCAAACGCCATGCGCTGTATGCAATCATCTGTGGCAAACCCTCACGCGATTGTACCGCATCCGCGCAAGTTGTGGCGCACGGCGCGGGGATGACTCTGGGCGTGCGGGGGTTTTTTATTCCGACTTTGGCGAGACGCGCTCCAGCCCAATCACCAGCACAAAGCCGACCACGACACACACAGCCACCATCAGCCACTGGCCCGCGCCAAACTCGGGCAGGCCAAGGGTTTGGGCGGTGGTGGCAAGGCCTTTTTCCACCTCCACCACAATGCGGCGCAGCGAGCCGATCATCAAGCCGGTCAGGACGGCCAGCGTGATGGCAGTGTGGTGCTTGAGGGCATAGGTAATCAGGCGCGCGATAGTCAGCAGGCCGACCAGCGCCCCCAGCGCCACCGCGCCCAGCGTCAGCAGGTTTGCGCCGATGTCGCGGGTGAAGTGGGCGACCGCGTCCAGCACGTGCTCATATTGGCCCAGCACGGTCAGCACATACGAGCCAGAGATGCCGGGCAAAATCATGGCCATGATGGCCACCATGCCGCTAAAAAACAACGTCGGCAGGCTGTGATCGGCGTTTTGCAGCCCGTCCAGCCCGACCAGCCAGAACGCAAACACCGCCCCTGCCGCAAGGCCGGCCACGGTCACGGCACGCCACGCAATCCGCCGCCCCACCAGCACAATCGACCCCAGCACCAACCCGCCAAAAAAGGCAAACAAGAAGGCCGGCTGGGTTTCAATCATGTTTTTCAGAAAGCGCGACAGCAGCACAAAGGCCGCCAGCGTGCCCACCCCGATGGCGAGGATGAAGCGCAGGTTGATGTGGTTGGCCAGCGCCCCAAATTGGCGCGCTCTCAGCAGGCGGATGGCCGTGCCGTTGATGGATTTGACGGTGTTGAGCAGCGTTTCGTAGATGCCCATGATGAAGGCAATCGTCCCGCCCGAAACGCCCGGGATCAGTTCTGCCACGCCCATAAAAAAGCCGGTGATGCCAAGGCGGGCATACTGCGGCACAGTGCGGGGATGGCCAAGGTCTTGCTGTTCCATATATCGGAGTCCTTATGTGAGGTATAGAGCGGTGCACAGGTGGCGCAATCATCCGGGCTGTGGGGTGGGCTGTCAATGCGCGTACACCCAACGATTGGGGATGTTCAAAAATTTATACACGCTTTTAACTTTACAGCCTTAAAGAAAACGACTATGCTGTAACTCACATCGCAGGTTTTCTGCGGCCACATGGGGACACAGCCTGACTCTTGGCTGTGTCTTTTGTAGTTTGTCATCCCCCGCCCGCCGCAGCGATAAAGCGTCATCCATCTTGAACACGGAGACACCGCCATGGAACAAACCCATTATCTGACGCCCGAAGGGTTGGCCAACCTTGAGAACCGCCTGCTGGACTTGAAAGAGGTCAAACGGGTGGAGATTGCCGAGCGCTTGCGCCGCGCGATGGAGGAAGGCGGCGACCTGAGCGAAAACGCCGAGTATGAAGACGCCAAGAACGAGCAAGCCTTCATCGAGGGTGAGATTCAGCGGCTGGAAGAAATCATCGCCAATGCCCAGATTATCGAGGGCGGCGTCAAATCAGACGTGGTGGTGGTCGGCTCTCGCGTGACGGTACAAGAAAAAGGACGCAAAGAGACCGAACAGTATATGCTGGTCGGCTCGGCAGAGGCCAACCCGGGCGAGGGCAAGCTCTCGATCGAAAGCCCGATGGGGCGCGCCCTGATGGGCCTGAAGGTCGGGAGCAAGGCCACCGTCAAAGCCCCCGACGGCGACATTGTGTTTACCATCAAGAAGATTGAGTAGCGCGAACCATGGCATGGCAGCCCAATAAGCTCGAACAAGAGCGCCTCGACAAGTATCAGGCGCTGAAGCAGCGCGGCATCGACCCGTTTCCGGCGCGGGTGCAGCGCACTCATACCACCCAGCAGGCCATCCACGCCTTTGAGCAGGGCGGTGAGGCAGCAGGCCTTGAGGTGGTGGTGTGTGGACGCATCCGGCGCGCCAGCATCAGCGGCAAAATCGCCTTTATGCACATCGAGGATGAGAGTGGGCGGGTGCAGCTGTTCATCCGCATCAACGAGGTGGGCGAACAAACCTTTGGGCTGGTGCGCGACAAGCTGCTGGACACCGATGATTATGTGCAGGCCGGCGGCGAGATGATGCGCACTAAGACCGGCGAAGTGAGCGTGCTGGTGCGCTCGCTGACCGTGCTGGCCAAGTCGCTCAGCCCGCTGCCGGTGGTCAAGCAAGCCACGCAAGAAGACGGCACGGTGGTGGAATATGGCGAATTTAGCGACAAAGAAACACGCTATCGCCAGCGCTATGCCGACCTTGCGGTCAACCGGCGCGTGCGCGAGGCGTTCGTCAAGCGCAGCCGCATGATTAGCGCCATCCGCGCCTATCTGGACGGGGTGGGGATGCTGGAGGTGGAGACGCCGATTTTGCAGCCCATCTATGGCGGCGCGGCGGCGCGCCCCTTCACCACCTTCCACAACGAGCTGAAGCAGCAGCTGTATCTGCGCATCAGCTTTGAGCTGTATCTCAAGCGCCTGATTGTGGGCGGCTATGACGCGGTATACGAGATTGGCCGCGACTTCCGCAACGAGGGGGTGAGCTTTAAGCACAACCCCGAATTCACCATGCTGGAGTTCTATAAGGCCTATATCGACTATCGCGATGTGATGGTGATTGCCGAAAACATGGTGGCGCACGCCGCGCAAGCGGTCAACGGCAGCCTCAGCTGCACCTTTGACGGCCACGTCATCGACCTGACCACCCCGTGGCGGCGCGTGACGATGCGCGACATCGTGCGCGAGTACGCCGGCATCGACTATATGCAGTACCCGACGGCAGAGCTGTTGGGGGCAGAGATGCGCGCGCGCGGCATGTCCTTTAAGCCCGATTTGCCGTGGGGCAAGCTGATTGAGCACCTGTTTAGCGAATATGCCGAGCCAAAGCTGATTCAGCCGACCATCGTGCATGATTATCCGCGCGACATCTCGCCGTTTGCCAAGCGCGTGGCCGGTGATGACCTGCACGTCGAGCGCTTTGAGTTCTATATCGGCGGGATGGAGCTGGGCAACGCCTTCAGCGAGCTGAACGACCCACTCGATCAGGAGCAGCGCTTTTTGGAGATGGCCGAGACCTTTAAGGCCGGAGACGATGACGAGACCCCGCTGGACGAAGACTTTTTGCGCGCCATGCGCTATGGGATGCCGCCGATGGGCGGGTTTGGGATGGGCATCGACCGGCTTGCGATTTTGCTGACCAACCAATCCAGCATCCGCGATGTGCTGCTGTTCCCGCACATGCGCGACGAGCAGCCCTGAGCACCTGCACGTCAGCCCCCATCTCTCATGTGCCGCATGGGAGATGGGGGCTTTTTTGTGTGGGGCGGGGCTACAGGTTCATCACCACCAGCGCGTTGAGCCGGCTCACATCTCGGCTTGCCTGTGCTGCGCTGACCGTCGGGCATGTTCAGGGCCATTGTCTGCCTCGTGTTTCAGTAGGGGCAGTTCGTGAACTGCCCGACGTCACGGGCGCATCGCGATGTTTCACGGGCGCATCGCGATGTTTCACGGGCGCATCGCGATGTTTCACGGGCACATCGCGATGCGCCCCTACTGCCTCGTGTTTATCTGTTTTTGAAGATTCGTGCGGGACTGGTTAAAATCCCCGCCCAATTTACGGTCATGTGGTGTGGGCGACCAAGCAGATCACCCACACCGGAACGGAACGGGTGTAGTGATGCCGATTTTGCTGGCGATTTCGAGCTACTTCAAAGGCGAAGAACTGCTGCGCGAGGCCAAGCGCGAGGGGGCGCACGTCATTTTGCTGACCGAGGAAAAGCTGCGCCATGACCCATGGCCGTGGGAGGCGATTGACGAGCTGTTTTTGATGCCCAACCTGAGCGCACTGACCGATGTCATCCATGGGGTATCGTATCTGGCGCGCACGCGCAAAATTGACCGCATCATCCCGCTGGACGAGTATGATGTGGAGACGGCGGCCTATCTGCGCGAGCACATGCGGATGCCCGGCCCGGGCCTGTCAGCCACCAAGCTGTTTCGCGATAAGCTGGCGATGCGGGTGGCGGTGAAAGCTGCCGGCCTCAACGAACCGGACTTTACGCCGGTGATTAACCATGACGAGGTGCGCGAGTGGGTGTGGCGCGTGCCTGCGCCATGGGTGCTCAAGCCGCGCCTAGAAGCAGGTGCGATGGGCATCAAGCGCGTGCCCAACGACGGCGAGCTGTGGCGACTGGTGGAAGAGCTGGGCGACCAGCAGTCGTTTCGGGTGCTAGAGCAGTATGTGCCGGGCGACGTGTATCACGTGGACGCGCTGACCGTGGACGGCCAGACCGTTTTTACCAACGTGGCGCGCTATGGCCGCCCGCCGCTCAACGTCAGCCATGACGGCGGGGTGTTTATGACCTATACCCTGCCCGATGACCACCCCGAGGCGCAGGCGCTGATTGCCTTCAACCGGCAGGTGATTGCTGCACTGGGACATCGGCACGGCCCGACCCATGCCGAGTTCATCCGTGGGCATCAAGACGGGCAGTTTTATTTTCTGGAGATTGCGGCACGGGTGGGCGGGGCGCATATCGCCGAATTGGTGCAGTATACGCGCGGCATTAATTTGTGGGCCGAGTGGGCGCGCCTAGAGCTGGCGCAGGTGCGTGGGGAGGCCTACAGCCTGCCGCCGGTCAGCGCGCGGCATGGGGCGCTGCTGGTCTGCCTTGCCCGCCAGCATCAGCCCGACCTGACGGCCTATGATGCCCCCGAGGTGGTGTGGCGGCTGGACAAGCCGCGCCACGCCGGCCTGATTGTGGTCAGCGATGATGCCGGGCGCATCGAGCAGCTGCGCGAGCAGTATGTCGAGCGCTTCACGCAGGATTTCTTGGCGGTTGCGCCGGCCAAAAACAGCCACACCGAGATGTAATCGGGCGTGCCGCGCTATCTGCCTATCCCCGTGAACCAGTTGTCTGATGACCTGCTGCGTTCAGGACAAACGAACGCCATGCCTGTACTCACCTCTAACCATCCGGCAGCGCGCGCTGGCGAGCTGACGCTGCCGACCACGCCGCACCGCCTTGGCCTGCCGCCGGCTTACACCGGACGCGGCGTCACCATCGCGTTTATCGATTCGGGCTTTTATGCCCACCGCGACCTGAAAGGCCGCATCAAAGCCTATATCGACGCCACCACCGAGGCCATCACCCAGCCGGCGGCCATCAGCAAGGCGCTGGCCTACAGCTGGCACGGCATGATGACCAGCGTGATTGGCTGTGGGGACGGCGCAACCAGCGGCGGGCGCTACCGCGGGGTTGCCCCAGCTGCCGAGCTGGTGCTGATTAAGGTCAGCAACCCGCGCAACGGCATCAAAGAGGCCGACATCCTGCGCGGGCTGGAGTGGGTGCTGGCGCATCATCGGCGCTATGGCATCCGCGTGGTCAATCTGTCGGTGGGCGGGGATTACGTCAGCTTTGACGGCCAGCACCCGCTGCACCTCACCATCCGCCGCCTGACCGAGGCCGGCCTGCTGGTGGTGGCGGCAGCCGGCAACCGCGCGGTCAATCATCTTTATCCGCCAGCCTCCAGCGCCGAGGCGCTGACGGTGGGCGGCGTGGACGACAGCAACACCCCCGACCGCGCCCACTGGCATCTGTATGGGCACAATTATGGGCTTGCCTATGATGGCAGCCTCAAGCCCGACCTTGTCGCGCCGGCGCGCTGGATCGCCTCGCCGGTGATGCCGGGCACATCGGTGGCGTGGGAGGCGTTCTGGATCGGGCCGTTTTTGGCCGCTCGCCCCGATGATCCGGTGCGCCGCTTGGTCGATTCGGGACGGGCGGCGCGCACACTTCAACGATTATTTGGGGTGTCGCATGGTGCAGATTTACTAACAACGTTGCAGGCCCGCGCCTATCAGCATAAACTCATAGACGCGCACCACCAGCACGTGGACGGGACATCGGTGGCCGCGCCGATGGTCAGTGGGATTGCCGCGCTGATGCTGGAGGCGCGCCCGACGCTGTCGCCGGCAGACCTCAAGGCCATTTTGCTGCGCACGGCCCAACCGCTGACGCATCAACCGCGCGAGCGGCAGGGGGCAGGCGTGGTCGATGCGACGCAGGCCATCCGCGCCGCGCTGGGATGATGGGTGAGAGATACGGGCTTTGTTTTGTTAAGGGAGGGCCAATGCACCGAGAACATCACCGCTGGTACAGTCCGTCGCTTCAGCGGCACATGGATTTGCTGGTTTTTGGCCACGGCGGGGCCAAAGTGCTGGTCTTCCCGACCTCGAAGGGCAAGTTCTACGAGTGGGAAGACCGCGGCATGTGGCACAGCTTTGGCGATTGGATCAACGCCGGCTATTTTCAGTTCTACTGCGTAGACAGCGTGGATACCGAAAGCTGGTATAACTGGGGCGCGCACCCGGGCCACCGCGCATGGCGTCAGACCCAGTACGACAACTATCTGTATCACGAGGTGCTGCCGCTGATGCGCAGCAAAAACCCGCACCCCTACACCATCTCGATGGGGGCGAGCTTTGGGGCATATCACGCCATGAACTTTGGCCTGAAACACCCCGAGGTGGTCAACCGCATCCTTGGCATGAGCGGCATCTACGACATCAGCTATTGGGCCAGTGGCTACAACGGTGAGCATGTCTATCTGAACAACCCGACATGGTTCATCCCGGGTGAGCGCGATGCCTATCGACTGCGGCTGATGCAGCAGCAGAACATCATCATTGTGGTGGGGCGCGATGACCCGCTGTTGGAGCGCTCGCGCCAGATGTCGCGCGTGCTGTGGGACAAAGGCATCGGCAACGCCCTGCGCGAGTGGGACGGGTGGTGTCACGATTGGCCGTACTGGGAGCGCATGATGCGTGCCTATCTGGGCGGAGTATAGCCGTGGGGGGTGCGCGCGGCGCGCCCCGCTTCGTTATGTTTATGGGTTTTGTGTTTTCTGCACCAACTGCATTTGTTTTGGAGGCGTTATGGCAAGTAAAGCGTTAAAGGTTGGCTTATTCGTCGGGCGGGAGTGGTCTTTTCCGCCGGCCTTTATCGAAGAGGTCAACCGGCGCGATGAAGGTGTGGTGGCCGAATACATGAAGGTGGGCGGCACGGTCATGAACGAGCCGACCGAGTATCGGGTGATTGTCGACCGCATCAGCCACGAAGTACCCTACTACCGCTCGTATCTCAAAAACGCCGCCTTGCAGGGCGTGAAGGTGGTCAACGACCCGTTCATGTGGTCGGCAGACGACAAGTTTTTTGGGGCGTCGCTGGCGGCCAAGCTGGGCGTGGCGCACCCGCGCACGGTGGTGCTGCCCAACCACAGCTATGTGCCGGGCATCGTGCCCACCGAGTCGCTGCGCAACCTGATTTATCCGCTGGAGTGGGACAAGCTGGTCGAGCAGGTCGGGGGCTTTCCGGTCATCCTAAAGGATGCGCACGGCGGGGGGTGGCAAGGGGTATATGTGGCCCACACCATGGAAGAGCTGTGGCACTATTACAACCAGTCGGGACTGCTGACGATGGTGCTTCAGGAATACATCCAGTGGGACAACTATGCGCGCGTGATGGCGCTGGGCCAGAGCGATTTGCGCATCATGAAATATAAGCCCGGGCGGCACGGCTCTGGGCGCTATTTTGAGGAACACGACTTCTCGCCGGCGCTCTACCAGCGCATCCACGACGACTCGCTGCGGTTGGTACAGGCGCTGGGCTATGATATGAACACGGTGGAGTTTGCCGTGCGCGTCGGCGTGCCCTACGCCATCGACTTTATGAACCCCGCGCCGGATATGGACATCAACAGCCTTGGAAAAACCCACTTCGACTGGATGGTGACGCACATGGCCGATATGGTCATCCGGATGGCCAAAGACAGCAGCGCCGCCACCGGTGCGCGCTATTATTGGTATAGCATGACGCAAGGCAGTGCCCCCAAACCGCCGGCCAAGGCCGCCAAAGCGCCGGCCAAGGCCAAGACCAGCAAAGCCGCCCCAGCCCCTGCCGCTGAGGATGCAGCGCCGGTCAAACGCGGGCGTGGACGCCCACGCAAGACCGAGGCCGCCCCTGCCGCACCGCCCTCTGATGCCGCCCCTACCGCCAAAAAGACCCGCCGGAGCAAACAGACCCCATGATTTTACAGGCCATCCAACATTATCACGACCTGCTGGTGGCTGGACTGGCTGAAGAGACCCACCAGCAGGTGATGGAAATACAGCGCCGCGAGCGTTTATACTTTGGGGCGACACCGGTGTGTCGGGTGCTTCGCCCCCACTTCTACCCATCCGCAGCGTGGGCCTATCTGCAAGAGCGCACCGCGCTGGTGCTGCGCGGCTTTCGCAAAATCCATGACGCGCTGATGGAAGACCCTGCCATGCGCGCCCAGCTTGACCTTGAACCCTATGAAGAAGAGATGCTGCACGTCGATAAAGACGCCGGCATCCGCACCCCGTGGACATCCAGCCGGCTGGACTCGTTTTATCGGCCAGAGACCGGCTATCTGCGCTTTGTGGAATACAACGCCGAGACCCCTGCCGGCATCGGCTATGGGGACGGCTTGAGCGACATGTTCGACAGCCTAGAGGCGATGCGGCGCTTTCGGCAGCGCTATCACGCCCGCCCGACCACCGGCATGGGCCACCTGACCGACAATATTTTGCGCGGCTATCGCGAGTGGGGTGGCAAGGCCGAGCGCCCGACCATCGCGATTGTGGACTGGGCCAACGTCGCCACCAAAAACGAGCACCACATCAGCCGCGAGTATTTTGAGCGGGCCGGCTATCCCGCCCTCGTCACCGAGCCAGAGGCCATGACCTACCGCGCCGATGGGTTGTATGTCGGCGACGTGCGCATCGACATCATCTATAAGCGCGTGCTGTGCACCGAGCTGGTGCACAAGCTGGGGATGCAAAGCGACGTGGTGCGCGCCGTGCGCGACCGCGCCGTGTTCATGACCAACTCGTTCAGCGCCAAGCCGCTGGCCAAAAAAGCCAGCCTTGCGGTGCTGAGCGACGAGCACAACGCCCACTTGTTCACCCCCGAGGAGCTGCACGCCATCCACGCCCATATCCCGTGGACGCGCCGCGTGCAAGACCGCAAGACCGAGTATGACGGGCGCGAGATTGACCTGCTGAGCTGGATTAGCAACAACCGCGACAAGCTGGTGATTAAGCCCAACGACGAATACGGCGGCAGCGGGGTGATTATTGGCTGGGAGACCGATCAAGCGCGCTGGGATGCCGCCATCCAGCACGCCCTGACCACCCCGCACGTGGTGCAAGAGCGCGTGATGACCATCGAGCGCGACTTCCCGATGTGGGTGGATGGGCGGTTGGACATCAGCAAACGCTATGTAGATGCCGACCCTTACGTGTATTATGGTGAGCGGGTCGAGGGATGCCTGACGCGCCTGAGCGGCTCTGCCCTGCTGAACGTGACAGCGGGGACGGGGTCGGTGGTGCCGGTGTTCGTCATCGACCCGATTGAGTGAGGGAAGCGCTGACATCGCTCGGCGTTTCTGCCGCCCAGTCCGTTCGCAGCACCGCACAATCCACCGAAAGGCCAACAACCATGAAACTTGCCCTTGCCAGTGATCACGCCGGTTTTTCGCTCAAAGACCACTTGGTGCGCTATTTGCAGCACCGTGGTCACGAGGTCATCGACCTTGGTGTCGAATCAGAGCAGGTGCGCGCCGATTATCCTGATGCTGCCGCCGCCGTTGCCGAGGCGGTCTTGGGCGGTCAGGCCGAGCGCGGCCTTGTCATCTGCGGCAGCGGCATTGGCGCATGTATCGCCGCCAACAAGTTTCACGGCATCTATGCCGCCATCGCGCATGATACCTACAGCGCAGCGCAGGGCGTGGAACACGACCGGATGAATGTGCTGTGCTTGGGCGGACGGGTGGTTGGGCCTTCGCTGGCGGAGCAGTTGGCCGAGGCGTTCGTGCTGGCCTCGCCCAACCCCGATGAGCGTTATGAACGGCGCTTCCAAAAGGTCAAGGCCATCGAACACAAGGAGCAATCATGAGCACCCCCCCTGTGGATGTACAGGCGTTGGGCCAGAGCATCTGGTATGACAATATCCGCCGCAAACTGCTGCAAGACGGCACGTTTCAGGCCCTGATTGACCACAAAGGCGTGGTGGGCGTCACGTCTAACCCGACGATTTTCCAAAAAGCCATCGGCGGCAGCGATGATTATGACGCCACCATCCTCGCCCATCTCGACCTCGACGCCAAGAGCCTGTATGAGCGCTTGGCGCTGGAAGACATCCAGCTGGCAGCGGACTTGTTCCGCCCCGTTTATGAGCGCACCGGCGGGCGCGATGGCTATGTCAGCCTAGAGGTTTCGCCGCTGCTGGCCCACGATACCGCCGGCACTGTGGCCGAGGCCAAGCGCTTGTTTGCTTCGCTGGCGCGCCCCAACGTGATGATCAAAATCCCGGCCACCCCGGCCGGCATCCCCGCCATCGAAGAGGTGATTGCCGCCGGCGTCAACGTTAATGTCACGCTGATTTTCTCGGTCGAGAACTACGTCGAGGTGGCCGAGGCCTATATGCGCGGCCTCGAGCGCCGGATGCGCGCCGGCCAATCGGTCAAGAACATCGCCTCGGTGGCCAGCTTCTTCCTCAGCCGCATCGACAGCATGGTGGACAAGATGTTGGAGAACAACATCCTTGCCGCCCAAGGGCGCGACTTTGACCGCGTGGCGCTCAATAACCGCCTGCTGGGCAAAACCGCCATCGCCAATGCCAAGCAGGCCTACCGCCGCTTTATGGAGATGTTCTACGGCGAGCGCTTCAAGGCCCTGCGCGATGCCGGCGCATGGGTGCAGCGCCCGCTGTGGGCCTCCACCAGCACCAAAAACCCCAACTATCCCGATACGATGTACGTGGACGGGCTGATCGGGCGCGATACGGTCAACACCGTGCCGCCCGAGACGCTGGAGGCCTTTGCCGACCACGGCACCGCGCGCGAGAGCATCCTTGATGACCTTGATAAGCTGGACGAGACCTTTGCTCAGCTGGCCGAGGTCGGGGTAGACCTTGCGTATATCACCAAGCGCCTGCAAGACGACGGCGTCGAGTCATTTGCGCAGTCGTTTAAGGCCCTGATGGAGCAAATCGAGCAAAAGCGCCTAGCCCTGAGCAATGGCAAGGGCGGCAGCACGCGCGTGGCGCTGGGCATCTATGCCGACGATATGCGCGCCGGCCTGAAGGCCTTTGATACCAGCTTTGGCAACGGGCGCATCTGGAACAAAGACGGCAGCTTGTGGCGTGACCATGCGCCGGTGATTGCCAAAATCGTCAACCGGCTGGGTTGGCTAGACGTGCCCAAGACCATCGACCTTGCGCGGGTCAAGGCCTTTGGCGCACAGGTCAAGGGGGCGTTTAGCCATGCCGTGCTGCTGGGGATGGGCGGCAGCAGCCTCGCGCCCGAGGTGCTCAGCCAGACCTTTGGCAGCGCCGACGGGCATCCGCGGCTGCTGGTGCTGGACAGCACTCACCCCGACCGCGTGCTGAGCATCGAACGGCAGATTGACCTGAGCAAGACACTGTTTATCGTGGCCAGCAAGTCGGGCACCACCATCGAATCGACCGCCTTCTATCGCTACTTTTGGCAAAAGACCGGCGGGGCGGGCGCGCAGTTCATCGCCATCACCGACCCCGGCTCTTGGCTAGCGGCGGAGGCGCGCGCCAAGGGCTTCCGCGAGGTGTTCGAGAACCCCGAGGACATCGGTGGGCGCTACAGCGCGCTGAGCTACTTTGGGCTGGTGCCGGCAGCGGTGCTTGGCCTAGACCTTGACCGGCTGTGGGCCTCGGCGCTGGAGATGATTGAGGCGTGCGGGCCAGAAGTGGCCTCGGCCAACAACCCGGGGGCTTATCTGGGCGTGCTGATGGGGGTGATGTCGGCGCGCGGGCGCGACAAAGTGTGCATCTTCACCAGCCCGTCGATCGCCAGCTTTGGCGCGTGGATCGAGCAGCTGGTGGCCGAAAGCACCGGCAAAGAGGGCAAGGGCATCGTGCCGGTGGTCGGGACGACGGTGGGCAACCCCCACGACTATGCCAGCGACCGCCTGTTCATCTATCTGAAGGTGGAGGGCGACCCCGCCAATGACGAGCTGGACGAGCGCGTCAAGGCCCTGCGCGAGGCCGGCCACCCGCGCATGACCATCCTGCTGAAGGATGTGTATGCGCTGGGCGGCGAGTTCTTCCGCTGGGAGTATGCCACCGCGGTGGCCGGCAAGCTGCTGGAGGTCAACCCGTTTGACGAACCCAACGTCACCGAGGCCAAAGACATCACCAAGCGCCTGCTGGAACAGTATCAAAGAGACGGCAGCCTGCCCTCGCCCGTGCCGGTGGCCGAGCGCGGCGCGGTCAAGCTGTATGCCGATAAGCACAGCGTCAGCATCCTGCGCGAGCTGTCGGCCTCGCACGGGTTCAGCAACGAGGACATCACCGAGCTGCTGGCGGCCCACATCACCGGCACGGGAGCAGGGGATTACTTTGCCGTGTTGGGCTATCTGAACCCGACGCCCGAGCTGGACACCCTGCTGGACACCCTGCGCCGCCGCATCCGCCATGTGACCAAGCGCGCGGTGACGGTGGGCTATGGCCCACGCTATCTGCACAGCACCGGCCAGCTGCACAAAGGCGGCCCAAACACCGGCGTGTTCTTCCTGCTCACCGCCGACTATGCCGAAGACATCGCCATCCCCGAGATGCCGTTTAGCTTTGGCACGCTGTGCGCCGCGCAGGCCGCCGGCGACTTTGAGGCGCTGGACGCCCACAAGCGCCGCGCGGTGCGCCTGCACCTTGGCTCTGACGTGATGGCCGGCCTCAACGTCCTCAACGACGCCATCGACTTTTTGGAAGCGCGCCGCCGCTAAATGCTGCGCCCATCCCCTGCGGGCCGACATCGGCACTGCCGATGATCAGCCCGCAGGGGCGTTCATTCGTTGTGCTGGTTATATTGAGAGAAAGAGACCTTTTGGATGAAAGCCATTTTGATTGAACAACTCGGCGGCTCAGAGGTGATGCAGGTGGTCGAGCAGCCGATTCCGCCGCTCAAGCCCAAGCAGGTGCGCGTGAAGGTGGAGGCCGTCGGCCTCAATTACAGCGACATCATGATTCGCGAGGGGCGCTATCTTCAGCGCACCGAGCTGCCGCAGGTGCTGGGGCGCGAGTTTGCCGGCGTCATCGAAGAAGCCGGCGCAGAGGTCAGCGGGTTTGTGCCCGGGATGCGCGTGTATGGCACGGTCGGGCAAGGGGCGCTGGCCGAATATGTGTGCGCAGATTACCGCAGCTTGCTGCCCCTGCCCGACGGCCTGAGCAGCGAGGTGGCCGTCTCGCTGGTGGTGCAGGGCCTGACCGCGCTGCACTGCCTGAACGAGCACGGTCAGCTGAAAGCCGGCGAGACCGTGCTGATTCACGCAGCAGCGGGCGGGGTCGGCACGCTGGCCATCCAGATGGCCAAGGCCCTCGGCGCACGGGTGATTGGCACAGCCTCGTCCGAGGCCAAGTGCGCGCTGATTCGCGAGCTGGGGGCAGAGGCCATCAACTACAGCAGCGGCGACTGGGTGGCCGAGCTGATGGCCCTGACCGATGGCCGCGGCGCAGACCTGATCCTCGAGTCGGTGGGCGGCGAGGTGTTCTTGCGCTCCTACCGCGAGGCACTCTCGACCTTTGGGCGCATCGTGGTGCTGGGCATCGCCAACGGGCAGCCGGTGGAGGTCAGCACCAGCGAAATCCTCAAGCGCAACAAGCCGATTATCGGCTATTTTTTGGCGGTCTATTTCGAGAAAGCCCCGCACCGGATTGTGGAAGGCATCGGGCAGTTGATGGCCTTGCTGCAAGCCGGCACGATTAAACCCATCATCGGCGCAACCTACCCGCTGGCCGAGGCCGCCGCCGCCTTTGACCACATGCAAAACCGCGCCAGCGTCGGCAAAGTCATCATCAAGCCCTAAAGACCGCCCCGCACACACAAGCCGCAGAAGGAGTACCCTCATGACTCAAATCACCCTGCGCTGGTTGGGCCACGCCACGTTTGAGGTCGGGCTAGACGACAAGACCCTCCTGCTTGACCCGTTTTTGACCGGCAACCCGGCAGCGCCGGTCTCCGCCGACAGCCTGACCCCCACCGTCATCTGCATCAGCCACGGCCACGGCGACCACTTGACCGATGCGCCGACGATTGCCAAGCGCACCAACTGCACCGTGATTGCCAACGTCGAAACCGCCAAATGGATTGCCGCCCAAGGCGTGGCGCGTGACCACGTGATTGGCCTCAACACCGGCGGCACGTTCAACCTTGGCTTTGCGCGCGTCAAATACACCATCGCCTTTCACAGCAGCAGTTTGCCAGACGGCTCATACGGCGGGATGCCCAACGGGATGCTGATTACCGCCGCGGACGGGCGCAAGGTCTACTTTGCCGGCGATACCGCCTTGTTTGGCGATATGCGCCTGTACGGCGACGAGGGCATCGAGGCGGCCCTGCTGCCGATTGGCGACCACTATACCATGGGCATCGACGACTCGATTCGGGCGGTCAGGCTGCTGTCGCCGCGCGTGGTTGTGCCGATGCACTACAACACCTTCCCGCTGATTGCGCAGGACGCCGACCGCTGGGCCGAACGCATCCGCAGCGAGACGCAGGCTGTGCCGGTGGTGCTGAAAGCAGGTGACGTATACACGCTGTGAGAACTCATCTGCCGCTGGCGGCGGTGCTGGCGCTGTTTGCGCTGCTGGTGGTGGGCCATGCCGGCGCGCTGCCGATTTTTGAGGCCTCAGACGAGGCGGCGCACTTCATCTATGTGCATCAGCTGGCGACAGACGGCGCACTGCCGGTCATCCCCACGCGCGCCGACCTCGACGCCGCCGCCGCGCGGGATGACCGCGTGGCACAGTGGGCCATCGAGTCGCATCAGCCGCCGCTGTATTACGCGCTGTCTGCCGCGCTAGTTGGGCCGCTCACCCGCCGTGCCGACCTGCCCGCCCACCTGACGCCCAACGACGTGATTTTCACGTGGGGGGTGCGCGCCGGCAACCCCAATGTGTGGCTGCACCCCCCACACCCCACCGACGGGGATACCGTCACGGCGGTGTGGCTGGCGCGCCTGCTCAGCCTGTGTTTTGGGCTGGTCACGCTGTGGGCGGTCTACCGCACAGCCGATCAGGCCAGCGGGTCGCGCTCGGTGGCTTTCTGCGCTGCGCTGCTGACGGCCAGCG
Organism: Anaerolineae bacterium; assembly: GCA_034431675.1. Lineage (GTDB taxonomy): Bacteria > Chloroflexota > Anaerolineae > Aggregatilineales > Phototrophicaceae > Flexicrinis. The sequence goes on along the minus strand of DAOUCZ010000030.1, from coordinate 42,694 downwards.
TGCCGATGTTCGTATTGGTCAGCGGCAGCGTCACCAACGACTCGCTGATTATCATGTTAAGCGCGCTGGTCACGCTGTGGAGTGTGCGGGTGGCGCGCTCCGGCCTGCGCCGCTATGACGGGGCGCTGCTGGGGGCGCTGCTGGGCGCTGCCGCGCTGACCAAAATCACCGGCCTTGCGCTGGCGGGGGTGGCGGGGCTGGCCGTGCTGCTGGCGGTCTACCGCCGGCAGGTGACGGTGGGCCGCGCGGTGTCGGTGCTGGCGCTGGCCGGCGCGCTGACGCTGCTGATGGCCGGATGGTGGTATGTGCGCAACGCCGCGCTGTATGGCGACCCCTTGGCCACCGCCGCCACCGCCGAGCTGTGGGGGCGACAGTTTGGCACAGCCGGCGAATCAGGCGGGTGGGCCGAGCTGGTGCGCATCTACAACTCGTTTTGGCTGATGGTTGGGCATCTGCATCAGCCGCTGTGGATGCCGGCGGGGTTCTATGGCTATACGCTGGCGCTGGTGCTGATGGCGCTGGCCGGCGGCATACGAGCAGCGCTGCGCCGTCCTGCCGCCGATGAGGCAGAGCGCGGCGCGGCGCGTCTGGTTTTGCTGGTCTCGGCGGCGCTGCCGGTCGGGATGCTGTGGGTTGGCACGCGCGACGTGGACATCAGCTATGGGCGGCTGTTGTTCCCCGGCCTTGCCGGCATCGCCACCCTGTTGACGCTGGGATGGCGCGGCGGTATCGGGCGGTTTGCGCCGCTGCTGGTAGTGCCGCTGACCGTTTCGGCGGGGGCGCTGCCCTTGCTGGTGACCGCGCCAGCTTATGCCCCGCTGCGCAACGTATCCGAGCTGCCGGCGCAGGCCGTGCCGGTCAACGCGACGGCAGGCGGTTGGACGTTGGCCGGATACACTGTGCTTGACCGGACGACAGCCGTCGGCGGGACGGTGTGGGTGGAGGTGTATTTTTCGGTGGATGACAGTGCACGCCCGTGGGTGCTGGCGCTGGCCCTGACCGATGGGCCGACGCGGCTGGGCGGGGTGACGCGCTATGCCGGCATGGCCGCTGGCCCGATGCTGCGGGCTGATACGTTATATCGCGCGCTGCTGGCCGTACCCGTCGATCAACCCAGCGCCACCGACGGGCCGCACGTGCTGGCGCTTCAGGCCGCGCTGTTTGACGCGCCGGAATCGCCGGCCCTGCCGTGGACTCTGCCCGACGGCACAACCGCCTTTGTCCTGACGCTGGATGGGCCGGTCTATCTGGCTGCCGGTGCGCCGCACCCCCCACCGGCTACCCCTTTGCAGGCCGTGTTTGGCGAGGCCGTGCAGCTGGAGGGCTACACATGGCAGGGCGACATCCGCGCCGGTCAAACCACCGCCCTGCGCCTGACATGGACAGCGCTTGCGCCGTTTGGCCCACCGCCAGCTTCGGTCACCGTGCAGGTCTTTGACTCCAACGGCGCATGGCTGACACAGGCCGACAGCGCCCCATATGCCTATCCGCCGTGGGCATGGGTGGCCGGCAGCAGGTTCGACACCCTGCATGCGCTGACATGGCCAACCGACCTGCCGCCCGATACCTATCACATCCGCGTCGGCTGGTATCGCCTTGATGAGACCTTCAGCCGCCTGCCGGCTCAGGCCGCGCCGGCTGTGGAGGGGTTGCTGGAAATCGCACAAATGGTCTATACTCAACCGTGACGGATGAGTCAGCAAAGGACACCCCCATGAGACGGATTGTGGTCACCGAGTTTGTGTCGCTGGACGGCGTGATGGAGTATCCCGCATGGACGATGCCCTACTGGAACGACGAGGTGCGCGACTTTAAGATAGAAGAAGACAGCACCAGCGATGCGCTGCTGTTGGGCCGTGTGACGTATCAGGAGTTTGCGGCGGCGTGGCCGACCAGCGATGATGAGGGCGCGCCGCGCATCAACGGGATGCCCAAGTATGTGGTGTCTAACACGCTCACACAGGCCGATTGGAACAACTCGCACATCATCCGCGGAGACGTACTGGCCGGCATCCGTGCGTTGAAGGCGCAGAGCGGGCAGGACTTGTTGGTGTATGGCAGCGCCGGCCTCGTGCAAACGCTGATGGCCCATGACCTTGTGGACTCGTACCGCCTGCTGGTGTATCCGGTGGTGTTGGGGGCGGGCAAGCGCCTGTTTGCCGATGGCATCAACACCACGCTGCGGCTGGTGCGCGCGCAGATGCTGAGTTCTGGGGTGGCGGCCATGGTGTATGAGCCGGCGCGCGGGTGAGCTGAGAGCATGAACGGGTGTCCTCACGCCGCTGGGGCGGCGACACCCATCAACGATGGATAAAGCGTGATGACTCGGTATATTGTGGCGCTGGCGGTTGGGGTCTTGGTCTTGGCGGCGGGGCTGCGCCTGCACGCACTGGATGCGCAGTCGTTTTGGAACGACGAGGGCAGCAGTTATGGGCAGGCACTGCGCACGCCGGCAGAGATTGCGGTCAACGCCGCCGCCGACATCCACCCGCCGGGCTACTATTGGCTGCTGGCCGGCTGGCGGGTGCTGACCGGCGAGAGCGAGCTGGCGCTGCGGATGCTGTCGGTGCTGGCCTCGCTGCTGAGTGGGGCGTGCGCTTTTGCGCTTGGGCGGCGCTTATATGGCTGCACGGCGGGGCTGGTGGCGCTGGCGGCGGTCACGGTCAACACCTTCAGCATTTATTACGCGCAAGAGGCGCGCATGTATGCGCTGCTGGCGCTGTGGGGCGCGGCCTCGACATGGGCGCTGGTGGTGGTGCTGGAGGGGGGCGGTCGGCGGGCGGTGCTGGCCTTGGCGCTGACCACTGCCGCCGGCCTATATACGAATTATGCCTTTGCCGGCGTGCTGGCCATGCACGGGGTGATGGGCTTGGCGTGGTTGGGGCTGGTGGCGCGCAGTCGTGCCCTCTTTTGGCGGCTGTTGGCCAGTTATGGGCTGGCGCTGGCGCTGTTTGCACCGTGGCTGCCCACCGCGCTGCGTCAGGTGACGACGTGGGGCAGCACCGGCCTGCCGATACCGCCGGCGCAGGCTGTGCCGGTAGCATTGGGCTACTGGGTGACCGGCATCACCTATCCGGTCACCGGCATCTCGACCGCGGCGGCGATGCTGCTGGTGATGGGCGTGCTGCCGACCGGCGGCAAGCGCCCCTTTGACCGGCGGGCGCTGTGGGCGATGCTGCTGCCGGTGGTGTGGGCCGGCTTGACGCTGTGGGGCTTTTTGGCGCTGGGGCTGTTCCGTCCGGCCAACCTCAAGTTTTTGCTGCCGGCGCAGCTGGCCGCGGCGCTGTTGATTGGGCGTGGGGCGTGGGCGGTCTGGCATCTGCCGGTGCGGCGGCCCGGGCGCATAGCGCGCTATGCGCCACGCTTTGCCGCGCTGATGGCGTCTGCCGCGCTGATGTTGGGCGGTTGGGCCGGCCTTGATGCGCTGTATAACGACCCACAGTTTCGGCGCGATGACTACCGCGCCATCGTGCAGGCCATCGCCCAAGACGGCGGCGCAGACGCGGCGGTCATCCTGAATGGGGCGGGCCAGCGCGAGGTGTTTGAATATACCGCGGGGCGGATGGGCGCGCGCTTTACGCTTTATCCGCTGCCGGTGGGCCTAGAGCCTGACCGCGCCGCCACCGAGCAGGCCGTGCAGTCGATATTGGCACAGCACCCGCGCGTGTATGGGGTGTTCTGGGGCACTGCCGAGCGTGATCCACAGGGCATTGTCGAGGCGGCGCTGGCGCGTGAGGCCTATCCGCTGGGCGAGCGCTGGTATGGCAGTGTGCGGTTGGCGCGCTATCTGTCGCCGGTGGCGCTGCCGGTCAGGCTGACGCTGGACGCGCCGCGCTTCACGCTGGGCGATGCGTCTATCACCCTGCTGGAGGCACGCTTGAGCAGCACCCAATTGGCCACCGGCGACACGCTGGCGCTGGCGCTGACGTGGGCCGCCGATGCCCCGATCGATGCGCCGGTGGTGGTGACGGTGCAGCTGCTGGACGCCGACGGTCGGCTGGTGGCCCAGCGCGACAGCCAGCCGGCCAACGCCACCCGTCCGCTGCACACGTGGGCGGTTGATGAGCCAATTATCGACCGGCACGCGCTGGCGATTCCGAACGATTTAGCGCCCGCTCAGTATCGGCTCATTGTCGCCCTATACACTGCACAAGATATGGCGGTGCGCCTTCCGGTTGCCGGGGGGGACGCCTTCACATTGGCCAATCTGACCATTGGCCGGTAATAGAAAGAAGGAGTGCGCATATGACCATCCTTGTGACAGGCGCAAACGGGTATCTGGGCAACTTAATCGTCAAGGAGCTGGTGGCACGCGGCAAACCGGTGCGCGCCATGGTGCGTGATGCCGAAAAAACCCGTATCCGGCTCGGCAGCCTTGGGGAAAAAATCGAGATCGTCAACGGCGATGTGACCGACCGCGCCAGCCTGCGCCCGCTGATGCAGGGCGTCAGCGCGGTCATCCATCTGGTGGCGATTGCCATCGAAAAAGGCAGCGCAACCTATGAAGAGGTCAATTATCAAGGCACGGTAAACGTGGTGGACGCCGCCAACGACGCCGGCGTGCCGCGCTTTATCAATATGAGCCAGAACGGGGCAGACAGCAGCTTGCCCTATCGTTTTTTGAAGAGCAAAGGGCGGGCGCAAGACTATGTGCGCGCCCACGCCCAAAACTGGACAGCGCTGCGCCCGTCGGCCATCTTTGGGCCGCAGGACGAGTTCTTTAACAGCCTGGCCCGCCTGATGAAAATCACCCCGCTGGTGTTCCCGTTGATTGGCGGGGGCAAGGCCGAGTTCCAGCCGGTCAGCGGGTTCGACGTGGCCGAGGCCGCCGTGCGTGCCCTCGACGACGACAGCACCATCGGCCAAGAGCTGGGGCTTGGCGGGCCAGAAGTGCTCACGCTGGGCGAAATCGAACAGCGCATCCACAAGGTGATGGGCGGCCCGCGCCTGTTCGTGCCCACGCCGGTTGGGGTGCTGCGCCCCGCCGTGTGGGTGATGGAGCGCGTCCTGCCCGGCACGCCGGTCACCAGCAGCCTGCTGGAGCTGCTGGCTGTGCCCAATACCGTGCCGCAAAACGCCCTGATCACCCACTTCAAGATGCAGCCCCGCCCGTTCAGCGGTGACAACATCACCTATCTGCGCGAGGTCGGGTTTGGCCAGATTTTCGCCAAGCTGTTCCGCAACGCCACCATCAACTGAGGGCGCAGCATTTCAGCATCAGGCCGATGCGGTCGGCAGGGTCTTGAGGGGCTGACCGCGCAGGGCAGCGCGCAAGGCCTCGCGGTCGTCCCACGGGTATTCCACCGTGCCAAAGCACATGCTCTGCTCGTGCCCCTTGCCACAGGCAATCACGATGTCGCCGGGCTGAGCCATCTGGCAGGCGGTGTATAGGGCTTGGCCGCGGTCTGGCACGCGCCAAAAGGTTTGGCCCTCGATGCCCCCCTGCGAGATGGCCGCATCGGCCATGATTTGCAAAATCGCATCCAGCGACTCGGTGCGCGGGTCTTCGGCGGTCATGATGGTGAGGTCGGCGCTGCGGGCAGAGGTCTCGGCCATCATGCGGCGCTTTTCCACGTCGCGCAGGCCGGCACACCCAAACACCGCAATCACACGTTTACCAGGTTCAATCAGGGTGCGGGCGGCCTCCAGCGCCACCTTCAGCGCGTTGGGGGTGTGGGCAAAATCGACCATCGCGATGAAGTTTTGCCCTTCATCAATGGCCTGCATCCGCCCCGAGACCTGCTTGACCGCCGCAAGGCCGGCAGCGATATGCGCATAATTGACCCCCAGCGCGCGGGTGAGCGCGATGGCCGCCAGCGCGTTATACACGTTGAACGCCCCGACCAGCTCAAGGTCAAAGCGGGCCGCCCCCACCGTGAACGATGCGCCAGTCGGGCGCAAATCGACGTTTTCGGCGCGGCAGTCGGCGGGATTGTGCAGGCCATAGGTCACGCGCAGGTCGGCGGGGATGTCCAGCAGGGTTTGCGCGCCCGGGTCATCGACGTTGATGATGGCGATTTTGGGGATGCTGCTTTCGGGCGCATAGGCCTCAAAATCGCCCGGCACACGCACCCCGGATTTATAGGCGCTGCGCTTGAGCATGTGGAACATGGTGGCTTTGGCATCGCGGTAGTTCTGCCAGCTGCCGTGATAGTCCAGATGCTCATGGGTGATGTTGGTCACCACCGCCGCGTCGATGTCTACGCCGACCAAGCGGCCCTGTGCAAGGCCGTGACTGGTCATCTCCAACACACAGTGGGTTAAGCCGTTCTCGACCATCTGGGCCAGCAGGGCTTGCACCTGCGGCGCGCCCGGCGTGGTGACGTGCAGGCCGGTATCCAGCTCTTGGCCGCCGATGTCCGCGGCGATGGTGGAGATATAGCCGGCTGTGCCGCCGGTGGCGCGCTTGAGGATGCTGTGGATGAGGGTGCTGGTGGTGGTCTTGCCATCTGTGCCGGTCACGCCGATGACCACCAGCGCGCGCGAGGGGAAGTCGTAGTAGGCGGCGGCCAGCCACCCCAGCACCGCCTGCGCATCGCGCACCTGCACATAGGGCACGCCAAGGTCAGTCAGCGCTTGCTCGCCCACGATGGCCGCCGCCCCCAACTCGATGGCGCGTGGGATAAAGGCGTGGCCGTCGGTGCTGCGCCCACGCCGCGCCACAAACACGCCCCCGCGCTTCAGGTCATCGGTCGATTCGGTGACCGGCGCGCTAATCATCGCGTCACTGGTGACGGCCAGCACATCTTCATCGGGCAGGGCTTCCAACAGTTCAAACAGGGTTTTGGCCATGGTGTGATTTGAAACCTCAGGTTGGTCTGGTCAAAAAAGGACAGGGCTTAGGGGGCAGGCGTCAGCGGCAGATAGCCAATCTCGGTCAGCCAGCGCTCGACCTCGGCGGCCAACACCGCGTTACCGGTCGGGTTGAGGTGCATGTCATCGGCGTAGTACAGCGGCACGTCGCGCAGGGCATAATCGCGCAAAATCGGCAGCATGTCGATGCAGGTCAGGTTTTCCAGCCGGCAGATGCCGTTCATCACGCGGCGGGGCGCGCCCAGCGCGTCCACCGCCTCTTCGCCCATCAGCGGCGCGGTCAGGTGGCGATAGACCTCCTCGCGCGTGGGCAAGAGGATCACCGCCAGCCGACCGCCCCAGCCGCTCACGGCGCGCTGCGCCTCACGCAGGGCGCGGCGAGTCTGGGGGATGCCGCTGTAGATGCGCGGGTCGTGGATGTTGGTGGCGATGCGCTCGTAGTTCTGGCCAAAATTCAACACGAACCCGTCGCCAAAGGTCACGCTGTAGGGGCGGGTAAAGTGATATTTCTCAAAGTCGCTGATGTAGGCGTCCTCGCCGCCCAGCGCCACCTCGGTCACCGCCCACGCCACCGAGTTGGCGCGCAGCCATTGCAGCAGCGGCCCACCCTCATCGGGATAGTCGGGGACGTCGGTTTTGACGCTTGATTCGGGCAGCTCGCCGCGCAGCACCGCCAGCTGATAATCCTCGTTGAAGTCGTTGACCCAAAACTGCCACAGCACCAACGGCGGGGTGAAGGTGCGCCCAAAGGTGTCGATAAAGCGCCAATGGCTGACGCTGCCGGTTGACCCCTGACCGGTGTTGAAGGTGGGCAGGCCGGTGGACTGCTCAAAGCGCGTCACCCAGCAGTCGGGGTATTCGGTGAAGCAAAACGAGAACGAATCGCCCACCACCATCACGTCCATCCGGTCGCCCAGCGCAAATGGGTGACTGCGAAAGCCCATCCGGCTGCCCTGCACCTGCACGGTGCTGACGTGAAACGCGATGCCCGCCCCCGGGCCATACAGTGCGTTGTCGATGTTGGGGCGCATCATAAAGTTGTGTTCGATGTCCATCGCCATCAGGCCGATGCGGTTGATGTCGAGAGCTTCGCCGGTCAGCACGCGCTGCGCCACCAGCTGCAAATAGGGCGGCAAAACCGGCGCGGCAAGGCGCATCAGCCCCTCCAGCAGCAGCGGCGTAGCCATCAGCCAGAACGCGGTGAGCAGCAGGGCTTTCTTCACAAGCGGGAGTCTCCACCACACGATTGGATTGCTGAACAGCCGACAGTTTAATGGATTTTGGGCGATGTGGGCAGGGGGCGCAGCACCACCGGCCACGTATAGGCGGTTTGGGCGCGCCAGCCGCTCAACACCACCCGCTGCCCCGCCACCGCCACGCCAAGCCGCGCCGCAAGCGCCGCCGGATCGGGCAGCGGATGCGCGTCCCACGCGGTCAGCACATCATACAGCCGCAGGCCGGCCTCATCGGCGGCGCTGCCCTCCACCACCCCGATGATGACCACCCCGCCACCCACCTGCGCCGGCGAATGCAGACGGGCACGGTGCTCCACGCTCAGCGGCTCAACTGTCAGGCCGAGCAGCGCGCGCGGCCTAGGCAGCACGGGCCGCCCTGCGGCGCAGCGCCCACGCCGCCCCCACCATCAACAGCAGCGCCGCCGCGGTGATGCCGGCCAGCACCGCCAGATTGCGCCCGCTGTGGTCATAGACCGTCACGCTGTCGAACAGCACCTCGCCGCTTGGGGCGAGCAGTTGCAGCCCGACCGGCTGTGCCGTCAGCGCGCTGACCGAGACCGTCAGCTCCTCCCAGCGCCGCCCATCAGAGGGATAGGCGGTATCGTCACCGTCACGCAGCAGCACAAGGCGCTCCCCCTGCCAGCGGATGACGACCTCCGTCCCGACCGCGTCAAAACTCAGCTCGCCGGCGCGGGCCGCCGTGCCAAACTGCGCGCCATCGGCAGCGACCAGCGGCGCGGGAATGCGGTCGCCGGTCGGGGTCAGACCGTCGGCATAGGTGCGCAGGGCGTAATGCTGCCCGGCCTGATGCACCCCTTGATAGACCACCGCCGGCACGTTGGCCAGATAGTCCCGCATGGCCCAATAGACCGGCAGCGGGGTATAAGACGGCTTATCGTCGCTGTAATCCGGATCGACCATCCGAAAGTAGTACATCGATTCGTGCCGGCGGCTGTCGTCGGGTAGGGTGTAGAACCAGTAGTTTATCACCCCTACCCACGGCCATTCGCGCTTGGCTCGCTCATAGAGCAGCGGCATATAACGCGCAGCTTGTTCGGGCGTGGCCTGACCAAAGTTGTAGCGCGCGTCAATCGGCTCGGGATACTCGTCCTCGGAGGGCACGCTGTTCCATGCCGCCTCGCTGATCCAGATCGGCTTATGCGCGTCGCCGTGGCGCACCATCAGCTCGCGGATATAGAGGTTGCGGCTGATGTTGACGGTGGTCGGGCGCATCCGGCGGTCGGTCGGGCCGCTGTTGAGGCCATAGCCCTGCATCGACAGCACATCAAAGCACGCCCCAGCGCCAGCGGCGTACATCCGCTCCAAAAACACAAAATCGTTCAGGTCGCGGTCATTCAGGGCCACGGTAGGGGCAAGCGCCCCGCTGATGACCACGATGTCGGGGTCAACGGCCTTGAGGGCATCATGGGTGCGGCACAGCAGCTCGGTATAGGCCTCGGGGTTGATTGGCTCAAGGTCGCCCCATTCGGGGTAGATGTTCGGCTCGTTCCAGATTTGATAGTGGTGGATGCGCCCGCGGTAGCGTGTGGCCACCGCCACCGCATAATCCACATAATCCTGCACCTGCTGCGGGGGGGCCATGTCGCCGGCATCTTGGGCTTGTGCCCACTGCGGCGGATTGCTCAGGCGGGCTTGTATCTTCAGGCCGGCCTGCTCGGCCAGCTGCACGATGCGGTCATATTTATCCCACGCGCTGACCACGCCCACGATGTGCACGTTGCGGCGGTCTTCAAAGTCGCCTTTGGCGTGGATTTCGATGTCTTCCCACGGGAATTCTTGGCGTATCCACGCAAAGCCCAGCGCGCTGATGTCCTCAATCTGGCGGGCCACCTTGGCGGAATCGGCCTCCAATTGCAAAAAGGTGTTGATGCCATAGGGCTTGTCGCCGGTATGCTGGACGGGCACAACCGCCTCGAAGCTGGGCTGCGGCCTGCTGAGGTTGCCCAACCACTCGCCAAAGCCGCGCAGCTGCGCCAGCGGGGCTTCTTCGCCGCTCACCGACCAAAACAGCTGCCACACCAGCCCCTGCGCGCGCAAATCCAGCAGCAGGCCGGCCATCAGCACGGCCATCACGCCGCCCACCAGCATTATCCGACGCACCATCGGCATGGTTCACCCCTCTGTGTGTTGATTCACCCCAAAAAACGCCCCTTCACCTGCGGCAGATGAAGGGGCGAGAGGGCGCGGTCTGGGCCGTGTCGGGTCACCCCGCAGGGCTATTCGCGCTCCAGTTCATCCAGCATCGCAAGGTCGCTGCGCAGGCTGCGCGCACGGGTGATGATGCTGAGCACCAGCAGGCCCATAATCAAGGCCGAGATGGCCATCCCCAACCACAGATAATCGGCATTTTGCGGCATCGGGTTAGCCCTCCGTCTTTTCGAGCAGGGCGGCCTTGCGCGCTGCCACAAATTCAATCAGCGATTGCAGGCGCACGCGCCACCACATCAAGGCCCACGGGACAAGCACCCCCCAGATCGCCAGATTGGGCAGCAGGGCGATGGCGGTGCTGCGGGTGGCCTCAAACGTGCCCTCGGCGTTCTGTGGGCTAGCCCCCACCACCACCGGATGGATAGTATCGGGGCGAATGCGGATGATGACCAGCGTCAAAATCACGGTGCTGATGGCGATGATGGCATAAATCGCCGAAAAACGCCGCCGCAGGTCGGGGTTTTCGATCGCCCCGCGCAGCATCAGATAGGCCGCATAGGTCAGGCACATGATGGCCGCCGACGTCAGGCGCGGGTCCCACGTCCACCACGTGTTCCAGATCGGGCGCGCCCACACCGAGCCGGTCAGCAGGTTGACCAGCGACAGCGCCAGCCCGACCTCTACCCCGCTGACGCCCAAGGCATCCCAGCGCGGGTGGCGCGTGCGCAGATATTGCACGCCGGCCACCACCGCAGCACCAAACGCGGTAAAAGCGCCAAAGAACGACGGCATGTGGATATAAAAGAGGCGCTGCACCTCCCCCTGATCGGGGTCAGGGCCGACCCACCACAGGGCCAGATACAGCCCAATCAGCACCGCCAAGGCGGTAACGACGGTCAGGATAAGCAGGCCGCGTGGCGCGCCTGCTGTCAGTGCCGGCGTATTCTGCGCCGGAAGGCTTGGGGTGGTAGCGTGTACTGCGCTCACAGGGGAACACTCCAAAAGGTTCAAAAACCTACATAAACCTACAGGTTGATTGGTAAGTTTAGTCGAATTGAGTCGGGTTTGCCAGCGGATGTTTGTCACCTTTTGGGGGTGCAGTTTGCCCCAATGCCCCGCCTAGCGCACCACCCCACCGACCATCCCGACCTGCAAGCGCGTGCCGGCTTCGGCGTAATCGGGCTTGAGCAGGCCGATGCCGACATGCCGCCCATCTGGGGTGCTGACGCTGCTGGTGAGGAGTCCGGCGCGTTTGCCGTCCACCAGCAGGTCTGCCGGCACATCGACCGGCGCATCGAGCGTCAGCCGGACGAGCGTTTTGGCCAGCTTGCCGCGGCTTTCCATGCGCGCGATGATTTCTTGACCGGTGTAGCAGCCTTTGGCAAAGCTGACTTCGTCCCACAGGCCCAGCTCCAGCGGGATGTACTCCTCGGTCAGCTCGCGGCCCACCCCGGGCGTGCCAGACTCGATGCGCAGCACGTTGTAGAGCGCGCTGCCAGCGGGCATTAATCCAAACGGCTGACCGGCATGCAGCACGGCCTGCCAGACGGCAGGGGCATCCGCTGCCGCGCATACGATACGAAAGTGGTCGCCGTGCAGCGGCTTGGCCCGCCCGATGTCGAACCGCAGGTCGCCGACCTGCGCCGGCTGATGCCCAAACACCGGCAAGGCCGACACGCCCGGGCTGAGCGCGTCGGCCACGGCGGCGGCCTGCGGGCCGTGCAGGGCCAATTGGGCGCTGTCGGCGGTGACGTCGGCCACTGTCACCTTATCGCGAAAGAAGATGTTCTGCTGCACATAGGCGCGCACCGCCGCGCCGCGCGCTGGCGCGGTCAGCAGCAGCACGCTGTCATCGACCATCCGCCACACCTCCACGCGGTCAAGCACGCGCCCAATCGGGCTGATAAAGACGGTGGCGCAGCCCTGCCCACCCTGCCGCAGCGCCAGCACATCGTTGGTGCTGGTGCGCTGAATCAGGGCCAGCGCGTCCGCGCCGTGCAGGCGCACCCGCCCTTCGTGACTGCGGTCAAGCAGCACCGCGGCCTGTTGTGCTGCGGCATATTCGGCAGCAAGGCCGGCATAGGCCTGTGGGATGCCGTCTGGCGCAACCGATGCGCCGGCGGCGCGGTGATGGTCTGCAAGCGCGCTCATGGGGGTTGTCTCCTGATGACACAGCGGCGTGGGGGCATCCCGTGCCGTGCTATTCGGGCTGAGTGACCAGACGCGCCTCACGCTGGCGGCGGATATACTCAGCCAGCTCATCGGCGGCGCGCTCGGTGATGTCGTTGACGATGATGACGTCGCACTGGGCAGAAAACAGCATCTCGCGCGGGGCACGGGCCATGCGCTTGGCGATGCCTTCTTCTTTCTCGCCGCGCGCGCGCATCCGCTCTTCCAGCACCTCCAGCGGGTTTTTATCGCCTTCGGCGGGCGGGGCGATAAAAATCAGCACGGTGTTGTCAGGATAGGCGGCTTTGACTTTTTGCGCGCCGGCCATCTCGACATCGGCAATCAAGAACGTGCCGGCGCGGAAGGCCTCTTCCAGCGGAGCGCGCACCACCCCATACCACTTGCCCGGGTGCACCTCTTCCCACTCCACCAGCTTATCGCTATCGCGCCATGTGATAAAGGTGGCTTCGTCGATGAAGTAATGCTCGCGCCCTTCCTGCTCCCCTTGGCGCATGGCGCGGGTGGTAGCAGTCGGCACTTGATGCAGGTCGTCAAAGCGGGGCAGAACGCGCTGCATCAGCGTGTTTTTGCCCACCCCGCCCGGCCCGACCAACAGAAAAATCGCGCCGCTGCCGTAGTCGTGATGGGGGGTAGCCATGGGGTCTCCTTGGGGCTAAAAAAACGGGGACAATGTTCGTTGTCCCCAGTTTACAGCACCACCCCGCAGATGGGGATGTGGAGTTGATGTGTGCGGATTAGCGCTGCTTGAGCAGCAAAATGCGCGTGATTTGCTCCAGATGGTCGGCATCATGATGCCCGACCTGCTGCATCAGGTCGTAGAGCGTGAGCAGACCATACTCGGCATGGATGCCGGTGCGCTGAAGCTGCTCAGGGGTGGCGGCCTCATAGGTGGCCACAAGGCGCGCGCGCTCGGCCTCCATGTCTTGCAGCACCGCCAGCGGGTCTTGCTGGTTATATTGGCGGTCAATCACCATTTGCAGGTGGTCGCGGGGGATAAAACGCGGCGTGTCCTCGGTCAGCACCTGCTTGGCCCGCTCGTGAAAGATGGCGTTGAAATCGCGCAGGTGGCACAGGGCCTCCAGCGCCGTCCAGCCGTCTGGGCCGCCGTCGCGCCATGTGGTCAGGTCTTCGGTGGGGGTGGCGCGTATCACGTGGCCGATGGCCTTGAGGGTGCGCTGCATCAGCAGCAGGTGGCGGTTGCGCAGACGCAGCAGAACGTCATCGAGCGGGAACATAGGGCCGTCCTTGGGATGATGCCGATACCGCCCATCAGACGCGATCGGATGGGCGGGGCTTACGGCGGCCCACCGATTTGCCGGCGCGCCGCAGATTACGTCAAATTAAGGTTTGAATAACCCGATTGGGGGTACAATAAAAGAAAGCAGCAGCGGTCGAAAACAGGAGAAGTCATCATGCAGATTAACGGTAAGGTGATTGTGGTGACCGGTGGGGGCAGCGGCATCGGGCGTGAGCTGGTGCGGCAGCTGATTGCCGGCGGGGCGCGGGTGGCCGCGGTTGACCTCAACGAGCAGAACCTGCACGAGACCGCCGACCTGTTGGGGGCTGACCGCGACAAGCTGAGCCTGCATGTGGCCAGCGTGGCCGACCGTGCGGCGGTCGAGGCGCTGCCGGCGGCAGTCATCGCGGCGCATGGCAGAGTGGACGGCCTGATTAACAACGCCGGCATCATCCAGCCGTTTGTGCGGCTCAATGCGCTGGAGTACGAGGCGATTGAGCGCGTGCTGCAGGTCAATTTGTACGGCGTGATTTATATGGTGAAGGCCTTTTTGCCGCACCTGCTGACGAGGCCGCAGGCGCACATCGTCAACATCTCCAGCATGGGCGGGTTCTTCCCGGTGCCCGGCCAAACGCTGTATGGGGCGTCCAAGGCGGCGGTCAAGCTGCTGACGGAGGGGCTGTATGCCGAGCTGTTGGACAGCCCAGTGCGGGTGACGGTGGTCTTTCCGGGCGCGATTGCCACCAACATCTCCAAAAATTCGGGGGTGAACATCAGCGCGCCGGCGGGCAGTGAGCAGGCCGCGCGCAGCTTTCCGACCACGCCGGCAGACAAAGCCGCCCGCACCATCATCGACGGGATGGCGCGTGACCAGTTTCAGGTGTATGTGGGGCGCGATGCCAGCCTGATGAACTGGCTGTACCGCCTGAGTCCGCGGCGGGCCACCCGCTTTATGTTTGACCGCATGAAGGCCCTGCTGCCCCAATAGAGCGCTGGGGGCTATTCGTCGTCGTCGTCGCCGTCGTCATCGCCGTCGATTTGCGCGTCGGTCAGGCCAAAGCGGCGGCGGCGGCGGTTATAGTCGAGGATGGCGGCAAGGAACTCATCGCGGTTGAAATCGGGCCAATAGGCGGGGGTGGCGTAGTATTCGCTGTACGAGCCTTGCCAGATGAGAAAGTTGCTGACGCGCAGCTCGCCGCTGGTGCGGATAATCAGGTCGGGGTCGGGCAGGCCGGCGGTATACAGGTGGGCGGCGATGGTCTCTTCGGTGATTTGATCGGCGGGGATGCCGGCCTGCACGATGCGGCGCACGGCGTGGACGATTTCGTCGCGCCCGCCATAATTGAAGGCGACATTTAGGATCAGGCGGGTGTTGTTTTTGGTGTGGTCGCAGGCTTGGCGCACCTTGCGCTGAAGGTTTTCGGGGATGCCAGACAGCTCGCCGATATGGCGGATTTGGACGCCGTTCTCGTGCAGTTCGCGCAGCTCACGGTCGATGACCATCTCAAGGATGCGCAGCAGCAGGCGCACCTCGCGGCGGGGTCTGCCCCAGTTCTCAGTGCTAAAGGCATAGACGGTCAGAATTTCGACACCAAACTCGACCGCCGCGCGGATGATGGTGCGCAGGTTTTCGGTGCCGCGCCGATGTCCTTCGGAGCGGGGCAAATTGCGCGATGCGGCCCAACGCCCGTTGCCGTCCATGATGATGGCGACATGACGCGGGATGCGTTCTGGCAAGCGTGGATCGGCGGGGGGGGTGTGCGGTGCGATGCTGCTGGCGGCCATGCTCAATCTCCTGCATAACAGACGGGGCGAAACGGGCGCGCAGGTGGGTTTCACCCCGACCTGCGGCTAGACTTCCATCATTTCTTTTTCTTTGCCCTTGGTGAGGTCTTCGACCTGCCCGATGAACTGATCGGTCAGCTTTTGGACTTCGCTCTCGCCGCGGGCCAATTCGTCTTCCGAAATCATGCCTTCGTTTTCGAAGTCCTTGAGGTCGTCAATGGCGCTGCGGCGGATGTTGCGCAGCGAGATGCGGGCGTCTTCGGCACGCTTGTGCAGCACGCGAATCAGCTCCATACGGCGCTCACGGGTCAGGGGCGGCATGTTGATGCGGATTTGTGCGCCATCAACGTTGGGGCGCGCGCCGATGTTGGCCTCCATAATCGCCTTTTCGATGGCTTTAATCGTACCGGTATCGAACGGACGGATCAGGATTTGCATCGGCTCTGGGGTGCTGATGTTGGCCAAAGAGCGCAGTTCGCTGGGAGTGCCATAATAATCCACCACAAGGCGGTCAACCAAACCGGTCGATGCGCGGTTGGAGCGCAAGCCGGCAAGGTCTTGCTCGTAGACGCTGAGCGTGGCCTTCATCTTTTGGCGCGTTTCTTTTAAGACATCCTCAACCATGATGAACCAAACCTTTCCGTGCGGGGTGCTTATAAGCGGTACACAAATCACCCTCTATGATACAGTACACGGCAAGGGGTGGGTAATGCTTAAATCCCATGTACGGGTTTTGGGCAGATGCGGCACTGCGCCCCCAACTTGACCTGCCAACATGTTACAAATGTGGTACATTCTGTGTATGCTCCAGACAGGTCGATAGGAAGCGGCGGTCATACGTTATGATTGGGCGAAAGCTCCGCAATCGGTATCAGGTTCTCCAGCTTATCGGCGAGGGTTCGACGGCGGCGGTCTATCGCGCCACCGATGAACGCCTCGGACGCAACGTGGCGGTCAAGGTGCTGCTGCCCAATGTGCGCGAGACCACGCGCAAGCGCTTTATGCAAGAGGCGCACGCCGCCGCGCAGCTCAATCACCCCAACATCATGGCGATGTATGATGTGGAAGAAGAAGGGGATCGCCCGTTTTTGGTGCTGGAATACGTCGAGGGACATCCGCTGTCCAAGTTTGTGCCCAGCCCGCCCGAAACGCTGGTGCGATTGGGGGCGCAGGTGGCACGCGCGCTGCATTATGCCCACGAAAAAGGCATCGTCCACCGCGACATCAAGCCGGCCAACATCATGGTCACCCACGAGGGCCAGATTAAAATCATGGATATGGGGCTGGCCATCTCCAAAGAGACCCAGCGCGTCACCGCCCACGGCATGGTGATTGGCACGCCGGCCTATTTGTCACCCGAGCAGGCACAGGGCCAAAACCTTGACCCGCGCACCGACATCTATTCGCTGGGCATCGTGCTGTATGAGATGGCCACCGGCAAACTGCCATTCAACAGCGACGACATCGCCTCGCTGCTGCTCCAGCAGGTCAAGTCTGCCCCGCCGGCCATGGGGCTGTATGTGCCGGGCTTCCCCAGCGCGCTCGAGGCGGTCATCCTCAAGGCGCTCGAAAAGCAGACGGCGCGCCGCTTTCAGACCGCCGCGCAGATGGCCGAGGCGCTCGAGGCTGCACTGAACGAGTCGGCCTTGGGCGAAGAGATTGGCGGGCCGCCGCGCTCCACGCGCGTGTCCAGCTCCACCGAGCGCACCCGCACCCTGCGCATCATGCTGGCCGATGACCATACCCTGCTGCGCCAAACACTGGCCGGCATGCTCGAATCGAGCGGCAATTATGTGGTGGTGGCGCAGGCCGGCAACGGCGAGACCGCGCTCGAGAAAGTGCTGGCCGTACAGCCCGACCTGCTGCTGCTTGACCTGAATATGCCCGGGCGCAACGGGCTAGAAATCCTGCCCGAAATCCGCAAACGCGCCCCACAAGTCAAAGTGATGGTGCTGACCGGACGCGAAGAGGACGTCTACATCGTGCGCGCGCTGCGGGCCGGCGCACACGGCTATATGCTCAAGTCTGCTGACCAAGAAGAGCTGCTTAGCTCTGTCGAAAAGGTGATGAGCGGCCAGCTGGTGCTGGGCACAGGCGTGGCCGAAAAGGTGGTGACCGGCCTATTGGGCGCGGGCGGCGGGCAAAAGCCGCTGCTTAACGAGGTCGAAACCCGCTTGATTCAGCGCGTGGCCGCCGGCTACGAAAACGAGGACATCGCGCGCGAGCTGGGCATCGACCTTGCCGAGGTGATTGAGCTGCTGGCACAGGTGATGGACAAGCTGGGCGCGCCCGACCGGCACGGGGCGGCCCTGCGCGCCCTACGCCTTGGCCTAATCGTGATTGAGGACGTGCACGGCCTGTCGGGCGAGCTGTAGCGGTGGGCTGATTGCCCCAGCATCGCAGCCAGATTTCGTGCAGGATGGCCAAGGTAGCAGCCGCACACAATCCGGTTATAATCGTCGTCAGAGACGGCGCGATGGATGTCACATCATGACGGACGTACTTTTCGGCCAATCGTATTATCTGCGGTTTGACCCCAAACTGTGGCGCGCCATGCAGCCCTATCCCCCGCTGGGGACGCTCTATGCGGCGGCTGTGGCCCGTCAGGCCGGCTTTGAGGTGGCGCTGTTCGACGCCATGTTGGCCCAGTCCACCGCCGAGTGGGACGCCGCGCTGACCCAACACCGCCCGCGCGTGGCCGTGCTGTATGAGGACAACTTCAATTATCTCAGCAAGATGTCGCTGCTGCGGATGCGCGAGGCAGCCTTTGAGATGATCGGCATGGCCAAGCAGCGCGGATGCATGGTGCTGGTGGCCGGCGCAGACATGACCGATCACCCGCAGCTGTACCTACGGGCCGGCGCAGACGCGGTCATCATGGGCGAGGGCGAGCAAACCCTGACCGAGCTGCTGTCGCAGCTGCTGCGCCCTGCCCCACCCGCCCGCTTGCCCGTCGAAATCGCCGGCCTTGCCACGCTTGGCCCTGCCGGCGAGGTCGTCCAAACCCTGCCGCGCCCCACCCTCAAAGACCTCGACAGCCTGCCGCTGCCGGCATGGGACTTGGTGGATTGGCCAGCCTATAAGCAGGCGTGGTATCAGCATCACGGCTATTTCAGCGTCAACATGGTGACCACGCGCGGCTGTCCGTTCCACTGCAATTGGTGCGCCAAGCCCATCTGGGGGCAGCGCTATGCCGTGCGCAGCCCGCAGAGCGTGGTGGACGAGATGCGCTGGCTGCGCGATCACGTCGGGCCAGACCATGTGTGGTTTATGGACGACATCATGGGCATCCAAGACCGCTGGATTGAGCAGTTTGCCGATGAGCTTGAGCGGCAGGGGGTGCATATCCCGTTCAAGTCGCTCAACCGCGTCGACTTGCTGCTGCGCGGCAGCACGATTGCGGCGCTGGCGCGTGCCGGAGCAAAAATCGTGTGGGTGGGCGCTGAGTCGGGGTCGCAAAAAATCCTTGACGCCATGCAAAAAGGCACACAAGTCGAGCAGATTTATCAGGCCACACGCCAGCTGCACGCCCATGGGATACAGGTGGCGTTTTTCTTGCAGTTTGGCTATCCGGGCGAGACGCGCGCCGACATCGAGCGCACCCTGCAAATGGTGCGTGACCTGCTGCCCGACGACATCGGCATCAGCGTGAGCTATCCCCTGCCGGGCACGCCGTTTTATGAGCGGGTCAAGCTGGAGCTGGGCGAGCGCGCCAACTGGGTGGACAGTCAAGACCTTGCCATGCTTTATCGCGGGCCGTTCAAAACCGAGTTCTACCGTCAGCTTCATACCGTGGTCCACAAAGACTATCGCAGTCGCAAGACATGGGCGGCCCTGAAGGCCGGACGTCCGGTCGGGGTGCGCGCCATCGGTGCGATGCTCTATCACCGCTTGACCCTGCCATGGGCCGAGCGCACACTGCGCGGGTTGGAGGCACAAAAGGCACAGCTATGACCGATTTCAATACCTTATACGGCGCACAGCTGGATATTGTGCTGACGCGCGTGTTCGGCGACATCGACCCGGAAAACCTCGCATGGCTGCACGACGAGGTGGAATGGATGTCGCTGGAGACGGGCGAATACCTGTTTTATCAGGGGGACAGCGGCACGGATATGTGCGTGGTGGTCACCGGACGCCTGCGCGTGACTTATCGCGATAACCTTGGCGTCGAACGCATCGTCGGTGATGTGGTCAGCGGCGAGACAGTGGGCGAGTTTGCCCTGCTGACCGACGAGCTGCGCAGTGCCACGGTCTACGCCGTGCGCGAGACGCACGCGGTGCGCATCACGCGCGAGGTGTTCTTTCGGCTGTTCGAGCGGCAGCCCAACACCATGCTGCACTTCACCCAAACCCTTGTGCGCCGCCAGCAGCGCGTGCAGAGCGGCAAGGCGCAGCGCGCCCGCGTCTGCCTGAATGTGGCGGTTATCCCGATCCATGGGCCGCTGACCAGCAGTTTTCTGAGCGGCCTGAGTGAGGCGATCGGGCAGTATGGCAAGACGCTTCAGCTGGACGCCGAGAGCTTTGACCGCGCTTATGGCACGCCCAATGCCCACGACATCGATACCGATGACCCGGGCGGGGCGGGCGTAGCCGGCTGGCTGAGCAACCTTGAAAACGAATATGACACCCTGCTGTATGTCGGGCAGCCGGGCTGGACGACATGGACGCGCCGCTGCGTACGGCAAGCCGATCGGGTGTATCTGGTGGCCGATGCGCGTCAGCCGGCCAACGTCACGCGCGTGGAGCAGGCCATCCGCCAGCAGCACCCCAATCTGGCGCTGGAGCTGGTGCTGCTGCACCCCGCCAACACCGCTCACCCCACCGGCACTGCCGATTGGCTGAGCCGACGGGTGGTGCGGGCGCACCATCACATCCGCAGTGGGGCGGGGCAGCATCTGCGCCGCCTTGCCCGTCGGATGCTGGGCCGCTCGATTGGGCTGGTGCTGAGCGGGGGCGGCGCGCGCGGTCTGGCGCATATCGGGGTGATTAAGGCGCTCGAAGAGGTCGGCATCGAGCTGGATTTGCTGTGCGGAACGAGTATCGGGGCGCTGGTGGCCGCCGGCTATGTGCTGTATCCGACCGCCGACGCGCTGGCCGAGGCCACCGCCAAGTTTGCCAACCCCCGCCACATCTTTGACTATACCGTGCCGCTGGTCTCGCTGATGACCTCGCGCAAGATTTCGCAGGTCTATAAAGACGTGTTTGGCGACACGATGATCGAAGACTTCTGGACGCCGTTTTTTGCCCTGTCGTCCAACATGTCGCGCGCCGAGCCGATGATCCATCGCAGCGGGCTGGCACGGCGCGCCATCCGCGCCACCACCGCCATCCCGGGCGTGTTCACCCCGCTGTTGATGGACGGTGAGGTGTTGGTGGACGGCGGGCTGCTCGATAACTTCCCGACCACCCCCGCACGTGAGTTTTTGGGTGGCGGGCGGCTGATTGGGGTACTGGCCTCACCGCTGAACGACAATGTGCCGTTCTACAGCGTGACCGATGAGTATTTGTCGGGGTGGCGGGTGCTGCTCAACCGCCTCAACCCGTTTGGCAAGCAGATGCAGCTGCCCTCGATGCCCGGGCTGGTGGTGCGCTCGATTGAGCTGTTCAACGTGCTGCGCATCAAGACCTCGCTGCAAGGGCACGACGATGACCTAATCATCCAGATTGAGCCGGGCAGCATCGGCGGCCTCGACTTCAGCAACTATCGCCAGCTGGTCGATATTGGCTATCGGCAGGCCCTACCGCACATCAAGGCGTGGCACACCAACGGGGGCTGACCACAGCACCATCTCATCTCACCCTGTCCAACAAAAACCCCCTGTCTGGCACGGCCAAACAGGGGGCAGGCTTTGACGCACTTTGGGCCTAGAGCACCTGCGGCGCAGCGCGGCGCGGGCGCAGCACAGCCACAAGGTCGGCCCGGGTGATGCCCAGCACAAGGCCAGCGGCAAGCCGCAGGCCCACCCCAATCAACAGCACCCACGTCAGGTCAAGCCCCCAACCGGCCAGTGAGCTGCCAATCAGCGGGCCGACAAACGTGCCCAGCGCCAGCATCTGGTGATAAATCATGGTGGCCTGCGGCATGGCATGGCTGGGCGTGCGCTCCACCAGCACCGCATACAGCCCAATCGCCACCAGCGTCCAGCCCAGCCCATTGAGCATCGCGCCGCCCAGCGCCACGGTCAGAGACGGGGCAAGCGCCACAAACAGCGGCGCAGCGGCGGTCATGCCCACCGCCAGACCGGTCAGGCGGCGCGGGCTGAGGCGGCGCAAGAACCACTCACCGGTCAGGCCGGCGGTGATGCCCCCCAACAGCTCCAGCAGGCCAAACACGCCCATATAGGCCTCGTCGGCTTTCATCTCGCTGACCAGCACCATCGGGATGATCGCGTTGACGCTGAGGAAGGCCAGATGGGTGAGCAAGCTGGCGGCAATCACCACCCCCCAGCCCTTCAGCCGCCACACCGGCACGCGCGGGGTGTCTGCCGGCTGATCTGTCGGCGCGCTCTCCACCGGATACAGCGTGCGCGACTGCATCACGTGCCAGTGGCTAATCATGCCCATCACAAACGCGCCACCAAACATCACCTGATAATTGAGCGGGAAGGGGAGGTGCGTCAGCAGCCAGCCAAACGCCACCGAGGTGATGCCCAGGCCGATGTTCATGGCGGCAAAGCGCCTGCTTGACAGCGCATTCAGGCGCGCGCCGCTGACCGACTCGCGCATGTGGACGGAGAACAGCGGCCCAACCACCCCCTGCGCCACGCCGGTAAACGCCACCGAAAACAGCAGCCAAGGAATCTGCCAATCGGCGGGGAAGAGTGGGGTGAACACCGGCAGCAAAAACCAAAACCGAAAGAAAATCCCCGGCAGGTTGATGGCCTGAAGCGTGGTACGAAAACGATTACGCCAGTGCACAACAGCAAAGGTCGCCAGCCCCATCGTCAGGCCTTGCAGGCCTTGCAGCAGGCCCTGCTCCATGGGGGATGCGCCAAGGCGGATGGCAAACACCGACAAAAAGCGCGCAGTGGCCGTAAGGGCAAGTCCAAACCACGCCACCTCAATCAACAGGTGAAAATAATTGCGGTCTTCAATACGGGCGGTTTCTGAGTTGGTCGATTCGGTGATGTGTGCAGCGTGCGCCATGGCGCATCCCCTTTTGCCTGACACAGCAGGCACAAAAAACGCGCCGACAGGGTTTCTGCCGACGGTTTTACAGTCTTCATCTTAAAGCATACGCGCAGCGATCAGACCAATACAGTCCATCAGGCTTAAGGGTGCGGCCTAGACCGGCGGCCACGGATAATGCGGCCCGCCGGCGCCGGGCATCGGGTAGCGGCCCGATTTGAGCAGGCGCTCGATGCGGTGGCGGAAGGCGGTGATTTCGCCGGCGGCGAGGTGCTGAGCAAGGCGGGTGGTGAGCGGGGCGGCCTCGTCGCACAGCTGATCGCGCAGGTCGCGCAGCTGGCGCACCAGCGGGGCGGCCAGCTCCTCGCCCTGAAAGTCCCAGATGACCGTGCGCAGCTTGTGGGCCACATTGAAGGTCAGGCCATTGTCAATCGCCCAGATGCGCCCGCCCTTGTCCAACAGGATGTGCCCGCCTTTGCGGTCGGCGTTGTTGGTGATGCAGTCAAAAGCGCACATCAAGCGCAGCTGCGCCTTCACGCGGTCGCCAAAGGTGAAGTAGTTTTCGGTGGGGTCGTGCTCGATAAACCACTGCACGCTGCCCACCCCGTTTGGGCCGTCACGCAGCACGGTGGGCGGCACCAGATGCCAGCCCAGCGCCTCGCTGACGAGGAACGAGGCCAGCTCGCGGTCGGCCAGTGTCCCGTTGGGGAAGTCCCACAGCGGGCGCTCACCGCGCTGCGGCTTATAGATGGCGTGATGCTCGCCCGCCTCGCCGCGCATGGTGACCAGAAAGGTGTAGTTGGAGCTGTTGCGAATCAGCCCGTGCACCTCGGCCATCTCCCCATCGCGCAGCAGGGCAAAGGCCGCCTCACGGTCAAAGGAGGGCGGTGGGATGGGGGTGGGGCTGTGAGCGGGGTCATCCATGATGCGGGGTCATCCGTATCTCTCTTTGACGGGACGATGGGCCGGCAAGCACACGCCGGCTTATGTCCAATAATACACCAAACGCCCATTCAGGCGCGGGTCGGCGCGGCCCTGCTTGACCGTGTCGCTGCCGTGGGCGCTCAGGGCCTTCATCTGCTCGCGCGTGCACCACAGGCGCACCACACTCGGCCGAGCAGCATCGTCGTCGTCGTCGTCATCGTCGTCGTCATCAAGGCTGAAAGGGTCGCCGGCGTCGTCCTCGCCCTGCTCGGCCTCGCGCTCGGGCTGGCCCAGCATCAGCTCTTGGGCGATTAAGATCACGCGGTCTTCTTCTTCGTCATAGCCCAGCCCCATCCGCGACACGCGAAAGAGCGGGTCAATCGGCTCGCGCAAGTCCATATCCATGCGCGACATATCCACCGTGGAGGTCAGGCCGCGCCGCTGGTCAAGGTCATCGAGCAGTTCACGCAGGGCATCGCCCAGCGCCCACGCCTGTTCTTTTTCGATAATCATCGAGAGCAAGCGGCGGCCCTGCCCTGCCTGTAGATAGAAGGTGCGCTGCCCCTTCGGGCCAATAGTGCCGATGGTGATAAAATCCACCGGATTGAGGTCGATTTCGATGTTGGGCATAGGTCAAGCCTTACTCTCGCGTTTGTGCTGGCGCAGATGGGCGGTGTCGTTGACGCACACCACATACGGCGCACTGTGCCCCAATTGTACCGTACTGATGGAAGCGGTGGAAATTTCGATGCGCTGAAAACTGTCCAGCGGCATCCCCAGATAGTGGGCCAAAATCAGCTTGATGACGTCGCTGTGGCTGAAAAAGGCAATCAACTGCGCCGGATGCTGGTGTGCCAGCTGGTCAACTGTGCGCACCGCGCGATACTGCGCGTCGGGGAAGGACTCGCCGGCGGGAAAGGTGGCACGCGATGGGGCGTGCTGCACCACCTCCCACAGTTTGCGCTTGCGCAGCTCGCTTAGGCTCATGCCCTGCCAGTCGCCAAAATTGACCTCTTTCACTCCCTCGCAGGTCAGCAGCGGCAGGTGCGGGTGATGGGCTTGCACGGCCTGCGCGGTCTCGACCGCACGCTCCAGCGGGCTGGTATAGAGCGCGTGGAGTGGGGCTTCGGCAAGGCGCATCCCCAGCGCCTCGGCCTGCGCACGCCCCTCTTCGTTTAGGTGGACGCCCGGCATCCAGCCAGCCAGCTTGCCGGTCTTTACATAATCATTGACCGCGTGGCGAATCAGCAGAACAGTCGTCATAAGGTTGTGGTCTCCATGTCGTGGTTCATGATAATACAGACCACCCCCCACGGGGAGGGCGCATGGGGGATGATACGACACAGATAGGCGGCGCGTTAAGCGTAGGGAAACAGTGCGTAATGGACTGATATCTTAACTCGTATTTCCATGCTATTCTGTTTAGAATGAATTCTATAAATGCACCCTGAAATAAATCCAGAAAGATACCGTAGACTCCCTATGGCTGAGACAACCCCCTCTGCTCAAAGCGCTAGCCATCCCCCACGTAAACCGCTGCGGGTAGGCGCGGAATCCAACCCCAAAGACGTGGCGGGCGCGATTGCCAACACCATCCGCCTCGACGGCGCGGTCGATGTGCACGCTATCGGTGCGCATGCGGTTAATCAGGCGGTCAAGGCGGTGATCATCGCGATGGAATATCTCGATCAGCGCGGCGGCCTCAAGGTCGATGTCGTGCCCAGCTTTGTTAAGCTGGACGTGGGCGACGGGCAAAAAACCGCCATCTGCTTCGCCATCGACGCGCGCCCTGCCCCCGCCCCCTAAACGCGCTGCAAGCCACCGGCGCTAGCCGGTCGGCAGTGCCCGCACGCGCCGGATCAGCTCGCTGGTGCTGTGCCCGTGCAGCAAATCGATTAAGACCACACGCCCGCCGTAGGCCTCGACCAGCGGGCGTTCTGGCAGGGGTTTATCGTGATAGTCCCCGCCTTTGACGTAGACCTCGGGCCGCAGCGCCTCGATGAGCGCGCCGGCGGTGTCATCATAAAAGATGAGCACGCCGTCTACGCAGCGCAGGGCGGCCAGCAGGCGCGCGCGCTCATGGTCTGGCACAATCGGGCGGCCTGTGCCCTTGAGGCGTTCGCTGGATGGGTCGCCGTTGAGGCCCACCCACAGCACATCCCCCAGCGCGCGTGCCTTTTCCAGATAATCCAGATGGCCGACATGCAGCAGGTCGAAATGCCCATTGGTAAACACCAAACGGCGGCCCTGTGCGCGCAGGGTTTGGCGCTGCGCCAGCGCTTGCTCCAAGGTCAGCACGCTCACAACATCACCACCGCGCTGAAGCGTCCGGTCTGGCCGCGTTCGGCGCGGTGGCTGAAGAACTCGTCGGTGCGGGTGGCGGTGCACAGCCCCATCACCTCGACCTGTTCGACGCCGGCGCGCAGCAGGTCGCGGCGGTTGGCCTCCCACAGATTGAGATAAGCCGAGCCGTCGGCGGGGTCACGGCGAATCAGGCCGTCGGTGCTGCCGAAATGGGCCGCCACCGCCCGCACCACCTCCTCGCCCACCTGATAGCGCTCTGGCCCGATGGACGGGCCAACCCCGGCCAGCAGCTCGGATGGCCGACAGCCAAACAGCGTCACCATGGCCTGCACAAGGCGGGCTGCCATCCCATCGACCGTGCCGCGCCAGCCGGCATGGGCCACCCCCACGACGCCCTTGCGCGCGTCGTAGGCCACAATCGGGGTGCAGTCGGCATAGCGCATCACCAGCGCAAGGCCGGGCTTATCGGTCACCAGTGCATCGGCATGGGCGATCCAGCGCCGCCCCTGCACCGGCCCGCCGGCATACACCACATCGACCCCGTGCACCTGCCATGTGGTGACCACGCGCGCACCATCCACCCCCAATGCCTGATACATCAGCTCGTGGTTGCGGCGGACGTTGGCGATCGAGTCGCCCAGCAGGCCGCCGGTATTCAGCGAGCTGAACGGGGCGTCACTCACCCCGCCGTGGCGGGTGAAGATGCCGTGCGTCAGGCCGTCCCACCCGTCCGAGAAGCGGTAATACGGCACTGGGCCGTCGATGCGCTGCATGTCGATGCTCTCCCCGTGATTTTTTGGTTTTTGCCGCATTTTACCACACCCGCCAGCGCAATCGCTTCAACATCAGCCATTGGCTCATGAGAGGGAAACATGGTGCGTATGGGCGCATCGCGATGCGCCCGTGAAGCATCGCGATGTGTTTTGACCCTACCAGAAAATTTGAAGCGATTACCCTGCCACACCCGCCAGCGGCGCTGGTTTTTGTCACGGAATTGTTGCAGTTGTACGTAAATTGACTCAGTTTGTGAGCGTAATGGGGCTTGCAAGCCTTAAGATCGGCGTCGGTTTGTACAATGACACTAAAAGCTCGTGTCTGCACAAGGAGTCCTTATGGTTGGCCGTTCTGATATACGTCTGCGGTTGTTTGGGGCGGTGCTGGCCCTGCTGGTGCTGGCCGCCTCGCTGAGCGCCGCACAAGATGGGCCGCTGCCCTTGCCCGATACCCCAGAATCGACGCAGGAAGCTGCCCCCGAAAGCACCGCCCTGCCCGACGAACCGGTGCTGCCCATCACCCCGACCGCCGGCCCGCTGACGGAAGACCCTCAGCCGACCGCCACCCCTGACGGCAGCTTGACCCTGCCCGACCCGATCGAGACCGACTCAGCGGTATGGCGTGGGCCGCGCGCCCCGCAGGCCGCCGACCCGATGCCGTTCACGCTGGGCACGCGCGACCCTGCCGGCGGCATCGACCGCGCCAGCGCGGGCTTCGACATCGTTGGGGCGTATCCGTGGCATCAGGCCGGCTATCTGGGCGCGGGCATCCGCATCGCGCTGATGGACTTTGGCTTTGGCGCATCGTCCAACATCCCTGCTGGCCGCCAACCTGACCTGACCTGTCTGAGCAGCTATCCCAACGTGGCGATGGCTTCTGGTTTTGGCGCACCGGCCGCCGGTGACAGCGGTCGCGGCCTGAACATGGCCGAAATCATCTGCGACATCGCCCCACAGGCGCGCGTCACCCTCTACAAAATCACCAACAGCGCCCGCCTGTTCGATGCGATTACCGCCGCCGCCGCCAACCATCAGGTGATTGTGATTGGCTCGGAGTTTGGGGCTAGCTTCAGCCCGGGCGACGGCACATTTGGCCGCAACGAGACCAAGAACGTGTATGCCGCCATCGCCAACGCCCGCAGCGCCGGCGCGGTGGTGATTGTGGCTGCCGGCAACATGCGCACCAGCTATCGGGCCTTCGAGCTGGCCACCAGCGCCAGCGTCACCCTGACGCTGACCGCCCGCCCGGGCCAGACCATCGACATCAGCTGGAACGACTGGGACGGCAACCCGCACGTCAGCGGCGGCGCGCGCGAAGACCTGTCGGCCACCCTGAGCGGGGCGGGCTTCAGCGCCCAGAGCAAGCCGGCGCGCGGCAGCGGCAATCCGGCCTATCAATGGACTCTGCCGGCCAGCTGCACCACCGACCTGAGCGGCTACTGCACCGCCACCCTCGCCGTCAGCGGCCTGAGTGGCAACGCCTCGGACGTGTTGGTGCAGGTCAGCGTGAGCGGGCCGGACAGCTCGCTGAGCACCCCGCCGACCGCCATCACCGCCGGCTCGCTGGCCCGCCCGGCCGACTCGGCAGATGCGATTGCGGTGGGGGCAGTATGCGCCAACCGCGAGGGCAGCTATCCAGAACTGCCGTACAGCTCCACCGGCCCAATCTATGGCACGGGCGGCGACGCGCCGGGCCTGCCGGCCCAGCCGTATCCGGCCAACTCGGTCAAGCCGGACATCGCCAGCGTGGCGCAGGTGCACACCTCGCAGACTTTCGTCAACGATTTTACGCTGTGCCTTGAGGGCTTTGGCGGCACGCAGGCCGCCGCGGCCCACGTGGCCGGCATGGTGGCGCTGATTCGCCAGAACCCGCTCAACACCGCCTTCAGCGGCGTGCCACAGCCGTTTGGCAACATCCGCAACTACCTGCGCGGGCACGCCATCGACCTGCCGATGGATCAGCCCAACGGCTATGACATGGTGACCGGCGGCGGGCTTTCGGTGCTGGGGCGGCCCAGCTATGACAACGACGCGCAGTTCTCGGGCATCCCGCTGTTTGCCGTGCCCGATGACCTGCCCGATGGGCGCTGCACGGGCGGGGTGGTCTATGCCGGCCCATACAACATCGGCGGCAGCATGGACGGCTCGCTGGGCGCGCCCTATACCAGTGTGGCCCATGCCGCCAAGGTGCAGGCCGACGCCGGTGCAGACCGCTGTGTGGTGGTGCTGCCGGGCGAATACGTCACCCCGTTTGTGTTCAGCGACAGCACCCACCCCAACGGGGTCGGCATCTATGGCTATAACACCGTCACCACCGGCGACTATGGCAACAGCGAGCTGTACATCAACAACACCTATCACGCCCGCTTCGACCCGATTTTCCGCAGCTATTCGGCGGGCGTGGTGGTCGAGTCGCGGTCAGACTTCACGCTGTCTGGCTTTGTGATGCGCGGCGCGCAGGCCTTCAACACCTCTATTCAACCTGCGCCGCGCGCCGTCACGCTGGATGATGCCGATAACGCCCTAGTCGAAAACCTGTCGCTCACCGACTTCCCAAGCAACCTCGGCACGATTTCGCTGATGAACATCATCAACGGCAGTACCAACGCGGTGATTGCCAACAGTACCTTCAGCGGTGTCACCCTAGCCTCGTCTGCCGGCATCATCGCCATCGAGAACAGCGGCAGCGGCAGCGACCCAGTCATCCTGCGCAACAACGAGTTCAGCAGCATCACCAACCGGCAGGGCCAGTGGTTCTTCCCCAAGAACCCTAACGATGCCGGCGACGGGTTTGTGATTGTGCCGTTTGTGCCGGTGGTCAGCACGCTGGACAGCTATACGCGCATCCAGAACAACTTGTTCACCAACAACCGCTCCGAGGTGCTGATTCAGTTCTTGACCCGCTCGAAGACCTCAACCGAGCAGACCGACATCCTCGGCAACGCCATCATCTCCAACACCATCCAGACCGCCGAAGACCCCGGCCTGTCTGGCCCGCTGATTCACGGGTTCTTTGGCCCGCGCGTCTACATCGTCAACAACACCATCGCCAACAACACCATCACCTCGCCGGGCAACTTTAACCTGCTGATTGCGCGCGGGGACACTGTGGATGATGACACGCTCAACGGTACTGACTGGAGCGGCAGCCTTGCCGTCGAAGCGCGCTGGGAAATCCACAACAACTTCATCTATGACAACGGCATGGCGGCGCTGGCCGGCGATACCGATATTCGTTTCAACACTGCCGGCTGCACCAACCTTGCAGATGTGGTGAATGCTGGGGCCAGCCACAACTGGTTGTATGGTCGCACCCTGCCGATGAGCGGCGGTCAGTGCGGCTTCAGCATTGGCAACCCCGCGCTCAACAACATCCAGAAGAACCCCTATACGCTGGACACCAACAACCAGCCGATCCCTGCCGATACCTACATCCTTGGCGGCGACAACCGCTCTGACCCGAGCTTCTATACCTTGATTGGCAACAACACCACCCCGCCAGACGGAGTAGATGACGGCCTCGATTCGCTGGTGACCAGCACGTTCTCGGCGTTTGCCAGCGGCCTCGACATCCGCGGCATCGACCGGCGGGTGGACGGGGACGAGGTGGGCGGTTTGCACATCGACATCGGCGCGTTTGAGCTGCCCGGCCCGACCTTCGTCTTCCGCCTGACTGGGCCGGCCAACGGCGCGGTGCTGACGTCTGCGCCGTCGGTGCTGACATGGAGCAGCGCCGATGCGGCCACCTCGTACAGCTTTGACCTGAAGAAAATCGACAACGGCGTGGCGTCGCCGCTGTTGGCGCTGCCCAACCTCACCCCGGCCGCCGATACCGACGCGCTGACCTGCTCGATCGGGCTGGGGTGCGCACTGACGCTCGACAGCGCCCAACGCGACCTGCTGACCAACGCCGGCGGCCTGATGCGCTGGACGGTGTTTGCCAGCGATGGGGTGGCCAGCGTGCCGGCCATCAATGGGCCGTACCGCTTCAGCCTGCCCGAGGGCACGCCGATACCGGTGCGCAACTTTGGCTTTGAGGTCAAGGGCAAGACTGCGCGGCAGGCCAAGAACTGGACGACCGCCAAGGCCCAGAGCAACGACCGCCGCATCTGCGGGGTGGGCAACGGGGCAAACGGCTCGAACTGCTCGTTTACGATGACCACCCGCCCGGGCGAGGTCAGGAACATCCTGCGGCAGACGCTCAAGCGCAGCCCCACCCTCAACCTTGGCATCCGCGGCGACACCCTGACCGTCAGCTTCTATGTGCGGCGCAACAACCTTGGCCCCAACACAGGCCGCGTCACCGTGACGGTGTTTAACCCCAAGGGCAAGAAGCAGGTGATGTTTGTGCAGCTGCCCAGCGGCGGCAGCAACGCATGGGAAACCACCCCCTATACCCAGTCGATGGTGCTGAAGTTCCGCCCGGCGCGGCTGGTGATCAATGCCTCGGTGCAAGGGCCTGCCGGCAAGTACTGGATTGACGACATCACCCTGACACTGAAATAACCCACCCAACGCCGCATTCGGTCGGCCTGCCCCCACCTTTGTTGACCAGAGGTGGGGGCTTTTTTGTGGGCCGAGCTCTGCCCGCAGCGCCCAAATCTTAATGCAACTTGTGCAAGGTGAACAAGAAAAGACGGCTTGTCAAAGTGCAAAATATATGAAACAATAGGGATGTCTCTAAAAACGCACCACCTTTTTAACAAAACTTACTTCAGACCGTCCTTATCCGTATGTCCTGTGGCAAAAGGAGCAGGCTGTCGTCCCCCACGACAGCATATCTTCATCATGGCCTTTGTAGAACACACCATCAACCCCTACCAAGTCGCGCTTCAGCAGTTTAATCGGGCCAGCGCCCACCTGCGCGATGTCGATGACAGCGTTTTGAACTATATGCGTTATCCGCGGCGCGAGTTCACGGTCAACTTCCCCGTCCGCATGGATGACGGCACGACCAAGGTTTTCACCGGCTACCGCGTGCATCACAGCACGGTGCTCGGGCCGTCCAAGGGCGGCATCCGCTATGACGTGAATGTGTCGCTGGACGAAGTGCGCGCGCTGGCGATGTGGATGAGCTGGAAGTGCTCGCTGGTGGGCCTGCCGTATGGCGGTGCCAAGGGCGGCGTGATTGTTGACCCGCGCAGCATCACCATCGGCGAGAAAGAGCGCCTGACGCGCCGTTTTGCCTCAGAACTCATCCCGCTGATTAGCCCACACAGCGACGTGCCCGCCCCCGACATGGGCACAGACGGCCAGACCATGGCGTGGATTATGGACACCTACAGCATGACCGTGGGCTATTCTGTGCCGGCCATCGTGACCGGCAAGCCGCTGGTGATTGGCGGCAGCGAGGGGCGCAAACAGGCCACTGGGCGCGGCGTGGTCACCGTGATGATGGAAGCGATGCGCCGTGCCGGCATCACCGATTTCAGTCAGGTGCGGGTGGCGGTGCAGGGCTTTGGCAACGTCGGGTCGCACGCCGCCTATTATGCCCACGAGAACGGCTTTAAGGTGGTGGCGGTCAGCGACATCCACGGGGGCATCTACAACAGCAACGGCCTGCACATCCCCTCGGTGATGGAGCACCAGACCATCTATGGCACGGTAGTCGGCTTCCCGGGGGCAGACAAGGTCAGCAACAGTGAGCTGCTGGAAGTGCCGTGCGATGTGCTCGTCCCCGCCGCGCTGGAGAACCAGATTACCGAGAAAAACGCCGATCGCATCAAGGCCAAGTTTGTGATTGAGGGCGCGAACGGCCCAACCACCCCCGAGGCAGACGACATGCTGCGCGACAAGGGCATCACCGTCGTGCCCGACATCCTCGCCAACGCCGGCGGCGTGATTGTCAGCTACTTTGAATGGGTGCAGGACTTGCAGGCCTTCTTCTGGACAGAAGACGAAATCTTCCGCAAGATGGACCCGTTCCTGATCCGCGCCTACGAGACCATCACGCGCACCGCGGAAGAGAAGAACATCGACCTGCGCACAGCGGCCCAAGTGACGGCTATCAAGCGCGTGGCCGAGGCGCTCAAGACGCGCGGCTTCTACCCCTAATCCCGATTTCTTGTTCGTTGGCCCATGCGTGGGCCGGCGCATCCCCAACGCAAGGACAGGCCGCCCCCCACCGAGGGCGGCCTGTCCTTTTTGCGGGTCTGGGCACGCGGGCCGAAAGATGTTGTCATCTCTAGTCACAGGTATAGACAGGTCTAACACACTTTTTACGCAACACGTGTATGCTATAGGGGCATAGAATAGGCTAACGCGGGGCTGTTGCCGTGTTTGCCCTATGGAAAGGTATTGTATCCCTGATGGCCGAAAACGACATGCGTGAGTGGTTGGAGAGTCTGGAGCTGGCCAGCTTGAACCTGCTGGACTTGGACGACCTGCTGGGCGACTCTGCCGACACGAACGACGAAACCAGCCGCGAGAGCGCGCTGGCCGACCTGCCCGAAGACCTGCCGGTGCTGCCGCTGCGGGGCATGGTCATCTTCCCCAAGATGGTTTTGCCGCTGCCGATTGGTCAGCCGCGCAGCTTGCGGCTGGTCGAAGACCTCGCGGGCAGCGACAAGAAACTGGTCGGCCTGTTCACCTCTAAGCACCCCGAAAACGACACCCCCGGCCCCGACGACATCTATCGCGTTGGGACGCTGGCGCTGGTGGTGCGCCAGACCAAGACCCCCGATGGCTCGGTGCGCCTGATGGTGCGCGGGCTGGAGCGCATCGAAATCGAGGAATACACCGCCACCGAGCCATATCTGCGCGCACGCGTCAAGGTCGTGCCCGAGGTGGTCGAGAACGGCCTAGAAACCGAGGCCATGGCCCGCAGCATCACCGACCAGTTCCACAAGCTGGCCGACCTGATGCCCAACCTGCCCGGCGACCTGCTGTCTTCTACCCTCAACCTTGAAGACCCGCTGCACACCACCTATGCGGTGGCCACCTATATCCGCAGCGTTGGCCTTGAAGAGGCGCAGCAGCTGCTGGAGATGCCGACCCTGCACGAGAAGATGCGCCACCTGATCGGCTCGCTGGGCAAGGAAATCGACATCTTGGAGCTGGGGCGCAAGATTCAGGCCGATGCCCAAACCGAGATGGAAAAAGCCCAGCGCGACTATTACCTGCGCGAACAGATGAAGGTCATCCAGCGCGAGCTGGGCGAGGTGGACGAAGCGGGCGATGTGGAGAACTTTCGTAAAAAGCTCGAGGCGCTCAAGATGCCGGCAGAGGCCGAAAAAGAGGCCCGCCGCGAGCTTGACCGCCTTGCGCGCCTGCCGTCCGCCTCGGCGGAATACGGCGTGATTCGCACCTATCTGGACTGGATTCTCAGCCTGCCGTGGGACACGCGCACCGAAGACCTGTTGGACATCTCTGCGGCGCGCAAGGTGCTGGACGAAGACCACTATGGCCTGAGCGAGGTCAAAGAGCGCATCCTTGAGTTTTTGGCGGTGCGCAAGCTGCGCAAAGAGCGCGCCCATCTGCTGGGGGGCGAGAACACCTCCGACCACGTGCGGCGCGAGCGGGCCGGCGCGATTTTATGCTTTGTCGGGCCGCCGGGGGTGGGCAAAACCAGCCTTGGCCAGAGCATCGCGCGCGCGATGGGGCGCAAATTCATCCGCATGTCGCTGGGAGGCGTACGTGATGAGACCGAAATCCGCGGCTTCCGCCGCACCTATATCGGGGCGCTGCCCGGGCGCATCATCCAGACCATCCGCCGCGCCGAGACGCGCAATCCGGTGATTTTGATGGACGAAATCGACAAGCTGGGGCGCGACTTTCGCGGTGACCCCGCCAGCGCCCTGCTGGAGGTGCTTGACCCCGAGCAAAACGACACCTTCCGCGATCACTATCTGGATGTGGCCTTTGACTTGAGCGAGGTGTTCTTCATCACCACCGCCAACGACCTCGACGGCATCCCCGGCCCGCTGCGTGACCGCATGGAGGTCATCACCCTGACCGGCTATACCGAGCAAGAGAAGGTGGCGATTGCCTCGCAGTATCTCGTGCCGCGTCAAATCCGCGAGAACGGCCTGCTGGCCGACGAAATCATCGTCACTGATGAGGCGCTGCGCACGGTCATCCAGCACTACACGCGTGAGGCCGGCGTCCGCTCGCTGGAGCGCGAGGTCGGGCGCGCCATGCGCAAAATCGTCACCCGCATCGCCGAGGGCAAAGCCGAGACGGTGCAGATTACGCCCGAGGTCATCCGTGAGCTGCTGGGCAAACCGCGCTACGAACCCGGCGAAGACCTCAACAGTCGCACCAGCCTGCCCGGCGTGGCCACCGGCCTCGCATGGACGCCGGTCGGCGGTGAGGTGCTGTTTGTCGAGGCGGCCCAGATGGCCGGCGGCAAGGGCTATGGCTTTCAGGTCACCGGCAACCTCGGTGAGGTGATGCAGGAGTCGGCCCGCATCGCCATGAGCGCCATCCGCGCCCGTGCCGCCCAGCTGCGCATCCCCGCCGATGCGTTCGAGAAGTTCGACATCCACCTGCACGTGCCGACTGGCGCGACCCCTAAAGACGGGCCGTCCGCCGGCGTGACCATCTTTGCCGCGCTGGTCTCGCTGCTGACCGGTCGCCCGGTGCGCCCCGAGGTGGCCATGACCGGCGAAATCACCCTGCGCGGACAGGTGCTGCCGGTCGGCGGCATCAAGGACAAGGTGCTGGCGGCCCACCGCCTCGGCGTCAAAACCGTGATTTTGCCGCGCAAAAACGCCAAGGACATCGACGACCTACCCGATGAGGTGCGCGACGCCCTGACCTTTGTGCTGGTCGAGCGGCTTGACGACGTGATTGAGGCCGCCCTGACCCCCACCCCCGACCCGTCTGGCCCGCTGGCGGTCGAGCGCGTCACCCCGCTGGATGTAGAGCGCCCCGAAGTGCTGGTGAGCTAAGCGCCCATGCCCGACGACTCGTTTATCAGCAAACTGCGCCAACTGCGCATCATCATCGAGGCCGCCCGCGAGATGGGCGCTGAGGCCGAAGTGTTCGCCGGCCTCGTCGAGCTGGCCGGCCTGATGATTGACCACGGCTATAAAGGCGAGGCCGCCGGCGTGCTGGCATGGGTGATGCATCAGCCCGATGTGCCCTATGATGTGTATGACCACGCCGATGACCACTGGATCGGGCTGGAGAGCGAGCTGTGCCCGCGTGTCATCGCCGATGCCAAGCTGGATGCCGCCCTGACCACCCTGCGCGGCGTGCTGGATGCGGCCTATGGTGCGCTGCTGCCCCCGCCTGACCCCGATGCAAACTCATCGGACGCCTAACTGCGACTCGGGCGGCATTTAGTTAGGGGTGCTAACCTTTCTGGCATTCGGTTGTGGCAAGATGCCAGAAAGGGACTGCTCATCATGCGGGTTCTCCGCCGTATTGCTATCGTCTTGATTGTGATTATCGCGCTGCTGGTCAGCGCGTTTGTGGTGTGGGCCAGCACCCCGGCCGGCCCAGTGATGCCCGAGGCCGAGGCGGCGCTAAGGGATACGCCGACCGTGGAGGTCTCGCAGACCCCTTATCTCAGCTTTCGGCCCACCCAGTCTACACCGACCACCGGCCTGATTTTGTATCCGGGGGGCAAAGTGCCGTCCGAGGCGTATGCGCCCTATGGGCAGGCGCTGGCCGAGCTGGGCTATCTGGTGGTGATTCCGTCGATGCCGCTTCAGCTGGCGGTGTTTGACCCGCAGCGGGCCGACATGGTGATGGCGGCCTATCCCGACATCACGCATTGGGCGGTGGGCGGGCACTCGTTGGGCGGGGCGATGGCGGCGGTCTATGCCCACAGTCACCCCGACCGAGTGGACGGGCTGGTGCTGTGGGGGGCATATCCGCGCGAGCAGGAATCGCTGGCACAGACTGACCTTGCGGTCGTCTCGATTTATGGCACGCTAGACGGGCTGGCCCTGCCTGAGGTCATCGAGGCCAGTGCGGCCTATCTGCCGGCAGATGCGCGCCTGATCGCCATCGAAGGGGGCAATCACGCCCAGTTTGGTTGGTATGGGCCGCAGGCCGGTGATAACCCCGCCACGCTGTCGCACGCCGACCAGATGGCCGCCACCGTGCGCGCCACGGCTGAACTGCTGTCGGCCTTGGGGGACTGAGCGCGGCACACACAGGCGCGCACCACGCACAAAAAAACGGACGGGGGATGCCCGTCCGTTTTGCGTGAGGCCGATTGAGCAGGCTAGCTGCCGCGCAGGCGCGGGTCGAGCGCGTCGCGCAGGCCGTCACCCAACAGGCTGAAGCCGAACACCACCAGCATGGTGGCAAGGCCCGGATAGAGCACGATGTGCGGGGCAGAGAAGATGAAATTGCGCCCTTTTTGCAGCATGTTGCCCCATTCGGGCACGTCGGGGGGCGCGCCAAGGCCCAGATAGCCCAGCGCCGCCGCGGCCTGAATGGCAGCGGCCATTTGCAGCGACGACTGCACGATGATTGGGGCGAGCACGTTGGGCAGGATGTGGCGCGTCAGGATGGTGAAGTGGCTAGCGCCCAGCGCCCGGGCCGCCTCGATGAACAGCTCCTCGCGCAGGGCCAGCGTGGAGCTGCGCACAAGCCGCGTATAGACCGGTATCGACAGCACGCCGATGGCGATGATGGCGTTTTGCAAGTTGCCGCCCAAAAACGCCACCAGCATAATCGCCAGCAGGATGCTGGGGAACGCCAGCAGGATGTCGATAGCGCCCGAGATGAGCAAGTCGGGCAGGCCGCCAAAGTAGCCAGCCACAATCCCGAGCGTGACGCCAACCACCACCCCGATGCTGACCGAGATGATGCCGAGCGTCAGCGAGATTTGCGCGCCGTGCATCAAGCGCGAGAGCATGTCGCGCCCCAGTTCGTCATTGCCCAGCCAATAGGTCTCGCTGGGGGGTTTGCGCGCCATCGAGAAATCGGCACGGTCATAGTTGTGGGGGGCAATCCATGGCGCTGCGATGCCAACGAAGATGAAGGCCGTCACAATCACCAGCCCAATCATGGCCACCGGACTGCGCAGCATCCGGCGGACAGGGCGCGGCAGGCGGCTTCCAGAGGGGGCAAGGGCCGGGGTTGAAACCGTCGTTGTCGTCATAAACGTGCGTCCTGACCGTGATTACTTATACTGAATGCGCGGGTCGAAATAGGCGTACAGCACATCGACCAGCAGGTTGGTCAGCACAAAGCCGACCGCAATAATCAACACCGTGCCCTGAATGACCGGATAATCGCGGTAGCCGATGGAATCGACCAACAGGCGACCGATGCCCGGCCACGAGAACACCGTCTCAGTAATCACCGCGCCGCCCAACAGCGTGCCAAACTGAAGCCCGACGATGGTGATGATGGGCAGCATGGCGTTGCGCAGGGCATGGCGATAAATCACCCAGCGCTCGTGCTGGCCTTTGGCGCGCGCGGTGCGGATGTAGTCCTGCCGCAGCACTTCCATCATGCAGGCGCGAGTCATGCGGGCTTGGATCGCCATCGAGTTGGCCGCCAACGCGGTGACCGGCATCACCATATGCTGCCATGTGCTGCTGCCGGTGGGGGGCAAAATCGGGCCAGACAGCCCTAACCATTGGGGCAGCAGCACCGCAAATAAAATCATTAACATCAGGCCGAGCCAAAAAATCGGCATCGACACGCCCAACAGCGCCACAATCATGCTGCCGGCGTCGAACCACGAATTGGGGCGCAGGGCCGACGAGATGCCGATCGGGATGCCGATCAGGCAGGCCACCGTCAAGCTGGCCAGCGCCAGCGTGATGGTGCGCGGCAGACGGTTAAAAATCTCCTCGGTGACCGGCAGGCGGCTGCGCACCGACTGGCCAAGGTTGCCTTGCAGCACGCGCCCGACATAAATCACATATTGGTTGAGCAGCGGCTGATCGAGGCCGAGTTCGCGGTTGACCTGTTCAATCAGCTCGGGGGTGGCCAGCTCGCCGGCGATCGCGATGGCCGGGCCGCCTTTCACAAGGCGCACGCTGGCAAACACCAAAAACGTCACCCCTATCAGGGTGGGGATGGCCAACAGCAGACGGCGAAGGATGTATTGGGTCATAGCGGGTTTCTAGGCTCACAGACAGGATGGAGATAGAGCCGAGACCCTATCTCCATCCAAGGGGAAAACGATATGGACTAGCGGATGACCACTGCGCTTAGTTCTTCGACGCGCCGGTGGCGATCAGGCTCTCATCGGGGTGGACGACGAAGCCGCTGACGTTCTTGCGGATGGCGGTGACCTGAATCTCGCTGTACAGGAACAGCCACGGGGCTTCTTCCCAGATGATGCTGATGGCTTTGGCATAGGCGGCCTGACGCTCGGCGGGGTCAAGGGTCGAGCGGCCAGCTTCCAGCAGGGCATCCACTTCGGGGTTGGCATAGAACGCGCCGTTAAAGCCCGGAGGGTGCTCGCCCGAGTGGAAGAGCGCGAACAGCGCGTAGTCGGCGTCCATGGTGGGGGTGCTCCAGCCCAACATCGCAAACTGCACGTCGTTGCCATCGGCGGCGGTGCGGCGCACATATGGCACATACTGCGGCCATTCCAGCGTGCGCAGCTCGACATTCAAGCCGACTTCGGCCAACTGGGAGCGGACGGCGTCCGCCACCAACGCATCCTGCACATAGCGACCGGTCGGGTGATAGAGCACAACGGTTGTGCCCTCAGCCACACCGGCTTCGGCCAGCAGGGCCTTGGCCTTCTCGACATCGCGCGAGTACGGGGTCTGGGCCGAATAGCCGAAAATCGGCGGGGCGAACGGCGCGGTGCTGGTCAAGGCTGCGCCTTCGAACAAGCTGGCCACGATGGCGTCCTTGTCCACGGCGTAGTTCACGGCCTGACGCACGCGCACGTCGTCAAACGGCTCTTGGGTGACATTGAAGAAGATGTAGATGGTGCGCAGGCCCGGGGTGATGACCACGTCGAGGTCGGGGTTGGCTTGCAGGCGGGGGATGTCGGCAGGCGGGATGCGGACGGCCACGTCCACCGTGCCAGACTCGATCTCGACGATGCGCGCACCGTCTTCCTTCACCACCTTGAACACCAGCGTCTCGATGGCCGGCGCGTCGCCCCAGTAGTCGGGATTGCGGGTGAGCACGACCTGCTCATCGCGAGTCCACTCGGTCAGCACATAAGGGCCTGTGCCGATGGCGTTAGACGCCAGATAGTCCTTGCCCTGCTCCAGCGCCGCCGGGCTGATCATGGCCAGCGAGCCGTGCGACAAGTGCGCGGCCAGCGGCGCAAACGGCACACTGGTGGTGATGGACAGGGTGTACTCGTCCACCACTTCGATTGCGGCGGGCTGGCCGGCCACCACCAACAGGAAGCGGAAGGCCGAACCGTTGTCGGCGTTCAGCACCCAGTCGAGGTTGGCCTTGGCCGCCTCGGCGTTGAACGGCAGGCCGTCGGTGAAGCTGACGCCTTGGCGCAGCGTGACGATATACGAGTTCTCGCCGCTGGCTTCGATGCTCTCGGCCAACAGCGGCTCGAGCACGCCCTCTGGGGACATGCTGAACAGCGGTTCGTAGATGTGCTCCAACACCGAGAACGACGGCGACGACGTTACCGCGTGGATGTTGGTATTTTCGATGTCCGTGCCCGACGCAATCGTCAGCACGTTGGCCTGCGCGCTCACCGGCATCAAGCCGACCAGCAGCGCCACCACTAACGCAAATAAACCAAAACGTTTCACATGTATCTCCTTTGAATGTCCTCAAACAGACGAAAAAGACTATACCCGATTGTTCTGCCGCCTGCCATAACTGGCCGTTATCAC
Organism: Anaerolineae bacterium; assembly: GCA_034431675.1. Taxonomy (GTDB): domain Bacteria; phylum Chloroflexota; class Anaerolineae; order Aggregatilineales; family Phototrophicaceae; genus Flexicrinis. The sequence continues at coordinate 2,391 of DAOUCZ010000030.1, read as the reverse complement.
ATGACAACAAAAACATCGTGCACAAATGACTGTAACATGCACAAAAACGAAATGCAAAACAACTTTGTAACACCAAAAGAAACCTGACAACTGCGCATTTGCCCCCTCTTGGGGTTTGGGACAGCGGTTATAATTGCAGGCCCAAGGGCATGTATTTAGGTTTACACCAAAGAGGGTGCGTATGACGTCGTTATATGAAGAGCTGTCTTGGCGTGGGGTCATCCACAGCGCCACCGACGGCGCAGACAAGGCGCTGGCCGGCGCGCCGCTGACGGGCTACATCGGCTTTGACCCGACCGCCTCCAGCTTGCACGTCGGGTCGCTGCTGCAAATTATGAACCTTGCGCGTTTGCAGCGCTTTGGGCATCACGCCATCGCGCTGGTGGGCGGGGGCACGGGCATGATTGGCGATCCCAGCGGCAAGACTCAAGAGCGTCAGCTGCTGTCGGTGGAGCAGATTCAGCACAACCTTGAGGGCATCCGTGGGCAGCTGACACGCTTTTTGGACTTTGACGGCGTGAGCAATCCGGCCCGCATGGTCGATAACGGTGAGTGGCTGTTGAGCGTGGGGCTGATTGAGTTTCTGCGCGACATCGGCAAGCACTTCCGCGTGAACGTGATGATGACCAAGGACTCGGTGCGCGAGCGCTTTAAGCAAGAACAGGGCATCTCGTTTACCGAGTTCAGCTATCAGCTGCTGCAAGGCTACGACTATCTGGTGCTGCATGACCGCTATGGGTGCACCTTGCAGATGGGCGGAAGTGACCAGTTTGGCAACATCATCGAGGGCATCGACCTGATCCGCACCAAGCGCGGCGCACAGGCTTATGGGGTGGTCTCGCCGCTGGTGACCAAGGCCGACGGCACGAAATTTGGCAAGACCGAGGGCGGGCAAAACATCTGGCTTGACCCGCAGCGCACCTCGCCGTTCAAGTTCTATCAGTTCTGGATCAATACGCTGGATGCCGACGTCATCCCCTATCTGAAATATTTCACCTTCCTCAGCCGTGACGACATCGCCGAGCTGGAGCACGCGGTGCAGACTGCGCCAGAGCAAAAGGCCGCCCAAAAGCGCCTTGCAGCTGAGGTTACCCGTCTTGTGCACGGTGAGAGCGCGCTGGAGCGGGCCGTGCGCGCCTCGCAGGTGCTGTTTGGCGGCAGCCTCGAGGATGTGGCGCTGGAAGACCTGCTAGACATCTTTGGCGATGCGCCATCCAGCCAATTTGAGCGCGCGCGCTTTGACGGCGAGGGCGTACCGCTGGCCGATGTGCTGGTCGAGAGCGGGCTGATTAAAAGCAAGCGCGAGGCGCGCGATATGATGGGCAGCGGCGGGGTGTATGTCAACAACCAGCGCGTGACCGATGCGGCCCGCCGCCTGACCCATGCCGACAGCCTTGGTGGTCAGGTGGTGGTGCTGCGCAAAGGCGCAAAGACCTATCACCTTGCCCGTTTGGTCTAGCGGGTGACGCAGCAGGCGCGGGGTGAAATGCCCCGCGCCTGTCGGATGTCCAATGGGGATAAGCCGGTCTTTTTTACTGGGCCGCCGGCATCGGCAGGGTGTTGGGCTTGACCATCCCTTTCAGGATGCGCTCCATGGCCATGGTGTGGCTGCATACCCCATGGCTGAGGAAGTACGGGTTATCGCAGTGCCACGTGCCATCCTCGTAATTGATGGTGTATTCGTTGTGGTCACCGCGGAAGCGCGCATTGAACGAGATGAAGCGGATGCGGTGCGGCTCGGCGGCATATTTTTTGGCCTTTTCCACATCGCTCACCACGTTTTGGCCCGGGGCATAGGGCAGCGGCTCGCGCTTCAGCATCGGCCCAAACATGCGCTCCATCGCCATGATGTGCGGGCTGATGCCATATTTCTGAAAGCCGTTGTCGGTGCTGTGCCAGCCATCCGGCCCGAGTGAAATGGTATAGGTGCTGTTGTCCCCCTGAAATTCCAGCACAAAGCTGTTAAACGTGACGCGCGAGGGGTCTTCGGCGTATTCCTTGGCTTTTTGGATTTTGTTGATCATGCTGTAATCCATTGTGTTTCTCCTATGCTTCTCCATCAATGGCCCTTAAAAAACACACACGCGGGGGCGTAGACGCCGTCCGCGTGTTTTAACACTGTGGTGGGGTGGTGAGAGAAGTCAGCTTCATGCGCCGTGGCCCGCCTTTCTGCTGCTTATAACAACAGTTTAACCGGTGTTTAAGGGGTTGTCAAATCCCCTCATCTTAATGCATGGGCGGCGGTTGTAGGGGCAGTTCGTGAACTGCCCGACTTCACGGGCGCATCGCGATACTTCACGGGCGCATGGCGATGCGCCCCTACTAGACTTCTCGGGCGCATGGCGATACTTCACGGGCGCATGGCGATGCTTTACGGGCGGATCGCGATAC
>DAOUCZ010000029.1:0-67193 GCA_034431675.1 Anaerolineae bacterium | reverse complement strand
GGCCTACATCTCCGAGTCGCGGCTGTCATCATCAGCCAGCGGGTGCAAGCTGTCCTGAAAGCGGTCATCCAGCGCGTCGGGGTGCTCACCTGCGCCCCACAGCTCGGTGGTCTGCCGCTCGATGCGCGGCGCAGGGGGCACGCGCGGCGTCATAGTCATTGGCGCATAGCGCTCTACCATCCGCAAAATCTGCCCCAGCGCATTCATCGCCGCGGCCAAATGCTCGGACTGAGCAGGATTCAGCGTGCCGGCAGCGGCCAGCGCGCTGACCTGATCGAGCGCGGTCTGGGCCGGTGAACGCAGCGACGACAGAATCAGCGCCAGAGGGCCGTGCGTGCGCTCCTGCTCCGGCAAGTCAGAAGACTCGGGTGTATCGGGGTTCATCACGTCACACTCTCCAATAGCGGCGGTATCTGCTGGAGGGCAAAGCCGATGCGCGTACCGTGCCATGTCAGCAGCGCCCCATCCACCAGATGGATACGGCGGTGCTTGGCTGCCGGCACATCAAGGCGCTGAAACAGCGGCACATGTTCTGGCCCAAACGCAAATGGCTCGCTGGGCAGCAGAATGACCTCGGGCTGCGCCGCCTCGACATCTGCCCACTCAATGCGAGGATACCGCCCATCCGCGCGGTCTGCAAATACATTTTGCCCGCCGCACACCGCCAGCAGGTCATTGAGATAGGTATCGGCGGTGGGAGTCATCAACGGGTCAAACCAGATGGGGCAAAACACCCGCGTCAGATAGCCATCACGGTCTTCGCGGCTCTTGGTCGCGCTCAGCACCCAGTCATAGCTGCGCTCCAGCCAGCGCACCCGCTCTACCATCTCGGTATGGTCAAACACATACATGATGTTCCACAGCAGATTAAACACATCCGGCACAGTGCGCGGATATGTCACCCACACCTTCAGACCCGCCGCCATCAAGGCTTCGACATCCTGCTTGCGGTTCTCCTCGTGATTGGCAATCACAAGCTCGGGGCGCAGCTCGATGATGCGCGCGATGTTGGGGCGCTTTGTCCCCCCCACTTTGGGCAAAAACTGCACCCGATCAGCCGGGCGCGTGCAGTAATCGGTCACCCCGACCACGCGCCCCCCCAGCCCAAGGTCAAACAACGATTCGGTCACGCTGGGGACAAGCGATACCACCGTCTGCGGCGGCTCGCTCACCGGCGCATCCATCTGATAGGTGTATGTCGGGTCACTCATCGCCGCCAGCCCCCAGCCATTGGTCAGGCAAAAACCATCTGGTCACGCTCTGGCCCAACACTCACCACGTTGACCGGCACGTCGGCCAGCTCAGCCACCCGCTCAACATAGCGGCGGGCATTAGCCGGCAAATCAGACCACTTGCGCGCCTGCGTGATGTCCTCGCTCCAACCGGTCAGCGTCTCGTATACCGGCACAGCCCGCGCCACGTCCTCATTGCGCGCCGGCAGATATTCATAGCGCACCCCGTCGATGTCATAGGCCACGCAGATTTTGAGCGTCTCAAACCCGCTCAGGATGTCTAGCTTGGTCAACACCAGCTCGGTAAAGCCGTTCACCGCGCACGAATAGCGCAGCACCACAAGGTCTAGCCACCCGCAGCGGCGCGGGCGGCCCGTGGTCGTGCCATACTCATCCCAAAAGTTCGCGCCCGTCCCGCGCAGACGGTCGCCCAATTCATCCAGCAGCTCGGTCGGCATCGGGCCGCTGCCCACGCGCGTAGAATACGCCTTGGCCACCCCCACCACGCGATCGACGTACTTTGGCCCAAACCCCAACCCCGACAGCGCCCCGCCCACAGTGGGCGACGAGCTGGTGACATACGGGTACGAGCCAAAATCGACGTCCAGCATCGCGCCCTGCGCCCCTTCGCACACCACGCGCGCGCCGGCCTTCAGGCTTTGGTTCAAAAACGCGGTGGTATCGGCGATATACGGGCGCAGCTTTTCCGCCGCCTCCACATAGGCCGCCACCCCGCCCTTCACATCCAGCGCAGCATAACCGTCACGCACCAGCAGCGCGTTGGCCCGCACCAGATTGGCCTCCAGTTTCTCGGCAAAGCCCTCCACATCGACCATCTCGGCCACGCGCAGGCCCTGACGCCCTACCTTATCCAGATAGGTCGGGCCGATGCCGCGCAGGGTCGTGCCGATTTTCTCAGCGCCGCGCGCCTGCTCCTGCGCCACATCCAGCGCCACATGCGCCGGCGTGGTGATGTGTGCACGTGTGCTCAGCTTGATGCGCTCGGGCGAGACATCAAGGCCAAACGCGCGCAGCTTGTCCAGCTCTTTCACCAGATTGACCGGGTTGATGACCATGCCGTTGCCCATCACACAGGTCACGTGTGGGTGCAGAACCCCCGAAGGCACAAGGTGCAGCTTCAGCAGGTCTGAACCGACGTTCAGCGTGTGGCCGGCGTTATCGCCGCCCGTGGCGCGCGCGGCAATGTCCGCCTGACCCGACAGCCAATCGACCGCACGGCCTTTGCCCTCGTCCCCCCACTGCGCACCCAAAATAATCGTAACAGGCATGTCTGCTCCCCTTCAGCCTCACACGTGATATAAGATTAGTCATGTTTCAACCATCGGGATGCGCTGTCATCCCCACAGCACTGCGCAGCGCTATCCCCGCAAAAAGCCCGGCCCCAGCGTAATGGCCACCGGCTGTTCTCCCCACAACTCCAGATGCGCATCCGGCCCAAGCACCAGCGCCGACCCGCGCGGGATGCCGACCGCCAGCAAGGTGGGGTCAAGCTCGAACATCGCTTGGGACGCCGGGCGCAGCCCCGCACGGTCAATCAGGTTGGGCACCACAAACGCCGATGGCAGCCAGTTCAACCCCTCGCACAGCACCCCGCGCGCATCGGCCCAATGTGCCCCAAACAGCGCTGCCGCGTTCCCCTCGGCCAAGATGACCGCCCCGCCCTCATAGGCCGCGCGCATCGCCTGCACTGCCGCCCCTTGCAAGGCGTCATACAGCCGATGCGGGTCTTCTTGGCCATCCAGCACCACAAGGCTGACCTCGCGCAGGGCCGCTTGTATCTGCGCATCATCTTCCGTCAAAATGTTGACCAGATAACCGGTCGGTGCGCCAAGATCTTCAAGGTCGTCCATCACGGCATCTGCTGAGGACTCACGCAGGCCCAGATAGGCCACACCCCCCTCCGGCTTCAAGCGCTGAAGGGCCTGAGCACGGACAGCACTCCCCTCGGCCGCATCCCCACTCAGGATCAACCAGCCAAGGCCGTCCGGCCACGTCAGAGCAGGCTGCGGCGCGCTCATTCTGGGATGACGTACTCGGCAACTGCCGATGCCAGCACCGCTGCCCCAATCGGCAGCGCCGCCTCGTCAAAGTCAAAGCGCGGGTGATGATGGCCGTAGTTCAGGCCTTTCTCGGCGTTGGCCGACCCGACAAAGATGAACATCCCCGGGACATCATCCATAAAATACGCCATATCCTCGCCGCCCATCGTGCGCGTATCAAGGCGCATGTGCGCCTCGCCGCCCACAAGGTCTGCCAGCACTGGGCGCAAGCGTTCACCCACCTGCGGGTGATTGACCACCGGGATCGTGACATGCTCCATCTCGAACACCGCCTCGCACCCAAAGGCCGCCGCAACGTTGTTGATGATTTCTTCCATCCGGCGCGTCACAAGGTCGCGCACCTCCACCCGAAAGGCGCGCATCGTCCCTTCCAAAAAGGCCGTGTGCGGGATGACGTTGTGCGTGTCACCCGCGTGCACCTGCGTCACGCTGACCACCGCGGTATCTTCCGGGTTCACGCTGCGGCTGACGATGGTCTGAAGCGCGGTGATGATGTGCGCCGAAACCACCACCGGATCGATCGTTTGATGCGGCTGTGCCCCATGCCCGCCGCGACCGGTCAGGCGCACGCTCCATGTGGACGAGCCGGCCATAATCGGGCCATCAGCCACCCCCAACACCCCCACTGGCAGCGTGTTCCACACATGCAGACCAAGGCTGACATCCGGGCGTGGGTTCTCCAGCGCGCCATCCCGAATCATCGCCACAGCCCCCTTGCCCGTCTCTTCGCCGGGCTGAAACACAAACTTGACCCGCCCCGCGATGCGGTCTTTGTGCTTGGTCAGCATCTTGGCCACCGCCAAGCCAATGGCGGTGTGCCCGTCATGCCCACAGGCGTGCGACTTGTTGGCCGTCTGACTGGCATAAGGCGCGCCAGTGGCCTCGTCAATCGGCAGCGCGTCCATATCCGCACGCACCAGCACCGTCGGGCCGTCTTTAGCGCCATCCAGCACCGCCACCACACCGGTCTTGCCCACGCCGGTCTGCACCTCTAGGCCAAGACCGCGCAGCGTATCGGCCACAATCCCCGACGTGCGCACCTCTTCAAACGCCACTTCGGGGTGCATGTGCAAGTCGCGGCGCACCGCAATCATCTCTTCGGTCAGCTGTTCGGCCTCAGCCTTAAAGTCTATTTTGCCCATGTGCTTACCTGTCCTCGTCCTCAATCCTTTTTGGTACGCTTGTCGCCCCGCCCATCGCGCCCTTCACGGCGCTGTGAGGTCTTGGGGTTGTTGACCTTGTCCTGATTGCGCTCGCCCGGCTTCTGGCCGCAGTCGCAGGCCTCACCCTCGCCGTGCTTAGTGCACGGCTCTTTGGCCTTGCGCTGAAGGGCCTCCAGCTCGTCCAAGGGTATCAAATCCTCACGCTTATACGAGCGAATCCCCGCCCCTTCAAACGCTACCGTCACCGTGTCTTGCAGCGGAAACACGTCAATCACACGGCCTGCGCCATCTGGCGTGCCGATGCGCTTGCCCTTTTTGGGCAGGCCCTTGCGCGCCTCGACATACTGCTCATACTCATAGACAAGGCAGCAGCGCAAGCGCCCGCACATGCCCGTAATCTCTTCAGGGTTTAGGCTGATGCCCTGCATCTTGGCCATCTTGATGCTGATTGGGCTGAAATCGGTCAGGAAGGTGGAGCAGCAGCGCAGCTCGCCGCACGCCCCAAACCCACCCAACAGCTTGGCCACATCACGCGGGCCAATCTGGCGCATCTCGACTGCGGTCTTAAAGGTGTTTTTCAGCGCGTTTTGCAGCCGCTGCACGTTCACACGGTCTTCTGCGCTGTACATAAACGTCAGCAAGCTGCCGTCATAGTTGTACTGCGCGGCGTGGAACTTCACATCATGCAGGCCGCCCATCTCTTGCGCTTTTTCGCGGCAAATCACCAGCGCCTCGGGCTGTTTAGCCTCCCACTCCTGCCGCAGCACAAGGTCACGCGGGGTGGCCGGGCGCAAAATCGGCTTCAGCTCGCGGTCGGGGTCTGGCTCGGCAAACCCCATCACCTGCCCCATCTGACGGCCTCGCACCGTCTCGACAATCACAAAGTCACCCGCTTGCAGCAGCGGGTATTGGCTAAAATCGAAGTAATATAGTTTACCAACCTTGGTAAAACGCACACCCGCTGCACGGGTTGGCGTATTGGCCGGTGCTTCAGCATTTGCCATCGCAGTACTCACACGTATAATCCAAGACCACGCACACACGGTCACAAAACTCGCACGCGCACGGGCTGATGTCATCCGAAATTGGCCCGAAAGCCACTGGTGATTATAACCTTTATCGGCACGACACAACAGCGCCATATCACAGGCGGACAGGGCGCAGGACTCCAACTTATGAAGACATTGGTGATGAAATTCGGCGGGGCATCGGTCGGGACGACCTCGGCACTCTCTCAGGTGCTGGGCATTGTGCTGCAAGAAGTGGCCCGTTGGGAGCGGGTGATTGTGGTGGTTTCGGCCCTCGACGGCGTCACTGACGCCCTCATCGACGCGGCCCAGCTGGCCCAGTTTGGCAACGAACGCGGCTATCGGCGCATCGCCGCCAACCTGCGCCAGCGCCATCTGGCCCTTGCCGAAGGCCTTGCGCTGGGCAAGCCAGAGCTGGCCGCCCTACAAGCCGACCTCGATAAACTGCTGTTCGAACTGCTCAATACCTTTCAGCGCATTTCCAACACCAACCGCGACGCCCTGCGCGCCGAAAACCTCGACGAAATCCTAGCCGTGGGCGAAAAATTGGCCTCGCGCATCGTGGCCATGCTGCTGCGCCATCACGAGGTGCGCGCCGTCGCCATCGACTCGACCGACCTGATGCTGACCGATGACGTGTTCGGCAGCGCCACCCCAGACCTCAAAGCCACCCAATCGCGCATCAATCAGCACCTCATCCCGATGCTCGAACGCGGCATCCTGCCCGTCGTGACCGGCTTCATCGGCGCAACCGCTGCCGGCAAACCGACCACCCTAGGCCGCGGTGGCAGCGACTACTCAGCCTCGGTGTTTGCCGTGTGCACCAAAGCGCAAGAGGTCTGGGTGTGGTCAGATGTGGACGGCATCATGACCGCCGACCCGCACGAGGTCAACCACGCCCGCACCATCCCAGAGCTGTCCTATCACGAGATGGCCGAGCTGGCCTACTTCGGCGCACGTATCCTGCACGCGCGCATGGTCGCACCGCTGCAAACACACCGCATCCCGCTGCGCGTCAAAAACGTCTACAAGCCTCAGCTGGGCGGCACGCTCATCCACGATATGCCGCAAGTCGGCGGCATCAGCAAAGCGGCGGCCTCCATCCACGGCCTCAGTCTCAGCGCCCGCCACAGTGGCCCGCTCACCGACATCGTCAAGCTGGTCAATCTGCACCTTCAGCAGCAGCTGGGCAGCCCCGCCGACGTGATGATTTCGGCGCAGTCGGCCTCGCGCTCGTTTTTGTGCTGCGTCATCCCTACCAGCGCCGGCCCAGATGCCGTCCATCATCTGGTCGATTCGCTCACCCGTGCCCTGCGCGAAACCGAACAATATCACCACTGGGCGGTCGAAGCGGTCTCCATCGTCACCGTCATCGGCGACTCCATCAATGCCTCGCCAGCCCTGATTGCCCGCACCATCGCCGCCCTAGGCGACCTGCCGGTGCTCGGCGCGTCGTTTGGGCCGGGCGGGTGCAGCTTGTCGCTGGTGGTGCGCGCTGATGATGGAGAGCTGGCCCTGCACCGCCTGCACGATGCCATCATCGGGCCGGCCCACTAATAGCGCCCCAGATAGCGCTCGATTTCCCAGCGCGTCACCTGACGCTTATATTCACGATACTCTGAGCGCTTGGCCTCCATATAACGGTCGCTCACATATGGCCCAAGCGCTTGTATCAACACGTCATCCTGCTCAAAGTTGTCCAACGCCTCGCCCAATGAGCGCGGCAAAATATCGGCCACCCGCGGGCGCTTGACCGCAAACGTCTCTTCCAACGGTTCGGGCAGCGGCAGGCGCTGACGGATGCCATCCAGCCCCGCCGCCAGCATCACCGCAAACGCCAGATACGGGTTGGCCGATGGGTCGGGGCAGCGCAGCTCTAGGCGGGTGGACGGGTCTGATCCCGCCGCTGTGCCCGGCACGCGGATGAGCGCCCCACGGTTGATATGCGCCCATGTCACCTGCACCGGCGCTTCGATGCTGGTGCCCAACCGCTTATACGAATTCACCAGCGGCGCAAGCACCGCGCACATCGCGCGCGCATGGCTGAGTTGGCCGGCCAAAAACGACCGCGCCACCATCGATAAGCCGTACTCGTGCTCGGGGTCGGCAAAGCTGCTGCGCCCACTGTGGATGTCGTGCAGCGTCTGATGGATATGCATCCCGCTGCCGGGCTGTTCGGCCAGCGGGCGCGGCATAAAGGTACAGTACAGCCCGTGGCGCGCCGCCACCTGCTTGAGGGCCACCCGCGCCGTCAGCACATTGTCGGCCATCACCAGCGCATCCCCGTGCGCAAGGTCGATCTCGTGCTGGCCGCTGCCAATCTCGCTGTGCGCCGACGTCACCCCGATGCCCAGCGCGTTCAGCGTTTCCATCATCTCGCGCCGCAGCGACTGGGCCGGCACGCTCGACATATCATAATAGCTGGCGTGGTCGGTCGGCGGGGACAGCACCGGTTGACCATCGACATCGGTCTTAAACACATAAAATTCCAGTTCGACACCCGTCACAAAGCGGTGGCCCAGCGCGCGCGCCTCTTCAATCACGTTCAACAGCACCGTGCGCGGGTCGCCCAAAAACGGCTCACCGCTGACGGTATGGACGCTGCAAATCAGGCGCGCCGACAGCCCACCATGCACCGACCACGGCAGCACCGCAAAGGTCTGCGGGTCGGGCACCAACATCATGTCGCTTTCGGCCTGCCGCGCAAACCCATCCAGCGCCGACCCGTCCACATGCGCCCCGCGTTCCATCACCGAGGACAGCTTGTTGGCGGGGATGGTCATCGACTTCACCTCGCCCGTGATGTCGGTAAACCACAAGTCGATATAGGCAACCCCACGCGCCTGAACGATTTGTAAAATATCATCTCTGGTAGCCATCAGCCATCATCCATCCCCAAAAAGTCACACGGTTGTCCGGCATAGGGCGGGCCTTCCCTATGCCGGACAAGGGTAAAAAATCTATCAGGGGTGATGATACGCCCCTCACCACCCCACGCCAATTGTGACACTAACCAACCTCGCCGGCAAATCGGTTAGCGACTCTCCACAAGGCCCAGATGCCCAGCCAGCGCATCCACCCCCAGCAAATAGCTGCGCCAGCCAAACCCACAAATCTGCCCAACGCACACCCCCGCCAGATAACTGTGATGGCGAAACGCCTCACGGGCATGGATATTGCTCAGGTGCACCTCAATCACCGGCAGCTTTACCGCGCTCACCGCGTCACGCAGCGCGATGCTGGTATGCGTATACGCCCCCGCATTGAACACTACCCCCGCCGCCCAACTGCGCGCCTCTTGCAGCGCATCCACCAGCACCCCCTCGTGATTGGACTGAATGGCGCGCACGCCAAGCCCATAACGTGCGGCGCGCTCGGCGCAGCGCTGGTTGATGTCGGCCAGCGTCTCGCGCCCATACACCTCTGGCTCGCGCGTGCCCAACAGATTGAGGTTTGGGCCATGCAGCAGCAGCACCGTCTTGGACGTGCTCATGTCAATCCCTCCAGAACCGCCAATACGTCGGCCTTCTCGACCCCTTCAATCACGCTGGGCTGCTGCAATCCCAGCAGCAGCACAAACCGCGACCGGCCCGCCAGCCACTTCTTATCGGTGTGCATGGCCGACCACAACCCCTCGGGAGAAAGTGGGCCGATGCGGGTAGGCAAACCGGTCTCGGTCAGGATGTCCTCTACCAAAGCCGGCAGCTCATCACCGCACAACCCCAACCGATTGGACAAACGCGCCGCCGCCAGCAGCCCAACCCCCACCGCCTCGCCGTGCGGCCACGCATAGCCGCTGACCTGCTCGATGGCATGCGCAAAGGTGTGCCCAAGGTTGAGGTGCGCGCGCTCCCCCGCCTCAAACGGGTCACGCTCCACCACGTTCACTTTCACCTGTACCGCCCGCCGCACCAGCTCTGCCGCCCGATCCGGCGTGTGCAAAGACGGGTCAAGCAGCCCGTTATCCGCCAGCAAACCATGCTTGAGCACTTCGGCCATGCCGCAGCGCCATTCCTGCGCCGGCAGCGTGGCCAGCACATCGGGGTCAATCAGCACCGCCTCGGGCTGCTTAAACGCCCCAACAAGGTTTTTGCCCTCTGGCAAATCGACACCGACCTTGCCCCCCACGCTCGAATCCACCATCGCCAGCAGCGACGTTGGCACTTGTATCAACCGCACCCCACGCAGATAGGTGGCGGCGGCAAAGCCAGCGCTGTCGCCAACCACCCCACCCCCTAGCGCCACAATCACCCCGCTGCGGTCAAGGCCGGCCTGCACCAGCTGTACATAAAAGCGTGATACGGTGTCCAACGTCTTGTAACGCTCGCCATCCGGCATCACCACCAGCGCACCCCCCCCCAACGCCTCACGCATGGCCTCGCCATACAGCGGGGCGAGTGTGGCATTGGTGATAATCACCACCCGACGCCCGCCCACAAACTCGGCGATGCGCCCACGCAGCCCATGCCCGATGTGGATGGGATATTTGCCCTCAGGTGTCCGTACCTCGATGCGGGTCACGTCTGCTGTGTTCGCGTCCGCCATAGTGTCACAATCTCCTTGGCCACTTCTTCGGGGATTTTGCCCCCCGTATACACATGATGAGGCATCGCCTCATACGCCGCCTTACGCCGCTCCAGTACCGCCTGCCAATCCCCCGCCAGTGGGCGTCCGGTCTCACCCGAAAGACGCGCGCGAATCACTTCAATCGGCGCCCACAAGCATATCACCAGCCCGCCCTCGGTCATCGCTGCCAGCGTCTCGGCATTGACCAGCGCCCCGCCCCCGGTGGCAATCACAAGGCCAGACTGCGCGGCAAACTGCCGGCACAGCTCGGCCTCCACCTGCCGAAAGGCTGGCTCGCCGCGCTGGGCAAAAATCTGGGCGATGCTCTGCCCCTCGCGCCGCACGATTTCGGCATCGACATCCACAAAGCGCAGGCGCAGCACATCTGCCACAATCCGCCCGACGGTGGTCTTGCCGGTGGCCATAAAGCCGGTTAGCACAATGTTGCGCGGCCTATTCTCCATAGCCAAAACGCCACACCGCATCGTCCATCGGCAAATCATCCAGATGATTGCGCCGCAGAGCGGCAAAACGGCGTGTCATCTCGTCGATGCTGTCCCCGCCCAGCTTCTCCAACAGGGCATCGGCCAGCACATACGCCAGCATCGCCTCGCCAATCGGCACAGCCCGCGGCAGCGCGCAAAAGTCGCTGCGCTCATACACCGTCTGAGCCGGCTGCCCATCGGCCAAGTCAACCGACTCGAAACCGGCCAGCACCGTAGCAATCGGCTTCATGGCCACCCGCACCACAATCGGGTCTCCGGTGGTGATGCCCCCCTCGAACCCGCCAGCCCGATTGCTGCGCCGGATGATGCGCCCATCCGCCTCGCGCCCGATCGCATCATGCGCCTGTGTGCCGCGTTGGGCTGCCAGCGCAAACCCATCGCCGATTTCTGCCCCCTTCATGGCGTGGATGCTGACCATCGCCCCGACAATCCGCCCGTCCAGCCGCCGATCCCAATGCACGTGACTGCCCAGCCCGGGCGGCACGTTCAAGGCCACAATCTCCATCACCCCGCCCAGCGTGTCCTTATCAATTTTGCACTGCCGGATGGCCTCGTGCATCCGCTCTGCGGCGGTCGCGTCGGGGCAGCGCACATCAGAGGCCTCTCCGGCCTCAAAGCGCGCCAGATAATCCATGTCTGGGGCGATTTCGGCCCGCACCTCACCGATTTGCGTCACATACCCGCCAATCACCACCCCAAATTGGGCCAGCAGCTTGCGGCAAACCGCCCCCACCGCCACCCGCATGGTGGTCTCGCGCGCGCTGGCGCGTTCCAGCGCAAGGCGCAGCTCGCGATAGCCATACTTGACCGCGCCAGTCAAATCGGCATGTCCCGGGCGGGGCACGGTCATCGGCTCAATGTCCTTTTCGCGCCAGTTTTTATAGTCGCGGTTCTCCACCGTCAGCGCCAGCGGCGCGCCGGTGGTCTGCCCATTGGCAATGCCAGACGAGATGCGCGCATGATCCCGCTCAATCTGCATCCGCCCGCCGCTGCCATAACCGGTCTGCCGGCGCGCCAATTCCCCGTCGATGTCCGCACTGCTCAGCGCAAGGCCGGCAGGCATCCCCTCTAGAATCGCCGTCAGACTCGGCCCGTGGCTTTCGCCCGCCGTCAAAAATCGAAGATTACCCATGCCAACCGCTTCTCCACTTTGTTGATGACCACATTTACCCGACTACTGAGCAGCAAGCTCGCGCCGCGCCGCCTCAAACATCACCTCAACCGGCGGCTCAACGCCTGTCCACAGCTTAAAGGCCGCCGCCCCCTGATGCACCAGCATCCCCAAACCGCCAATCGCACGCCCGCCGTGCTGCTCGGCCTGCTGCATCAGGCGGGTCTGGGCCGGTCGATAAATCATGTCATACACCGTCACCCCGCGCGGGAACGGCACGCCCTGCACCCACGGCGACTCGTCCACCGCCGGATACATCCCGACCGGCGTGGCATTGACCAGCAGGTCAATCGGCCCAGCCTCTACCGCGTCGTCCAGCGTCAGCACCTCGGCGTTCAAGCGCGGGTTCAACAGCGACAGGTTGGCCAGCATGGCCCGTGCGCGCTCCATCGAACGATTGACCACCACCACCAAAGCCCCCGCACCGGTCAATCCGACCACCGCCGCGCGTGCCGCACCGCCAGCCCCCAACACCACCACACGCCGTCCCTCCAGCGCCACATCGTGCGCCCGCAGGTCGGTAATCAGCCCATACACATCGGTGTTGGTGCCGGTCATGGTGCGCAGGTCGATGGTGTTGACCGCCCCGACCGCGCGCGCCAGCTCGTCCGGCATCACATAGCGCAGGGCTTCCTCTTTGTGCGGGATGGTGACGTTGAGGCCGATATACCCGTGGCGCTGCGGCTCAAGGATGCCCAACCGCACGATGTCCGGCGGGATGGCCATCCGGTCATAGTGCCAGTCCATACCCAATGCCGCAAAGGCCGCATTGTGCATGGCCGGGCTGAAGGTGGTGGTCAGCGGCCACCCGATAATCCCGACTCGCTGTGTCATGCCTGCTCCGGTTCATATTCGAGGATGTCGGCCTTGAGATGCGCCATGATGCGCGCAAACCCGGGGAACGAGTCCGCCGCACAGGCCGCATCCAACACCGTCGTCTCGCCCTGTGCCACCAGACCAGCCACCGCCATGCTCATCGCAATCCGGTGGTCATCGTGCGAATCGGTCACCGCGCCGGTCAGCACTTGCGGCCCAGACAAGCGAAAGCCGTCCGGTGTCTCGGTCACCTGAGCGCCCAGCTTGCGCAGTTCGCCGGCCATCACCGCAATGCGGTCGGTTTCCTTGACGCGCAGTTCCTCGGCATCACGCACCACCGTCTCGCCCTGCGCGCACAGCGCCGCCACCATAAACACCGGGAACTCGTCAATCATCCGCACCACCACCTCGCCGCCAACCTCGATGCCCTTCAGCGCCGCCGACCGCACGCGGATCGTGCCGACCGGCTCGCCAGCCTCAAGGCCGGTCTCGGTGACGGTGATGTCTGCCCCCATCTGGCGCAGCACATCGATGATGCCGGTGCGCGTCTCATTCAGGTTGACGCCGGTCAGCGTGACATCACTGCCCGCGATGATGCTGGCCGCCACCATCACAAACGCCGCCGACGAGGCATCGCCCGGCACGGTGATGTCGAACGGCCTCAGCATCCCCCCCGGACGGATGCGCGTCACAGGCCCGTCCACTGTCAGGTCTGCGCCCATCGCCGTCAGCATCCGCTCGGTGTGGTCACGCGCAGGGCCGGGCTGCGTGACCACCGTCTCGCCCTCAGCATACAGGCCGGCCAGCAGCACCGCGCTCTTCACCTGTGCAGAGGCCATCGGCATGTCATAGTGGATGCCCTTGAGCGCAGCAGGGGTGATGGTCAGTGGGGCTTTGCCATCCACCGCCTCGATGTGCGCCCCCATCCGCGTCAGCGGCTCGATGATGCGCTTCATCGGGCGGCGGCGCAGCTGATAGCTGCCATCCAGCACCGAGGGGAAGGGCTGCCCGACCATGATGCCGGCCAGCAGGCGTATGCCCGTGCCGGCATTGACCAAGTCCAGCGGGCCATCCGGCTTGTGCAGCGCCCCCCCGTGGATGGTCAAGGTGTTCAAGTCATGCCGGTCAATCTGGATGCCGAGCCGGCGCACACTGGCCAGTGAGGCCTCGGTATCGCCAGCAGCAAGCCACCCGCGCACATGGCTGACGCCGTGCGCCAATGCCCCAAACATCACCGCGCGGTGTGACAGCGATTTGTCCCCCGGAACAGGGGTTGTGCCTTGCAAGGGCGCGCCCGCGCGCACCCGCCAACGTCTATCCATGTTTGCCATTGCCGTTTGTCCGCCTTTCATACTGGGTATACCACTCGGCACGCGCCTGACGGATGGGCGTCAGCGCATCCACCAAATGGCTCTCATCGCGCGAAATCAACATTGTCTCGAGCAGGGCCAACTGCACCCGAAACATCGCCAACAGGGTCGCCACCGCCTGCGTATTGGTGCCAAGGATGTCGCTCATCATCTTGATGTCCTGCCCCGCCAAGCGCGAGGTATCGCGAAAGCCGCCCGCCGCCAAGTCCCACACGCTTGGGTCGTTCTCGGCAAAGCGGCGCACCGTCGCCACCAGTGACGCGCTCAGCAGATACGGCAGATGGCTGATGGCTGCCACCACTTTGTCATGCCGCTCGGCCTCCATCTCCACCGGCAGCGCCCCGACCGTCTCAATTAGCGCCAGCGCCCGCCCCCGTGCCGCCGGCGTCATCCGACGGGTCGGGCAAATCACCCATGGCCGATTGGCATACAAAAACCGGTCGGCAGCTTCTAGCCCGCTCACCTCTTTGCCGGTCATCGGGTGACCACCCACCGCTTGTATCCCAATCGGCAGGCGGCCCATCGCCTCGCAGATGTCCTGCTTGGTACTGCCAATATCCATCACCAGCGTGTTTGAGCGCAGCCACGCCCCTATTTTATCGCGCACCAGCCCCAGAATCACGCGCACCGGCGCACACAGCAGCACCGCATCCGCGCCACGCAGCGCCGCGCGCAGGTCATCGGTGGCCTCGTCCACAATGCCGCGCTCCAGCGCCTGCTGGCGGCTCAACGGGTCAGGCTCAACCCCGACCAGTCGTTCGACATGCGGGCGCAGCGCCAGTGCCAGCGACGCCCCCATCAATCCCATCCCCACAATTACGGTTTGCCTAGAGCTAAAGCCCATCGCGGCGGCCCTCTCAACCCCTGCTCTCTTGCCCCAACCTTACTGCGACGTCTCCGCCATGTCGGGGGTCTGCCCACCCGCATGACGGCTGACGAAATCTGGCCTCAGTACCACCGCCCCACGCAGATAGACATGCACGATGTCGTCAAGGCGTTTTTCGGTGTTCCAATGGATCAGCACCCGAATGCACTGTTTGACCGCATCCGGCACATCCACCTCAATCATTCCCAGCAAGGCCACTCGCCCCAACCCCACCTTGCGCGCCCCAATGGCCGGAAACGCCGCGTTAAGGTCGGGCGTGCTGGTGAAGAAAATACTGGCGATGTCCTCCTCGTCAATCTCATTGACCTGAATAATCTGCTGCATCAGCTCCATCACCGCCTCGGTGATGGCCTCCGGCGTGTTGTCCTGTGCCGTCGTCGCACCCCGCACCCCGCGCACCCGCATCCCCTTGCTCATCGCGTTCCTCTCTCTGCCTGCACATCCGCACATCACCTGACAAACAAAAAAGAAGGTGCAGAGCGTCATGCTCTGCACCTTCTCAGGTTTCGGCCCACGACCTTAAGCCGGGGGTCGCGCAGCAGTCCACGCCCTCATCGCCCATCTATGGCCCATAAAGTAGTAATAATAGGCGTGAGCGTGTTTGAGGCGAACCATGCCGCGGCGCATCTCCCCGAAAAAGTCGATGCTGCAAAGCATAACGCGGGTGTGTATCAAGGGCAAGGGGGCAGCGTCAACTCCTGCAAAATCCGACATTCGTTTGGCAAACAGGCGGTTCTGGCTGTATTTCTTCGGGGTTTTAGAGCGCCGCGCGAATCTCTCCAGCCAGCTGCGCCACCGCATCCACCCCCTGCGGGGCGATTTTGATTAAGGCGCTGGCCACAATAAACCCGTCCATCACCTGCGAGACCTGCGCCGCCTGCGCCGGCGTGCTGATGCCAAACCCCATCACCAGCGGCAGGTCGATGTGCTGGCGCAGGCGCTCAGCATAACCGGCAAGGTCGGGGGGCAGCTCGCGCCGCGCGCCGGTCGTGCCGGTCACACTCACCACATACACAAAGCCGGTCGCCCGCTGTGCCACCAACTTGATACGCCCCTCGTTGCTGGTTGGCGCGGCAAAGAACACCAGCGCCAGCCCGCGGCGCGTCACCGCCTCGAACAAATGCGCCTCTTCGGGCGGCAAGTCCGGGCAAATCAAGCCGTCCGCGCCGGCCTCTTGCAGCGCCTGCGCAAACGCCTCTGCCCCATAGGCCAGCAGCGGGTTGATATAACAAAAGAACAGCATCGGCTGCTTCACCCCGCGCTCGCGCAGCTGACGGATGGCATCCAGCCCCGTTTGCACCGTCACGCCATTCTCCAGCGCCACTTGCGAGGCCTGCTGAATCACCGGCCCATCGGCCAACGGGTCGCTAAACGGCACGCCAATCTCAAAGCCGTCTGCCCCCAGCGCGCTCATGCGCTCCACCGCCTCCATCGATTCCGCCAGAGTCGGGTATCCCATCATGGCAAACGGCAAAAACGCCGCCCGCCCCTCACGCTTTGTCCGCTCGAACATCGCGGCAATCGCCGCCTGCCCGCTCGCAATCTGTGCCGTTTCGCTCATGGCTCGGGTATCTCCAACACGCCAGCATCCAGTTCCGCAAAGAAACGCCGCAGCGGCTCGTGCTGCCAGAACGCCAATTCCAGCATCTGTGCCGCCTCGCGGTCAAACAACGCCATCGCCAACCCCTCCCCCAGCGTCAAATCAGCGGGGTTGGCCATCAGCCGTCCCACATAGATGTGATTGTGCACCGTGAGGTCTGGCCGCCCTACCGCCGGGCGCACCTGCACCGTCCAATGCCGCAGGGTCAGGCCGGTCAGGCCAAGCTCTTCCTGCACCTCGCGGTGCACCGCCTGCTCGTGCGTCTCGCCTTCCTCAACCGCCCCGCCAAAAAACGTCCACATCCGCGGGAAGGGGATGTCTGGTTTGTCATCCCGCAGCTGCAACAACACCTGCCCCGCCCGACTGACCAGCAGCGCAGACGCCGCCTCGACAATCCGCCCGTTCATCTTGCTCATTCGATCTTCAGCTCGCGCATCACGGTCTCAAGGTCTTTGTCGCCGCGCCCAGACAGGTTGACCAGCACAATCGACGACTTGGGCAGCGTAGGCGCTAGCTTAATCGCCTCGGCCAGCGCATGAGAACTCTCCAGCGCGGGGATAATCCCCTCTGACCGGCTCAACGTCTGCAAGGCGGCCAGCGCCTCGCGGTCGGTGGCATAGGTATAGTGCGCCCGCTCGGTCTGGCGCAAAAAGGCGTGCTCTGGCCCGATGCTGGCATAGTCTAGGCCGGCGGACACGCTGTGGGTGTTCACCACCTGACCGGTGGGGGTTTGCAGCACAAACGAGCGCGCGCCATGCAAAATCCCCGGGCGGCCCAGCGCAGGGTCGGCAAAGCGCGCAGCGTGCTGCCCGCCATCAATCCCATACCCGCCGGCCTCCACCCCAATCAGCTCCACGTCCTCATCATCGCGAAAGGCGTGGAACAACCCGATGGCGTTGCTGCCACCCCCCACGCATGCCACACACACATCCGGCAGGCGTCCGGCCTGCTCGACGATTTGCCGGCGCGCCTCCACCCCAA
The DNA here is from genome assembly GCA_034431675.1 of Anaerolineae bacterium. Lineage (GTDB taxonomy): Bacteria > Chloroflexota > Anaerolineae > Aggregatilineales > Phototrophicaceae > Flexicrinis. The sequence continues at coordinate 49,793 of DAOUCZ010000029.1, read as the reverse complement.
TCACGCTCTGGAAATCGCGCACCATCAGCGGGTAGGGATGCGGCCCTAAGGCTGACCCCAACAGATAAAATGTGCTGTGCACATGGGTCACCCAGTCGCGGATGGCCTCGTTGACCGCGTCCTTGAGCGTCTTAGTGCCACTTTCGACAGGGATGACCTCTGCGCCCAGCAGCTTCATGCGCAGCACGTTGGGCTGCTGGCGGGCGATGTCCACACTGCCCATATACACATGGCAGTCCAACCCCAGCAGCGCCGAAACTGTGGCGCTGGCCACCCCGTGCTGCCCCGCGCCGGTCTCGGCCACCACGCGCTTCTTGCCCATGCGCTTGGCCAACAGGGCCTGCCCCAACGCATTGTTGATTTTATGCGCGCCGGTATGCGCCAAGTCCTCGCGCTTAAGATAGATTTGCGCCCCGCCCAGCTGCTCACTCAACCGACGGGCATAGGTCAGCGGCGTCGGTCTGCCGGTATAGGTGGCCTGCAAATGCGCCAGCTCGGCCTGAAAATCGGCATCGGCCATCGCCTCAAAATAAGCCGCCGTCATCTCATCTAACGCCGGCACAAGCGTCTCGGGCACAAAACGCCCGCCGAACTCTCCAAAATACCCGCGCTCGTCTGGCACATTGGTGCTGTTGGCTTGAATATACATCCTGCTCACCCTTCAGATAGTCGGCCCGCGACCGTCTGCGCCGCCGCCCGACTGCTTACGATAAACGCCCGAACCTTCTCTGGGTCTTTGCGCCCAGCCAAGTCTCCCTCAACCCCACTGGCCACGTCCACCCCCCACGGGGCAATCGCCGCCACACGCTCGGCCACATTGTGCGGCGTCAGCCCGCCGGCCAGCATCAAACGCGGCACAGACTGGCGCACCTGCACCGCCAGCGCAATCTCTGCCGGCACCCCCGTCCCGCCATACTCCCCGGGCACATGCGCATCCAGCAGCACCGACGGCAGCCGCTCATCCTGCGGGAAGGTCACGGCAAACCGCGCCAATTCGGCCTGTGCGCTCGCTGCATCCGCCGGACGCACCGCCTTGAACCCGCCCCCCGCCGCCGCAATCAGCGTGGGCGACTCGTCGCCGCTCCACTGCACCGCATCAAGGCCGACCTGCTGCACCACCTGCCGCACCTCATCCGCCGTCGGGTTGACGAACACCCCAACCATCAGCGGCGCGTCAGCGCCCAGCGCCTCACGCACGGCCAAGACCAGCTGCGCCGCCTGTGATGCCGGCAGATAGCGCTTGGACTTGGGGTAAAAGTTCAGCCCCAGCATGTCCGCGCCGGCGCGCGCAGCAAACAGCGCATCCTCCAGCGTGGTCAGCCCACAGATTTTGACGCGGATGCTCATCCGGCCTCCCCGCGCACCTGACCGCTGTATTCGCGCACTGCTGCGGCCAAGTCTGCCGACTTCACCAGCCCCTCACCCACCAGCACCGCGCGCGCCCCACAGCGTCCCATCCGCGCCACGTCCTGCACCGAACGGATCGCGCTCTCGGCCACCAGCGTGACCGTCTCATCGGTCATCCCCGCCAGCCGCTCGGTGGTCGATAAATCCTCGCGGAAGGTCTTGAGGTCGCGGTTGTTCACCCCAATCAGGCGCGCGCCCAAGCGCAGTGCCCGCGCCATCTCGGCTTCGTCATGCACCTCCACCAGCGCCGCCATCCCCAACCCGTTGATGTGGGCGTACAGGTCGGCCAGCTGCCCATCGGTCAGCGCCCCGACAATCAGCAGCACCGCGTCTGCGCCAGCGGCACGCGCCTGCCACACCTGCACAGGGTCGATAACAAACTCTTTGAACAGCACCGGCACATCCACCGCCGCGCGCACCTGCCGCAGATAGTCGATATGGCCCTGAAAGAACCGCTCATCCACCAGCACCGAGATGCAGGACGCCCCGTTTTCGGCATAAGCCCGCCCGATGCGCACCGGATCAAAATCCGCCACCAACACCCCTTTGGACGGGGACGCTTTTTTGACCTCGGCAATCAGCGCTACGGTCGGGCGGTGCAGCGCGCCCACAAAATCACGCGCAGGGGGCTGTGATTCGGCCAACGCGCGCAGCATCAGCACATCGCCGGCCTTCAAGCGCTCCACCTCACCCGCTTTGTGGGTCAGGATGTCGTCCAGCACCGAACCCGTTTTGACAAACGCTGCCCCGCCGCTCACGCCTTCATCCCCTGCGAACAGTCGATCAGCGCTTGCAGCTTGGCCAGCGCCGCCCCGCTGTCAATCGATTGGGCAGCGATGGCGATGCCCTCATGAAAATCACCGGCCTTATCAGCAGTCATCAGCGCGGCAGCGGCATTCAGCAGCACCACATCGCGTTTGGCATCACGGATGTCGCCGCTGAGCACCCCCCGCAAGATGCGCGCGTTCTCCTGCGCATCCCCCCCCAGCAAATCGTGGATGGTCGCCCCCTTAAAGCCCAGCTCCAGCGGGTCAAGCTCATAGGTGTGCAGCTCACCGCGATAAAAATGGCTGATGGTGTTCGGGCCGGTGGTGGTCAGCTCGTCTAGGCCGCCGTATCCCGAGACCACCATCGCGCTTTCACTGCCCAGACTGCCCAGTACCTGCGCCAGCAGCGGCGCAAGGTCGGGGGCAAACACGCCCAGCAGCTGCCGGCGCGCGCCGGCGGGGTTGGTCAGCGGGCCAAGGATGTTGAAGATGGTGCGCACCGCCATCTGCCGCCGCGGGCCAACCACATACTTCATGGCCGGATGCAGCTTGGCCGCAAACAAAAACCCGATGCCCACCGTATCGATACAACCGCCCACCTGCTCTGGCGTCAGGTCAAGGTTGACGCCCAACTCGGCCAGCACATCGGCGCTGCCGCACTTGCTGCTGGCCGCCCGATTGCCGTGCTTGGCCACAATCACCCCCGCGCCGGCCACCACAAACGCCACCGTCGTGCTGATGTTGAACGTGCCAGAGCGGTCACCGCCCGTCCCACAGGTATCCAGCAGCTGCCCACCATCAAAACGAGTGGGGACGCGCTCAGCATTGGCACGCATGGCGCGCGCACTGCCCATGATTTCGTCGTGGGTTTCCCCCTTCATGCGCAAGCCCATCAGATACGCGCCAATCTGCGCCTCGCTGGCCTCACCGCTCATGATTTGCTGCATCACCGTCTCGGCTTCAACAGCATTCAGATGACCAAAGCGCCCAATCAAGTCAATCGCACGCTGAATATCCATCTTGCGGGTTTCTACCGTCATTGCTGGTGGCCTCCCTGCCCCGTCTGTTATGCCTTCACGGCCAATGTGGTCTTGCCAATGGCAGCACGCACCTTGCCCAGCACGCGCTGCGCGGTGTCATGCATCTGCGCCGCCCCCTCGGCCAAAATCGCATCGATTTTGGACGGGTCGGCCATCAACTCGCTGTACACCTCACGCGGGCCGGCAAAGCGCGCATCCAGCGTTTCGAACAGCTCTTGCTTCATCCGGCCATAGGCCAGCCCGCCGTTGAGGTACAGCTGACGCACCTCGTCAAGGCGCTCTGGCGTGGCAAAGTGCTTAAAGATGTTATAGATGTTGTCTGCGTCGGGGTCTTTGGGTTCTTCGGGCGCGCGGCTGTCGGTGACGATTTTCATCACCGCCTTGCGCAGCTCCTTCGAATCGGCCATCAGCGGCAGCACATTGCCATAGCTCTTGCTCATCTTGCGCCCGTCGAGGCCGGTGATGAGTGCCACATCCTCGCGGATGAGCGCCTCTGGCGCAACCAGCACCTCGCCAAAAATCGCGTTAAAACTGCTGGCGATGTCGCGCGTGATTTCGATGTGCTGGCGCTGGTCTTGCCCCACCGGCACGACGTTGGCATCGGCAATCAAGATGTCGGCGGCCATCAACACCGGATAGTTGTACAGCCCCATCGTCACCCCGTCATCTGGCAGATGGCCGGCCTGTTCGTTGGCGTCCACCGCCGCCTTATAGGCGTGCGCACGGTTGAGCAAGCCCTTGGGCGTCACCGTCGAGATAATCCACGTCAGCTCAAAGATTTCTGGCACGTCGGATTGGCGATAAAACACCACCTTCTGCGGGTCAAGGCCGCAGGCCAGCCACGTGGCGGCCAGCTCATACACCGCATGGCGAAAGCCGGCGGCATCGCGCATCGTGTTCAGTGCGTGATAATCGGCCAGAAAGTAATAGGCGCGATAATCATTGGACAGGTCAATGGCGGGCTTAATCGCGCCCAGATAATTCCCGATGTGCGGCGTCCCCGATGGCTTGATGCCGGTCAGGCTGATTTTGCGTGCGGTCACGGTCGTTTCGTCCCTTATTCTGGTTTATCGTAGGGTGGGATGGCTCAGGCGCTGGCCTACGCCCCCACCGGCGTCATCTGAAGAAAGTTTTGCAGCAGTTTCATCCCATCCGGCGTTAAGATGCTCTCGGGATGAAACTGCACCCCGACAATCGGATAGTGCCGGTGGCGCAGGCCCATAATCTCGCCGTCCTCGCTGCGCGCGGTAATCTCCAGCACGTCGGGCAGGGTGGCCTCTTCGACCACCAGCGAGTGATAGCGCGTAGCCTGAAAATCTTGGTCAAGGCCGGCAAAAACCCCCTCGCCATTGTGGCGGATGCGGCTGGTCTTGCCGTGCATCAGCTTGGGCGCACGCTTCACCACCCCGCCAAACACCTGCCCGATGCTCTGATGCCCAAGGCACACCCCCAGCAGCGGCGTGGTCGGGCCAAAGGCCTCAATCACCGCCAGCGAGATGCCGCTGTCGTCGGGTGTGCCCGGCCCGGGCGAAATCACAATGTGTGAGGGGTTCAGCGCGCGGATGTCGTCCAGCGTGATTTGGTCGTTGCGCACCACATGCAGTTCTGCCCCCAGCTCCCCCAGCTCCTGCACAAGGTTATAGGTAAAGCTGTCATAGTTATCAATCACAAGGATCATCGTCGTCTGGCCCTTCTGCCTATTTGCCGTGCGCCCGCGCTATTCCAGCGACGAGCGGCTCGGCATCCCTTCAAGGTGCTGCACGTCATCAGAGACCACTATCCGCCACGCGCCGCCGTCATCGCGCTGGATGGTCGTCACACTGCTGTTGCGCGGGTGATTGCTCAATGCGTCATAGCTGGGGATGATGGCCGTCAGCAGCACACGGATGGTCACCGTGTGGCTGACAATCGCAATCGTCTCGGCGGCATCTTCGGCCACAATCTCCTCAAAGGCCTCCACCACCCGCGCCTGCACATCGGCCAATGACTCCCCATCAGGGATGCGATAGTTCATCTTATCGGCTTCATACTGGCGGTACTCGTCGGGAAACCACGTCTCCACCTCCAGACGTGTCATCCCTTGCCAGCGTCCAATGGCACGCTCGCGCAGGCGCTGGTCTTTTCTGGGGGTCAGACCGCACACCTCGCCGATAATTTCGGCGGTCTGGGCCGCGCGGCGCAGGTCGCTGGTATACAGCGCCTGCAAGCCGATATTGCGCAGAAAGTTAGCAAGGCGGCGCGCCTGCGCCTGCCCGTGCAGGTTGAGGGGCACGTCCAGCCACCCCTGCCACCGATCGATTTCGTTCCATGTGGTCTCGCCCGGGCGGATGAAAATTACGCGATTCAGCTTGGTCATGTCGGGTCTCCTTGTTGGTTACAGCAGGCCGCGCTCGGCATATTGAATGGCCACCGAAAGCGCACGGGCCTTGTTCAAACTCTCGTGATATTCGCTGGTCGGGTCGCTGTCGGCCACAATGCCCGCCCCCGCTTGCAGCGTCACGGTATCACCCTGCATCATCAATGCGCGGATGGTGATGCACATATCCATCGAACCGTCATAGCTAAAGTAGCCCACCGCCCCACCATAAAAACTGCGGCGCAGGCCCTCCAGCTCTTCGATGATTTCCATGGCGCGCACCTTGGGCGCGCCGCTCAGCGTGCCCGCCGGAAAGCACGCCCGCAGCAGGTCAAACGCGCTCATCCCCGGGCGCACCCGCCCCTGCACATCACTCACGATGTGCATCACATGGCTGTAGCGCTCGATGCGCATCATGTCGGTGACCTTCACCGTGCCATACGTCGAGACCCGCCCGATGTCGTTGCGCCCCAAATCGACCAGCATCACGTGCTCGGCAATCTCTTTGGGGTCGGCCAGCAGCTCCTCGGCCAAGGCTTTGTCCTCGGCCTCTGTCTTGCCGCGCGGGCGTGTGCCGGCAATCGGGCGGGTGGTGGCGATGCCGTCCTCATAGCGCACCAGCATCTCGGGCGATGCCCCCATCAGCGTAAAGCCGCCAAACTCCAAAAAGAACATATAGGGCGAGGGGTTGGTGGCGCGCAGCGCCCGATAAATCTGGATGGGGGACGCGCTGGTCTTTTGCGTCAGGCGCTGGCTCAGCACAATCTGAAAGGCGTCGCCCGCCGCGATATAGTCCTTGGCGCGGCGCACGCGGTCTTCAAACTCGGCCTGCGTCACATTCGAAACAGGCGGCTGTGTCGTCACGCTGGCGGGCAGTTCCATCGGCGGGATGGCGCGCCCCAACGCCGCGCACACCGCATCAATCCGGCGGATGGCCGCTTGATAGGCTGCCTCGGGGCTGCCGGTATTGTGGGCGTTGGTCAGCACGGTTAGCTGATGCTTGGCATGGTCAAAAATCACCAGCGTGTCGGGGATCATGAAGGCGGCATCCGGCACATCCAGCGCCTCAACCGCCGTCTGGGGCAGGCGCTCAAAATAGCGCACCACATCATAGCTCAGATACCCCACCGCCCCGCCAATCAGGCGCGGCAGGCCGGGCAGCACCACCGGTTTGACGCTGTCAAACTCGGCCTGCACCACCTTCAACGGGTCTTCGCCGGCATCCAGCGGACGGGTGGTGGTCACGCCGTCCGCCGTGCGCGTCAGCACGCCGTTCTTCACCGTCAAAACGGCGCGCGGCTCAACCCCCAAAAACGAATACCGCCCGACCTGTTCACCGCCCTCCACGCTCTCGAGCAAAAAGGCGGGCTTGCCGGCCTCACGCAGTTTCAAAAACACCGACATCGGCGTTTCAAGGTCGGCCAACAGCCGCCGATACACCGGCACAAGGTCGCCTTGTTCAAACAACTGGCCAATCGCTTCACGGTTGGGGGTGATGTCGGCACGCTCACGCGATAAAGTGGGAGAAAACGCCATGTGGTTAACCTCTTTCTTGGGCCTGCAACACAGACAACAAAAAAACCCCGTCTCCAGTCAAGGACGAGACGAGGTTCCCGTGGTGCCACCTTGTTTCCTGCGGGGGCAAAACCGCAGGCACTTTAAGGCACAGGCCCATCCAGCGGATGAGTGTGCGCCTTGCGCTGTGATAACGGGGCGCTTTCCGGCACAAACTACTGATGCAATACGCATGTTTGCCTGTGCGACTCGCCGGGCCATTCAGTTATGAACATCACACCGCCTCGCACCACCCGACGGCTCTCTGAAATGCCTGTCCATAACCTACTTATCCGGTTCAACGTCGTTGAGATATGAGGTTATGTCCCCACTGTAACGCGCTCCACAGGCTTTGTCAAGCACCCCACCGCATCAACGGTGCAGCTGCCACAGCAGTTCGTGCATATCAGACGAGGGCAGCAAGCTGACCCCGCTCAATTCTTGCCGCAGCAGGTCATACTGCATCCGCGCTTCGTTCATCATGCCAAAATGCAGATAGAGCGCGATCACGTCGCGGTGGACGTCTTCTCGCTCTGGCACCTCGCGCGCGGCGCGCGCCAGATACCCCAACGCGCGGTCATATTCCCCCATCTCCAGCAGCAAACGCCCCATCCCCACCAGCGCACTGGCATACAAACCGCTCAACTGCTGACGACGCGCCAAAACCCACGGCATATTGTTCACTGACTGCAAAAACGGCGCACGATACAGCCCAATCGCCCGCTGATAACACTGCATCTGGCGGCGGGGGTGGCGCGCCTGCATGGCCAGCTCAACCGCCTCGACAAAATCCGCCACGTCATAATGTCTCGCAATCTGATCGGTGGCCATATAAAACCCCGATACATACTGCGTCAACTCGTGACTTGCTCCTTCCATCCAATACGTCAGACGCTCATTCATCTTGCGCTTGGTGACATGAAAGATGTTGGTGGCCTCACGCGCGCTCAAATCGGGCCAAAAATCTTGGAAAATCTCGTCACGCATCACCAGCGGGTTATCAATCAGATAAAAGGCCAGCAGACGCGGCAGTGTCCCCTCCCATCCCACCACCGGCCGGCCATTCACCAAGATTTGCCCCTGCCCAAAAGCCGTGCATTCCAGCTGCGGGCGTGGCCTCACCTCGGGGCTAAAAATCAGGTTGTCGCGGCGGTTTTCGAGGCCAAGCGCAGCCGCCTTGCCGCCCTTCACAAACTCTTGCCACGGCGCACGCGGCAGCACGCGCGATGACACCACCATCCGAACATGCGGCGGCAGTTCCCCAATCAACGTGCGCATAAACGCAGCAAAACCGTCGCCCAACTCAACCGCATCAACATCATCCAGATACAACAGCACACCGTCGGGGTTCAGCGCCCCCAGCTCGCGCGCGAGGCTGACCGCCACCGCCGCCGGGTCGGCCTGTGCCTGAAGCAAACCACGAGTCTGCTGACCAACCGCCCCGTTCAGCCCCGCGATGTCATCGAGCAAGCGGCCAACCCACCCCATCACCGATGACGCCTCGGCGGTCATGCGGTGATATACCAAGCCCGAGGAAGTGCTGTCGATAAAATAAGACAAAAAAAGCGGCCTCAACGATGTGACTGGATGCACAATAGCGATTTGTTTGTCCTGCAAAATCGCCTGTATACTGTCGGGGGACACAGACCATCCGTCAAACCCTGTCGAAGTCATCCTATCGGAATCCTCTGCTGATGATACACCACACAGTGAAACGTTTCATAACAGGCACTCACGGCCAAACTATACCATATCTGCTGGACTGCGCCGAATTTGCCCTGAGTATGCTCATCATGGTGGCGTTTTTCTACCCCTCCCCCACCCGCGACGCATGGGTCGGCCTGATGGCCGGCTATCCGCTGATATATGGGGTGCGCGCCGCCCTGCGTCAGCCCATCGGGCTTGGCCATCCCGCGGTGTTATGGGGTCTGGCGGTGATGATGCTGTGCGTGGTCAATTTTTCTGCCGCGCCATATGCCTCACGCGGGGTAATTTTGCTCTACCGCCCGCTCTATGGCCTTGGGCTGATGGTCATGTTCATCGGGTGGCAGATGCGCGGCGTGCCGCTGCGCCGCCAAAGTGCCCTGACCGGCGCGCTGGTGCTGTTGGCCATGGTGGCCGCCCTCACCGCCACCACATGGGAAGGCAAAGCCGCGCGTTTTGCCGCCCTCACCGATGCCCTGCCCGATACACGCGCCTTCGACGTGTGGGCCGGAGGCTTCAACCCCAACGAAATCGCGGGCGTCCTCACATGGCTGCTGCCGTGGGCGGTGGTGATGGCCCTGCGTGCCTGTCATTGGCCGGCGCTCGCACACATCGGTCTCGGCCTCACAGGCATGGGGATGGGCACAGCGCTGGTGTTGGGCCAAAGCCTATCTGGGATGGTGGGGACAGCTGCGGGGATGCTGCTGGCCATCACCCCGCGCCGCGTATGGGGATGGGCCGCCATGCTGCTTAGCCTCGCCATCCTCGCCGGACACCTCGCCATCCTGAGCGCGCCAGCGCCCAGCGCCGCCCTGCTGGCAGAGTGGTCAGGCCGCCCCAACATCACCAGCTTGGAACACCGCGGGGTGATGTGGGAGCGCGCCGCCGCCATGCTGCGCGATCACCCGCTCACCGGCGTGGGCGTGGCGCTCTATCGTCAGCTGCGCACCGAATACCCCACCCCGGGCTTTGAGCAAGCCCTTGTGCCTCATCCCCACAACGAGCTGCTGCAATTCGTCACCGACCTCGGATGGCCGGGCGCAGCAGCATGGGCCGTGCTGTATGCCGCAGCATGGGCGGCGCTGCGCACCGCATGGCGTCACCCCGACCGCCGCCCGCATGTGATGGCCGCTGCCGCCGGCCTGCTGGCGCACGCGGTCTACGGCCTGACCGATGCCATCCCGATCTGGGACAGGTGGGCGTTTGTCGGCTGGTGGATGCTGGGCCTTGCCGCCGCCTTGAGCGTCACGGCCAAACCATCTGACGCGCCAAAAACGCCCCCATCTGACTGACGCAGTGGGCATACATGGCCTGCTCAACCTCGGCCAGATACTCCTGCGGCACATACTGCCACAGCAGCTCGTGCATGTCGCGCTCCGAATCGAGCAGCTGGCGCAGCTCTTGCGGGGTCTTGCCGGCCCGCGGCCCAAAGATGTGCAGCGTCTGGCTGACGCCGCCGGGCCGTATCTGCTGATAAATCAGGTCTCGCCAATCTATCAAGGCCGCGTCGGGCAAAAACGGCAGCCAATTGTGCGGCACAGCCCGACTGAGCGCCTCAGACTGCCACTCTGCCAGCATGCGTTCGTCGCGCTCGTCCAGCACAATCAGGATGACGTGCAGCATCACAAAGCGCAGGCGCTGATCGCCCCACGCCCCACCCACAAAATACGGCCCAACCATCTGCCGCGACCATATCTCGTCCATCGCCAGATGCGCCACATAGCCGGCAATAAAGGCCTCATGCGCCTCATCCACCGGTGACCACAACACCGGATGCGCCTCCATCATCACACGCCACGGCGGCATCGCGTTCATGTGCTGCACATAGTGATAAAAGTGCGTGGCCGAACGCGGCGTCCCTGCCCCCACGCGCGCATCGGCGGCCACACTGCCCAGCAAAAACGCCGCGCGCTGACGGCTCAGCAGCGCGCGGGATGCCGAGTCGATGGCTGGCTCATCCAACAGGCGCTGAGCCACCGCCAGATGCGAAAACGGGGTTGGCATCGCAGGCAGCGCCTCAGGCTTGATAGGCCGGCAGCATCACCGTCTGCCCGCCCAGATTGACCACCCACATCGGAATCCATCCCACCCCGAACAATTCGAGATAGATGTCCTTCTTCAGCGGCGAAATCGGGTACTGCTGGCGCTGTGAGGCCACGTTGGCCCACTTCTCGCCCACCTGCTTCAGCACCTCTTCGTACTCCTGCTCCAGCGCTTCCATTTCTTTCTCAATCTGTTCGATCATAAAGCGGTTTTCGGTGATGCTGGTCTGCGACTGCTGACGATAGCGCGAGGTGCGGCTGACGCGCGACAGCGTGTAGTTGGTGCGCCCGCGGAACAGGCTGAGCAGCGCCTCGCCGGCGGTAAACATCTGCTCGCGGCCAAGGTCGGCGGCGTTCTGCTCATCCGCCCGCAGGCTGGTCTGATAGCGGCGCAGTTTCTGCTCCAAGGCGTCCATCCGCGCCGAATATTTCTGGTTCACCTTGTCCAGTTCGGCATCGCGCGCCTCGCGCGCGGCCTGCCGCACGCGCGTCTCATAGGCCGCATCGTCCTCATCCGGGCTACCGTACACATTCAGCGACGGGTTGAACGGCAAAATCAGGCGCGCCGTGCCATACAGCATGTCCACAAAGTCGCGCCGCAGCTCGGTCAGGCGCTTGCTGTCGCTGATGCCGGCGCTCATCTCGCCAAACACGGCGGTGGAATCAAACGGCTCTGGCGACAACAAAGAGACCGAGACCGGCGTCACCGCATATTGATCCCACTGCACCAGCCCAGCGCGCTCAAGGTCGGGAACAAGATAGGCATAGCTGCGCGCCGTATATACCTGTGATTTCTTGTCGTTGTAGCGCACCGAGGCCTGCGCGGTCAGGGCCGGACGATACACCAAACGCGGCTGACTGGTCAGCTGCGCGCGCGCGCCCGTGCGCTGCTCCCAGCTCATCACCACCTGCTGGGCCGTCAGCGTGGCTGGATAAAAATACTGCGAAATGGAGGTGGGCAGCGCGGCGCGCGTCGTGCCAAAGTTCACCCCGCCAAGGCTGGTATTCATCGGGGCAGCAGACGGCACGCCCCCAACCGCCGACTGCGCGGCAAACCCCGCACCCATACCCGGCGGCGGGGGCGGCGGCGGCGGCATCCCGGGCGCACGCGGCGGTGGCGGCACTGCCGATACCCCGCCCTGTGCCCCAAACGCCGCAGCCTGCTGCGGCATCACGCGCGCTTGCAGCTCGCGCCGCTGCTCGGCCATCAACACCCCCACCTGCTGACGGGTCAGCGGCCCACGCAGATAGCTCATCGCCCAGCGCGTATTGACCATCGCCGCGCCGTTGCGGTCATGCACGTTGCGCATCACAAACACGCGCGGCGGGATGTTGGCAATCAGCTGCTCCACCTCGCGCATGTCGATGCCGCCCTCGCTCAAATCGCGCAGACCGGCCCGCACCCGCTCGCGATCCTGATCGCTCTGCAACCGCCCGATAAACCACGTGCCGGCGTTGGTCAGCCCCTTATAGTCAAGGTCGCCCGGGTTCTGTGTCGATAAAATCAGGCCAAGGCCAAAGGCGCGCGCCTGCTTCAACAAGGTCATCAGCGGGGTCTTGGTGGGCGGGTTCTTGGGATAGGGCGGAAAGTAACCGTACATCTCGTCGATATACAGCAAGGCGCGCAAGCTGGTCGTGCCGCTCTTGGTGCGCATCCACCCGATCATGCTCTCCAAAATCAGCGTCATCATAAACATGCGCTCGGCGTCACTGAGGTGCGCCAGATAAAAAATCGACACGCGCGGGCGGCCATTGGGCTGATACAGCAGCCGCTCAATGTCCATCGACTCGCCGTTTAGCCAAGACTGAAACGACGGCGCAGCGATGATGTTGTTCAGCGCCATCGCCAGTTTCGAGCGTGCCCGCTCGGTAATGGCCTGATCTACCGGCAGCGTGCCCAGCTGCGGGAACGGCGGGCGCTGCACCTGCGTAATCAAGTCCTGCAAGGTCATCGACACCCCGCGTGACCAGTTGTACTCAAAGATGTTGGCAATCAACACGTGCTCGATATCTTTGACCGGCTCGGCCTGTATGCCAATCAGCGCCAGCAGCGCCGTGGTGATGGCGTTGATTTTCTCGCGGTGGGCCTCCTCGTGCCCCATCCACCCCTCACGCGGGGCAGCCAGCGAGGCAAGGATGCTGATGGGCAGGCCCGAGTCAGAGCCGGGCGTAAACACGCTGATTTTGGTCGCCAGCTGCATCCAGCGCACCCGATCAGGCACAATCCCCCAATCGGCCAACCCCGCCTTCCAGCGCTGCGCCTCGTCCTGCGCAAATTCGCTCACCTCCATGTTGGCCCGCCGCGCGTCATCAATGTTGACCCACGGCTCAAACTCTGCCCCCTGAAAGCTCGGAAACGTCAGCATCAAATTGGTGATGTCGCCCTTGGGATCAATGATAATCGCCGGCAGGTCGTCAAGGATGGCCTCTTCGAGCATCGTGATGCACAACCCCGTCTTGCCACTGCCAGTCATCCCCAGCACCACCGCGTGCGTGGTCAAATCGCGGCTGTCGTAATACACCACATCATCGGTCACTTTGCCCTGCTGCGGGTCATAGCGGCGTCCAATATAGAACGTCGTCGGCGCTTCGATGAACTTCATCGTCCCATGCTCCTCACATCACTGGAATTTTGTTCTATTATAGCGGGTTTTCATCAAGCGGTGACGAACGGCAGAAACAACACCAAAAAATTGGCCACCACCTGACAAATCCACGCCGCTGCAAGGCCGTTGCGCGTGCGCACATAGCCAAAAAACACGTTCAGCATCACCAGCATCAAGCAGATGACCACCGCCACCAGCGGAAAGTTCACCACATCCAGCATCGGCAGGTATAACACAACAGACCACGCCGTGGCAATCAGCCCAACCATCCAGAACGGGCGGCCATCGTGCAAAATCCCCCTGAAAAAGAGGGTCTCGGACAGCGGGATGACAAACACCACATAGGCCAGCATCTCTCCGGCAGTCATCGAGCCAAAAACACGCTGCACCGCGGCGGTCAGCGTGCCCCCGCCAAACAGCATCAACGGCAGCCCAATCAACAGGCCAAAGCTCACCCCCCAGACCAGCGTTTCGGGGCGTTCCTCGCCCACCGGCTCTAGACCGCCCAGCAGCCATGCCAGCACCCCAAAGACCGCCAGCACCCCCCAGCTCATGGTATAGCGCAGAGACGGGTCACCCGTGCCCACCAACGGTGCAAGCCCAATGCTGACCGCAAAGCCCAGCACCAGCCCAAACACCGGATCACTGCCGCGCCCACGCAGCAGGCGGGCCTCTACCTCTACCTCATCGACCTCATCGACAGGGTCTACCTGCTGCGCGGCTTGGCCGCCCTCGGCATCGGGGTCATGCCCCATGTCCGGATGCGGATCATACGCACTCATGACAGCAGTGCCCTCAGCGCCGCAGCGGTGGCATAGATGCGCTCTGGGGTAATCCAATAATGCGTCACCGCGCGGAAGGTGGCCCGAAAGCCCGGGTATGGGCGCATCAAGATGCCATAATCGTCCTGTAAGCGCGCCACCAACTGCTCTGGCGTCAGCGGGGCGCTCTCCAACAGGTCAAAGAACACAAAGTTGGTCTTCACCCGTGTCATGTCCACCCGCAGATGCGGCACGGTTTGCAGCTGATCGGCCAGCAGGCGGGCATTGACATGGTCTTCGGGGATGCGGTGCACCATCTCGCGAATCGCAATCAGGCCCGCCGCCGCAAGGATGCCGGCCTGTCGCAGCCCGCCGCCCAACTGCTTGCGCGCCCGTCGCGCCTGCTCGATAAACGCCCGACTGCCCACCAAAATCGAGCCGACCGGCGCGCACAGCCCTTTCGACAAGCAAAAGGTCATGCTGTCTGCCGGCGCAATCAAGTCGCGGGCCGAGATGCCAAAGTAGGCCGCCGCATTGAAGATGCGTGCGCCGTCGATGTGGAACTTGAGGCCGTGCTCGCGCGCAATCGCCGCCACCGATTCGGTATACGCAAGGCTCAACGGCATCCCGCCGACCGTGCCCTGCGTGTTCTCAATCGAAACCAGCGCGCTGCGCGGAAAATGCACGTTATTGCCGCGGATGGCACGCCGGATGTCGTCCAGCGCCATCGTGCCATCGGGCTGCACCGGCACGGTGTGCGGGATGATGCCCCCCAGCGCCGCCAGCCCTCCCGCCTCGTATACAAACGTGTGCGCCTTGTCGCCAAGGATGGCCTCGTCGCCGCGCGCGCAGTGCGTCAGCAGGGCAATCAAATTGCCCTGCGTGCCGCTGCTGACGAACAAAGCCGCTTCTTTGCCCAACAGTTCTGCCGCCTCGGCCTCCAACTGGTTGACCGTCGGGTCATCGCCATACACATCATCGCCCACCTCGGCACAGGCCATCGCCTGACGCATGGCCGGCGTTGGATGGCTGACGGTATCGCTGCGGAAATCAATCGTCTTCACAGGGTTTCAACGCTTTCTAGCGGCGGAACAACACACGAATCAAAAACAGCAAAATCACCGCGCCCACAAACGCCACGATAAAATCACTGACATCAAACACAATCTGGCCCATATTCAGCTGGATGTTGAGCGCGCGCACCAAAAAGCCGCCCAACACCGCACCCGCCAAACCCGTCAGCGCGTCCCACACCGGCCCACGGCTGCGACCACGAATCAGAAAGCTGGCCAACGCACCCGCCAACGCACCAATCACCACCCAGATAAACACCGTACCAAAGGCATTCAGGTCAATATACATCGCAGTCCTCCTCCTGTTTTGTCACATCACAATGCTCAACACAAACCGCACGCTAGGCGGTCAGCCACTCGTGCGAGACGGTCGCATACATCACCGTCACCCGCTCTTCCACCATCTGCACTGACTCGCTGTCGAGGTCAGAATAGGTCACCGACTGCACATGTGCATCATGGAACGTCCAGCGGCGCACCGGCGTCCCATCATCCACCGCGGTCACCGCCAGCACGCGCGTCGGCACTTTGCCCACCGCATCCAGCGTCTCGCGCAGCCACTGATTGAACGGCAGTGACGGGTCGCGCTGCACCATCTTGGTCACCACCAGCGGGGTATCCACCGCCGTCTTGAACAGCGTCAGCCCCGCCACCCGAAAAATACCGGTCACCAACGCACCATCTAGGGTGACCTCGAACTCGTTGGCCACAAGGCTGTCCAATACCTGTTCACTCATCTCGCCACACTCCTGCACCACAAAGGCTGATAAATACGCGGCCTCACAACACTATAACACACCGCCGGCCCAACGCGCGCGCCCAAAAGGCTAGTACAAGCGTTCTTTTTTCAGGTATAATCACCCCAGTTCATGGTATTATGCGGTTGTACAAGCATCAAGCCAGCTTTTATCATTCGGTGCGGGTATGCCCGCGCCCGCGGCGGCCCATATGGGCCTTGTGACCCAGAACCCATCCCCTCACAGGAGGCCAGCTTGCCCATCACCAACCGCGAAGTTGCCGAGTTATTTGACCGCGTCGCCGATTTGCTCGAAATCAAAGGCGAGATTATCCACCGCGTGCTCAGCTATCGGCGGGCCGCCGAGAGCATCTATGACCTGCCGCGCGACCTCGCCGCCATCGCCGCCGACGGCGCGCTGACCGACATCCCGGGCGTCGGCAAGACGCTGGCCGAAAAAATCGAGGAAGTCCTCTCAACCGGCAAGCTGGAATTTTATGAGCGCCTGACCGCCGAGCTGCCGGCAGGCCTCGTCGATGTGATGCGCGTCAACGGCGTCGGGCCAAAAAAGGCCAAGCTGTTCTGGGAGCAGCTGCAAATCCGCGACCTTGCCACCCTAGAGGCCGCCGCGCGCGCCGGCAAGCTGCGCTCGCTGCCCAAAATGGGCGAGAAAAGCGAGGCCAACATCCTGCTGGGCATCGAAGCGCTGGCCCGTCAGACCGGGCGCACCCCGCTGGGCAAAGCCCTGCCCGCCGCCCAAGCCATCCTTGATGTGCTATTGGCCCTGCCCCAAAGCCTAGAAGGCGCAATTGCCGGCAGCATCCGCCGCGCCCGCCCCACCATCGGCGATGTTGACCTGCTGGTGGCCGTGCACCAGATGACCGACGCCCCGGCCATCATGGACGCTTTTGTCGCTCAGCAGCAGGTGGCGCGTGTGCTCGGCCACGGCCCAACCAAGTCCAGCGTCGAGCTGCACAACGGCCTTCAGGTAGACCTGCGTGTGATCGAAAAGGCCCGCTGGGGCACAGCGCTGGCGTATTTCACCGGCAGTCAGCAGCACAACATCCGCCTGCGCGAGCGCGCGCTGGCCCGCCGCCTCAGCCTCAACGAGCACGCCCTCAGCCCCACCGACGAGGCCGGCAATATCCTGCCCGACGCCCCCAAAATCCTGTGCGAGACTGAAGAGCAGGTCTATGCGGCCCTCGGCCTGCCATGGATTGCGCCAGAACTGCGCGAAGACTCCGGCGAATTGGACGCCGCAGAAGCCGGTCGCCTGCCCCGCCTGATTGAGCTGGCCGACCTGCGCGCCGACCTGCACATGCACACCACATGGAGCGACGGCACGGCCTCCATCCGCGAGATGGCCGAGGCCGCCCGCGCCCGCGGACGCCAGTACATCGTCATCACCGACCACTCTGTCGGGGCGACGATCGCCAACGGCCTCAGCATCGAGCGCCTGCTGGCCCAACAGGCCGAAGTCCGCAAGGTCGATGCCGAGCTGAACGGCAGCATCCGCGTCTTTCACGGGTCAGAAGTCGAAATCCGCGCCGATGGTACGCTCGACTTCCCCGACGAGATACTGACCCAGCTCGATTTTGTGGTCGCCTCGCTGCATGTCAGCCTGCGCCAACCGCGCGAACAGATTACCGCGCGTCTGCTCAACGCCATCCGCAACCCCCACATCGACCTGATCGGCCACCCGCGCGGCCAACTCATCCCCGACCGCGCCCCCGCCGACCTCGATATGGACGCCGTGTTCGACGCCGCGCGCGCTGCCGGCATCGCCCTCGAAATCAACGCCAATCCGGCCCGCCTTGACCTCGAGGCGCAGTACGCACGCCGCGCGGTCGAGCTGGGCATCCCGCTGTGCATCGACTCTGACGCCCATCACCCCGCCGATATGGACTTGCTGCACTACGGCATCCGCACCGCACGGCGCGGGTGGGTACAGGCCGAGTCGGTCATCAACACATGGCCGCTAGAACGTTTTGAGGCGTGGGTGCACGCACGGGGGCAGGTCTGATGATGAGCACCCCACCCGCCGCCCCCCACCCCCCCAGTATCATCCCGCCGTGGTGGTCTTGCCTGCTGATGACCGCCGCCGTCGTATTCTGTGTGGGTGGACTGGCCGCCGCCTTCATCGCGCTGGGCAACCCCGCCCCCGCCGCTGCCCCCACCCAATTCGTCATCCTCACCGCGCCGCCGCAGGCCCTCACCCAGATTGCCGCTGGCCTCCCCAATGACCTCGACCTCCCCCAGTCGCCGCAGCGCATCGGAGCGGCCAGCAACCTCGTGCTCAGCGGCCCAACCCTGCCCGCCGTCGTGTTCACGCCCACCCCACAGCCCATCCAGATTGGCTTGACGGTGGTGGTGGTCGATGTGGGAGACCAGCAGCTCAATGTGCGCGAGCGCGCCGGCATCGTGGACGTCCCAATCTCGTTCCGCACCCCCGAAGGCACGCGCCTGCTGGTTATCGACGGCCCATCACAAGGCGACGGCCTGACGTGGTGGCGCGTGCAGGACAGCAGCGGGCGCAGCGGATGGGCCGCATCCAATTATCTGCAACCCCTGCCCCCCACCCCCTAACCTAATTGGAGATGCCCAACCTATGGACGAGCTGTTCAACCCCCATCAGCGCGCCGAAGCCCTCCGCCGCCAGCTCAATGAGCACGGCTATCGCTACTATGTCCTGAATGCCCCGTCCATCACCGACGCCGAATATGACCGCCTGTATCACGAACTGGTCGCCCTAGAGACCGCACATCCCGAAGTCATCACCCCCGACTCGCCCACCCAGCGCGCCGGCAGCGACCTACAAGGCGACTTTGAGAAAGTCACCCATCCCACCCCCATTCTCAGCTTGTCCAACTGCTTTAGCGAGGATGACCTGCGCGCGTGGGAAGAACGCAACCTTAAGCTGCTGCCCGCCGGCACAACGCTTGACTACACTCTAGAACCCAAGCTCGACGGCCTGACAGTGGTCATCACCTACGAAAACGGCGTGCTCACCCGCGCGGCCACACGCGGCAACGGCCTTGTCGGGGACGACGTCACCCCCAACGTGCGCACCATCCGCAGTGTGCCGCTGCGCATCCCGCTTGACCCCGCTGCCGACGTCCCCGTCCCTAACCGCTTGGTGGTGCGCGGCGAGGTGCTGTTCCTCAAGCAAGACTTCGCCGCCCTCAACGCCCGTCAGCGCGAGGCCGGCCTGCCGCTGTATGTCAACGCGCGCAACACCGCCAGCGGCACGCTCAAGCAAAAAGACTCGCGCATCACTGCCACGCGCCCCCTGACCGCCTTCCTCTACAACATCGTGGCCCTAGACGGCCTCCCGATGCCCGCCACCCAGTGGGACACCCTGCACTATCTGCGCGCGCTGGGTTTCGTTATCCCACCACAGGCCGAACACTATCCCACACTATCCCACATTATCCAGCAGTTACCCACATGGATTGAACAGCGCGCACGCCTGCCCTTCGAAATCGACGGGGTGGTCATCAAAGTGAACGCGCTGCGCATCGCCGATGAACTGGGCTTTGTCGGCAAAGACCCGCGCGGCGCAACCGCCTACAAATTCCCGTCCGAAGAGGCCAAAACCCGCCTGATTGGCGTCACGCACAGCGTCGGGCGCAGCGGCAAGCTCACCCCCACCGCCCAGCTCGAGCCGGTTTTCGTCGGCGGTGTCACGGTCACCAGCGCCTCGCTGCACAACTACGACACCATCCAAGCACTCGACATCCGGCAGGGCGATCAGGTGGTCATCAAGCGCAGCGGCGACGTCATCCCCTATGTGGTTGGGCCGCTGATTGGCGCGCGGGTCGGCGACGAAATCCCCATCGAGCCGCCGGCAAACTGCCCGTTCTGCGCCTCGCCCATCGTGCGGCCAGACGGCGCGGTCGATTACTTCTGCTCTAACCCACAGTGCCCTGAGCGCGTCTATCGGCAAATCGAGTTTTTCGTGTCCAAAGGCGCGCTGGACATCGAAGGGTTCGGCGGGCGCACCGTGCAAGCCCTCATCGCGCGCGGCCTGATACAAGACGAGGCCGACATCTTCAGCCTGACCGCCGCCCCACTGCTGGAGCTGGACAAGTTTGGCGAAAAGCGCACCGAAAACCTGCTCAAGGCCATCGACGCGGCCAAACACCGCCCCCTGCCGCGCGTCATCACCGCGCTGGGCATCGACGGCGTGGGCGAGACGGTGGCCGAATCGCTGGCCGCCCATTTTGGCAGCATGGACGCGCTGGCCGCCGCCGCACCACAAGACATTCAGCAAATCGCCGGCATCGGGCCGATTTTGGCCCAAAACATTGCCAGCTTTTTCGCCAGCTCTCGCAGTCAAACCCTGATTGATAAACTGCGCGCCGCCGGCGTCAACCTTGCCGCCGAAATCGCCGCGCCCGTCTCTGACCGACTGGCCGGCCAAACCTTTGTGCTCACCGGCACACTCCCCACCCTCAGCCGCGAGCAGGCCGAAGCCCTGATTAAATCGCACGGGGGCAAAATCAGCGGCAGCGTCAGCAAAAAAACCAGCTACCTCCTGATGGGCGACTCGCCCGGCAGCAAAGCCGAAAAAGCCGCTCAGCTCGGCGTCCCCATCCTCAGTGAGGCCGACCTGCTGGCCATGCTGGCCTAAAAAAACCTGTCACCTATCACCCCCAAACCGTGACCAGTCCGTGACTGGAGGTCTGGGGGTTTGGTGTTAATGTGATAGGAGAAACCACACCAGTCACAGACGACGGGAAACAATCCCTTGGAACCCTTGATTATCTATATCCTAATCGGCTTCTTTGCCCAGTTGGTAGACGGCAGCTTGGGCATGGGCTACAAAGTCAGTTCCACGACCTTTCTCATCAGCACCGGCGTCTCTCCGGTTTTGGCCAGCGCCACCGTCCACACCGCCGGCATCTTCACCAGTGCCGCCTCTGGCTATTCGCACTGGCGGATGGGCAATGTCAATACGCAGCTGTTCAAAGACCTCGTCATCCCGGGCATCATCGGGGCGATCATCGGCGTGATTGTGCTCACCAACATGCCGCAAGACCTGATTAAACCGCTGGTAGCGTTATATCTGCTGGCCTTGGCCTTGATGCTGATTGCACGCGCGGTGCTCGGCAAGGCGCTCAAGCTGTCGTTCATCCGCGATCAAGCGGTGGGCGGCATCGGCGGATTCTTTGATGCGGTAGGCGGTGGGGGCTGGGGGCCAATCGTCACCGGCACGATTATGGCCAAGAATGCCAAGCGCCGCCCCTATCGCGTGGTCGGCTCATCCAGCGCTGCCGAATGGTTCGTCACCATCACACAAGCCGCGGCATTCTTTGTGCTCTTCCACCAGTTTGACGGCACAGCCGCCCTCGGCCTGATCATCGGCGGTGTGCCGGCAGCCCCCATCGCCGCCCGCATCGCCCACCGCCTGCCGGTCAAGCTGATGACCGGTGCAGTCGGCGCGCTGCTGGCCCTGCTCAGCCTGCGCACACTCATTCTGGCCTTGTCTGGGGGATAATGTTCGTCAGGGTTGCACCTGTTCAATGCGGCATCTCGTGGGACAATGGACGGTTATTCACCGTCCACTGATCCCCCCGCAAGGCAGTCCATCCAAACATGTCCAACACCTTCCCCACCCTCACCGTCGCGCCAGAGCGCGAAAAGCCCATCCGCAACCGTCACCCGTGGGTGTTTTCGGGCGCTGTCCAGCGCGTTGAAGGCACGCCCGAACCCGGCGACATCGTGGAGGTGCGCACGCCTGATGGCCGCTTCCTCGCACGCGGGTATTACAACCCCAAGTCCCAGATTCAGGCCCGCCTGCTGACGTGGGACGAGAGCGAACGCATCAACGACGCATGGTGGCGGCGCACACTGGCGCGCGTGGTCACCCGCCGCGCCGCCTATTTCGACCGCGGCCCACAGGCAGCCTTCCGCCTCGTCAACGCCGAAAACGACTTTATCCCCGGCCTGATTGTCGATAAATATGGCGACCATCTGGTGCTGCAAGCCCTGACGCTGGGCATCGATGCGCGCAAGCAGCAGCTGGCCGAAATCTTGGCAGAGCTGGTCAAAGCCAAAGGCGTCTATGAGCGCAGCGATGCGGACGTGCGCCGCCTTGAGGGCCTGCCCGAGACCACCGGTGTGCTGTGGGGCATAGAACCGCCCCAGCTTATCGAAGTGGTGGAAGACGGCGGGGTGCGCCTGCTGGCAGACGTGCGCCAAGGGCACAAAACCGGCACGTATCTCGACCAAGCGGCCAACCGCGCCCTTGCCGGCGACATCGCCGCGCGCACGCAAGCCCGCAGCGTGCTCAAC
Source organism: Anaerolineae bacterium (assembly GCA_034431675.1). Lineage (GTDB taxonomy): Bacteria > Chloroflexota > Anaerolineae > Aggregatilineales > Phototrophicaceae > Flexicrinis. The sequence goes on along the minus strand of DAOUCZ010000029.1, from coordinate 27,450 downwards.
GTGTTTAGCTATACCGGCGGCTTTGGCCTGCACATCGCCAAGCGCGGCATCAGCACCACCAACCTCGACGCCTCCAACGAAGCCCTTGCCCTGTCCGAGCAGGCCTACGCCCTCAACGGCCTAGAGGGTGAGCACATCGCCGGCGACGCTTTCGCCTTCCTGCGCGATCAAGCCGAACAGCGCGTCAAATACGACCTTGTGGTGCTCGACCCGCCCAAATTTGCCCAGAGCAAGCAGCACGTCGAACGCGCCGCACGCGGCTACAAAGACATCAACCTGCACGCCATGCGTCTGGTCAGGTCGGGGGGCTATCTGTTCACCTTCTCCTGCTCTGGCGCGGTTGATGCTGACCTGTTCCAGAAGATTGTGTTTGGCGCGCTGGCCGACAGCGGGCGCACCGGCCAGATTGTGCGCTGGCTCTCGGCGGGCGAAGACCATCCCGTCGCCCTCACTTTCCCCGAAGGCGCGTACCTCAAGGGCCTAATGGTGCGCGTCGAATAGGCGCACATCGACACATCTCAACCCACGTCCCGCCCGCTCTGACACACCAGAGCGGGTTTTTTGCAGATCCCTACTCTTCAATTGTTTCATAATTCATTCCGAAAGTGAAACGATAATGAAACGGTTATGGGTTAAGGTCTGAATATCGTTCAACACCAATCAAGGGGTCTGTTATGCACAATCCACATCACCGCTCAACCCACTCACCACTCAAAGCATGGACATCGGTCATCGTCTCATTTGTGTGCCTTGTCGCGCTGACGGCCTGTGGCGGCGGTCAGCCCGCGCCCACCAGCACCCCCGCGCCCACCTTCACCCCTGCCCCCACCCCCACCAGCACCCCCATCCCCGAACAAGCCGAGCTAACCGCAGCGAGCATCGCCGGCCTAAATCTGATTAAAACCTTTTCTTATGGGGTGGTGTACACCAATATCGCCCTAAGCGCCGATGGCAAGCGCCTTGCCCAAGCCAGACCCGTCCCCTCGGATGCCGAAGTGCAGCTGCAAGTGCTATCGTTAGAGACCGGCGACATCCTGTTCAGCATGACCACCGCCGACGGCGTCGTCCAGACCAGTCCGGTCGCACTCAGCCACGACGGGCGTTTGCTGGCCTACAGCAATGTCAGCACCCCCAACAGCATCTCAGCCAGCAGAACCTTCCACGTCTATGACCTCGACGCCGCCAGCGTGGTCTTGAAGGGTGAAGTGCCCAACGGCGGTTCTCAGGTGTTTGCGCTAACGTTCAGCCCCGATGGGTCTAAGCTGGTGGTAGGGACAGGTGTCTTGAGCGGTGACGGCATCTCGGTCTGGGACATCGAAACCGGCCAAATGCTGACACTGGCTGATGAAGTGCGCATCCCGACCGGCTCACAAATGGCTTTTGCGGCACAGGGTATGCATTTCGTCTCCACATCCAGCACCGAGCCGGTGCAGATTATTGATGCAGAAACCGGCGCGCTCGTGCGCACCATGTCCGCAGCAGAAGGGCGCATCCAGCGCGTTGCCTTCGACCCAACCGGCACATATGTCGTTGCCGGCACGCGCGAGGGGCAAATCTATGTCTGGACAGCCGCCGATGGTCAACAGGTGGCCGCCCTGAGCACACAAGCCGGACGCGAAGTACTCTCCATCGGATTTACCGTGGACGGAAGCGTGCTGGTCACCGGTGAGTCCGGCGCGGTTTTGCGCTTTTGGGACGCTACCACATGGACACAAGTCCACGAGTTGAAGCTGCTCAATGCCAGCGGAGCGCTCGGTTCAATCGCCTTCACCCCAGACGGCAAAGGGCTGCTGACCAACGTCGGCCTGACCCAAGTGGGCATGAACCCCATCCCTGCCACCAGCCTATATGGGGCATTCAAATAAACCGTTCCAGCGCTCTGGATAAAGCGCCTGACGCCCTGCCTGTGGAGAGGCAGGGCATTTGTGTGCAGATATACCCCCGCTTTGGGGGCACGCCCCACTGTGCGAAAACCGGCATCCGTGCTATGCTTTTCGGCGGATTATCCACCATCTCAGCCTATCAACAACGGAAAACAGCCCCTATGCACAAAACACACACCTGCGGAGAACTGCGCGAATCGCACGTCGGTCAGACCGTCACGCTGGCGGGGTGGGTCAATCGCCGGCGTGATCAGGGCGGCCTCATCTTCCTCGACCTGCGCGACCGCTGGGGCATCGTTCAGGTGGTGATTGACGAAGCAGAAAACCCCGCTGCCCACGCCATCGCGCACACCGTGCGCAGCGAGTATGTGCTGCAAGTAACCGGCAGCGTCCGCCGCCGCCCCGCAGGCACAGAAAACCCAGAACTCCCCACCGGCGCGATCGACATCGTGGCCGATACCATCACCATCCTCAACGAGTCGAAGGTCACGCCGTTTCTGATCAACCGCGAAGAAAACATCGACGAGGCCCGCCGGATGCAGTACCGCTATCTCGACCTGCGCCGCCCCTCGATGCGCGAAAACATCATCCTGCGTCACCGCACCGTCAAATTCCTGCGTGACTATCTGGACAATGACGGGTTTGTCGAAATCGAAACCCCTATCCTGTTCAAAACCACGCCCGAAGGCGCGCGCGACTTCCTTGTGCCCTCGCGCCTTCAGCCCGGCAAGTTCTATGCCCTGCCCCAATCCCCCCAACAGCTCAAGCAGCTGCTGATGGTGGCCGGCTTTGAAAAATATTTCCAGATTGCGCGCTGCTTCCGCGATGAAGACCTGCGCGGCGACCGTCAGCCCGAGTTCACCCAGCTGGACATGGAACTCAGCTTTGTCGAGCGCGAAGACATGCTCCAAAAGATGGAGGCGCTGGTCTTGGCGCTGGTCAAAGCGGTTGTGCCGCACAAAAAGCTGAAGTATGAGCCGCTGCGCCGCCTGACCTATACCGAAGCCATGGAAAAGTATGGCAGCGACAAGCCCGACCTGCGCTATGACCTCGAAGCCGTCGACGTCACCGAGCTGGCCGGTCAATCGGCCTTCCCCGTCTTTCAGCAGGCCGCACAAGCCGGCAAGCCAATCAAGGTGCTGCGCGCCCCGGGCCTGCACACCAAGCGCGACAACCCCAACGAACTCATCACCGGCGAAGGCCTCAAGCGCCTGATGAAAGAGCTGGAAGACCTCGTCAAGACCGTTGGGGCGAAGGGCCTTGCCTATATCGCCCTGCCGCTGGACGAAAACGGCGAAGTCAAAGGCCCAATCGGCAAACACTTCACCGTTGAGCAAAAGCTGGCCCTGTTCGAGAAGACCGGCGCACAGCCCGGCGACATCCTGATGTTCATCACCGACAAGCCCGAGGTGGTCTATGCCAGCGTGGACAAGCTGCGCCGCCACATCGCCGAGCTGCTCAACCTCGCCGACCCCGACGTGCTGGACTTTGCATGGATTATCGACTTCCCGATGTTCTATTGGGACGAAGAAAACCAGCGCTGGGACCCGTCACAGCACGTGTTCACCATGCCCATGCCCGAAGACATCCCGATGCTGGACACCGACCCGGGCAAGGTGCGCGGCAGCCAATATGACCTGATTTGCAACGGCTACGAAATCGGCGGCGGCAGCATCCGCATCCACGACCGCCAGCTGCAAGAGAAAATCTTCCCGCTCATCGGCCAGACCATGGAGAACGCCCGCGAGCAGTTTGGGCACATGCTCGAAGCCTTTGAATATGGCGCGCCGCCCCACGGCGGTATGGCATGGGGCATCGACCGCCTTGTGATGATTTTTGCCGGCGCGCCCAACATCCGCGAGGTGATCGCCTTCCCCAAAACACAAGCCGGCAGCGACGCCATGGCCCACGCCCCATCCGAGGCAGAACCCAAGCAGCTGCAAGAACTCTACATTCAGCTGCTGCCCGTGCCCAAGAAGGACGAAGAACCGCACAGCTAGCCCGATGTCTGGCAGGTTTCCCCGACTCGCACCTTGAATACACGGGGAAACCTGCTAGAATGCGCTGTAACCTGCGGTGTGCGTGATGTCATATCGCGTTTGGGCCAACACCCACATCACGGGAGGCCGATTGCACGACGTGAGCGTGATAGACCTGCGTTGGTCAAGACGATTGCGACGGCAAGGCCACCCACCTGCGACAGCAGGTTCAAACAGAGTGGCACACGGCATCGCGGGGGGTCTGACCACAAACGGGGCAATCGGTTGATCCGACTGCCCCGTGTTTTTACGCCTTACTCGCTGTAATTGGCGCCAAACACCTCGGTCATCAAGCTGCCAAGGCGGGCACGATTGGGTATCAACACCGACGCGCCCTGTGCCGTGGTATAGCTGGACAAATAGCCATAATCAATCACCCCACGCTTCACCCCATCCAGCGGGATGTCCTTGACAAACAGTGCAATCTGCACCATCTGCTCCAGCGACAGATCGGTATACACATTCTGCCGCAGCGACGCCCACAGCGCCGACGCATTGGCCAGCAGCGCCGGGATCATCTCGGGGCGAGTCGCCTTGTCACGCACCGCCATAATCACCTGCTGCTGACGCTCGGCGCGCCGGATGTCGCTGTCGCCATGACGGGTGCGGGCATATTTCAGCGCGGTAGCGCCGTTCAACAGCTGCCGCCCCGCGCGGATAAAGAACGGGTCATAGCCATAATTCATGCTGGGATACAGCGGGTCGTTGATGGTATACGGCACATCCACCTCGATGCCGCCCAACGCGTCCACAATCGTGATAAACGCCGCAAAATCGACCACCAGATAGTGATTGACCCGTATGCCAAGGTTGTACTGCACCGTCTCCATAGCAAGGCGCGGGCCATACCCCGCCTGACGCAGCTCGCCCAGCACCATCGGCTCATTGATGCGGCGCTCGCCATAGCCCGGCACGCTCACCCACATATCGCGCGGCACGCTCAACATCCCAATCTGGCCGGTGCGCGGGTCTAGGCTGAGCAAAATCAGCGTGTCGGTGCGATAGCTCAAGCCGGTTTCGCCGGGCCGCCGGTCGATGCCCATCATCAACACCGTCAGGCGGTTCTGGCCGTCCCACGGCTCAAGCACCACGCGCGTGCCATCATCAAACGTGATGGCCTGCCCCATCGCCAGCAAACCGCCGTCGTTCAAAAAAGCCACCGGCGTCGGCAGGTTCATCGCCAGCGCAGTCGCCGTCGGCATCACGTTCTGCGGCACATTCGAGGCGCGAATCAGCGCAAACAGTCCAAGGCTGGTGGTCAACGCCACCCCCAACATCGCCACCGCAATCACCACCCAAGCCCACTCCGCTCCCCTGCGGCGCGGCGCAGCTTGCCGGCGCAGCGCACGCTGGCGCGCGCCCCCCATATCACGCGGGGGCTGCGGCGACGGGGTGCTGACACGCGGAGTATGCGGCTGAGTGGGCAGTGCCCCGGGCCGCGGCACACGGATAATCTCGGGCGCGGGGGGCTTGGGCACAGCACTCACCCGCACCGTCTCTTCTGCTGGCGCAGGGACAGGCCGCCCATGCACCAGCGTCTCATCGGGTGATGGCTGTTCGTCTTGAGGGGGGTTCTGCATAAGCGGGGTCTCGGCGCTTGGCGGGTTTGCCAGCAGCGGGTAAAATGACGGAAAAGACGCCAAACACAATCGGGGGCGCACCGCGCCGCCCTCTTCATCGACACATCTATCTAAAAGGCAGTATAAGCGTGAGCGTAAATCCGCGTCAATGGCGCTTGCTATGCGACCCTCCCGCGCAAGGGCACTGGAACATGGCCGCCGACGAAGCCATGCTCGAGGCCGTCGGCAGTGGGTTAGCCCTGCCCACCCTGCGCTTGTATGCATGGCAGCCGGCCTGCCTATCCCTCGGGTTCAGCCAATCCGCCGCCGATGCCGACCTTGTGCGGCTTGCCGCGCGCGGCTGGCAGATGGTGCGCCGACCAACCGGTGGCAAGGCCATCCTGCACACCGACGAACTGACCTATGCCGTGGCCCTGCCGCCCACCCACCCGCTGGCCGCCCTCGGCATCGTCGAAAGCTACCGCCACATCAGCCGGGCCCTAATGCATGCCCTCAACCTGCTGGGCGCATCCCCTCACAGCGACCGGCGCGCGCCCGATGCCCCTGCCCGCCCCGCCGGCCCAGTCTGCTTTGAAGTGCCCTCGCACTACGAAATCACCGTGGACGGCAAAAAGCTGATCGGCAGCGCACAGGTACGCCGCAAGTCCGGCCTGCTCCAGCACGGCACGCTGCCCCTGACCGGTGACCTCACCCGCATCTGTGACGCGCTGGCCTATCCCGATGACCCCGCGCGCGAGGCGGCCCGCGACGCCGTCCGCCAGCGCGCCATCACCCTGCAAGAAGCGCTCGGGCGCGACGTTTCTTGGGATGAGGCCGCCGAGGCCGTCCGCGCCGGATTCGAGGCCGTCTTTGACATCACCCTCGTCCCCGACACCCTCTCCCCGGCAGAAATCGCCCGTGCCGAAGCGCTGGCCGACGAAAAACACCGCTCCCCCGACTATCTGCAAGCCCGCTGAACGAGCCGCCCATGACCACCCCGCCCCGACGCCAACCCCGTCAGCTCCCGCTGTTCAGCCAAGCCCCCACCACGCCGCAGGACATCACCCGCGCCACCCCGCTCAAAGCCACTTTCGAGCTGTTTAATCATTACCTGACCGCCGAGGGCAAGTCCGAGCACACCATCGTCGCCTTCAGCGCCGACCTTGAACTGCTGGCCGAATATCAGGGCGGCGGCATACCCATCGGCGACATCGCCCAAACCGACCTTGAGGGCTTTTTCCACTGGATGGAACACGGACGCGATGTGCCGTGCAGTCGCAAAACCTATGCCCGCCGCATGACCACCGTCAAAGCCTATTTCAAATGGCTGCACGACATCGGCGCGCTGCGCGCAGACCCCGCCAAAGGCCTTGTGCAGCGCAGCGGCCCTGCCCCACTGTCTGACGTGCTGTCGCCGGCCCAACTGCGCGACTGCATCGAGGCCTCACGCACTTTCAAATATAAGCGCAGCACCCACATCCCCGACACCCGCCCCGAGCTGCTGCTGCGCCTGCTGATAGATACCGGCATCAAAAAGAACGAGGCCATGGCCCTCACCCCGTCCAACGTGCTGCTGGACGACCCCAAACAGCCCGTCCTACAAGTGCGCTTTAAAGTGCGCAGCGTGTTCAAAGAGCGCAACATCGACCTGCGCCCCGATTGGCTGGCGCTGTATGACGCCTATGCCGAGCAGTACCGCCCCACCCGTGTGGTCTTTGACTGTACCGCCCGCAACCTTGAATACGTGCTCAGCGACATCGGCCAAGCCGCCGGCCTGCCGTTTAAGCTGTCGTTTGAAATCTGCCGATGGACGTGCGGCCTGCGCGACCTGCGCGCCGGCCTGCCCGACGAGTTCATCCGTCAAAAGCTCGGCCTCAGCGATGTCAGCTGGTACGAGACCGGCCACAAACTGCGCGAGCTTGACCGCCTGCTTAAAGAACGCCGTGAATAAACACCAAAGGATAACCCCGTGATTCGACGTTTTTTCTCGCCAGAGTTCACCTTCAGCAAACGCTTGCTGGGCTGGGTGCTGATTGCGATCGGCCTGCTGGGATGCGTGGGCCTGCTGGCCTTCGACTGGATACGCCAATCCGACCAAGGGATTGGGCCAGCTCAGCGCGCCGCCATGCTGGCGCTGGGGGCTGGCGCACTGGTCGGCCTGACCCTGCTGCCGCTGGGCAAAGCTGAGGCCTAAGCCCGATGCCGCGCGCCCTCACCCTGTTCAACCGCGCCTTGATGGTCATCGCGCTGGTGATTTTGCTGTTCCATCTGGGCGTGTATATCGCCTATGCCGCCAACATCATCCCCTTCCCTTTTGATTATGACCAAGGTGAAGGCTTCGAGCTGTACGATACCCTGTTGTTCAGCCAGTTTCAGTCGCCCTATCGCGACATCGAGGTGTACCCCTATTACGCCAGCAACTATCCGCCGGTCTTTCACCTTGTGGCTGTGCCGTTTGCATGGGTGTTTGGCCCGCAGTATTGGTATGGCCGTCTGCTGGGGTTCATCGGCACGCTGATTGCGGCCTATGCCATCGGCTATGCCGTCTGGCGGGATGGGCGACAGCGCCGCGGGCAAGGCATGGTCTGGATTGCCGTGCTGGCCGGATTGGCCTTCTTGGCCTCCAACATCACCTATCGGCAGGGGCCGCTGCTGCGCCAGCACATGTTCATGGTGATGTTCGAGACGGTGGCCGTGGTCATCCTCACGCAAGCCGAGGACGCGCTCAAGCGCCGCCGCCTGCTCACCGCCATCGGCCTCGGCCTATTGATTTTGGCCGGCTATACCAAGCAGCTGGCCGCCTACAGCGCCATCGCCGTACTCGGATGGATGTTCATCCGCAACCCACGCCGCGCCATCGCATGGGGGGCGTTGTTTGCTGCGGTCGGGGTGGGCATCTTTGCCCTGTTGTATGTCACCACCGGCGGGCAGTGGTGGAAACAGGCCATCGCCGCCAACGTCAACAACATCTTCTGGCCGCAGGTCGAAGGACTGTTTCGCCTGTGGTTTGGGCTGCATGGGTTCTTGGTCGTGCCGGCGCTGCTGCTGTGCCTATACGAGCTGTATTTCGAGCGCCTCTCGCTGTATACCGTGTGGTTTGCCGTCACCCTAACGCTGGGAGGCGTATCCTCGGGCACATGGGGCGGCGGTGACAGCTATTTCGCCACCTCGGTGGCCGGCCTGTGCCTGCTCAGCGGCATCTTCTTCAGCCGCTGGCTGTCGGGCGACTTTCGGTTTTTGCCGCACAACTATCTGGCGCGCGGACTGCGCGCCCTGCGCCCGCTTGCCCCGCTGACCGTCGCCCTAGCGCTGATTGCCGTGCCGGCGTTGTATATCGGCTATGGGCGGGCGGTGCTCAAGATGCCCACCACCGGCCCGGTCTTCGAGACGCTGGCCCAATGGTGGGGCATTCAGCCCAACGCCCTCAACGGCTTTTATGACTCGGCGGGGCGCATCGCCGGCGGCTATTCCGACATCGGGCACTTTGTGACCGAGCAAGACTACATCAACGCCGAGCGCATCGCCGACTACTTCCGCCAGTCCGAAAAGCCGGTGCTGTCCGAGGAGGCCGGCTTCAGCTTCCGCGCCAACCGTGATGTCATCACCAATCCCACCCAGCTGCTCAACATCTGGCTGCGCGGCATGTATGACGGCAGTGAGCTGATTGCGCGCATCGACCGGCAGGAGTTCGGCTATGTGCTGCTGCGGGCACAGTTCTACCCCACGCCGGTGCTGCTGGCCATCGCCCGCGCCTATGACACGGTCGAGGTCATCCCGATGAACGGCTTTGAATACATGATCAGAGCGCCGCATCAACGCCGATGGAGCAGCGATGTCTATCACGTCAAATAGCGCGCGGGGCTAGTCCTCGCCGCGCCGGCGGCGGCTGTCCCCGCCCAAGAACCCCGCCCCGCGCCGTCCCGGGGCACGGTCAAGGCCCAGCGGACGCCGCTGAGTCAAAAAGTCACGGTCAGCGGTCATCTGCACGGCAAGGGTGTCAATCGAGCGCTCCAACATCTCCAGCGATACCACCGTCAAACGCTCACGCGCGGCCAACATGCGTGCCGCCAGCGCGGCCTCACGCACAAACGCCCCGGGCTGACCAATCAAGCGGTCGATCACCACCGCATGGCTGTCGTCCCACTGCCCTGCCATATAGTGGCGCAGCATGTGCTCAGCCTGATCAGCATCCTGAATGGTCGGGATGATATAGATGCGGTCAAGGCGGCCCGGGCGCTTGGTGATGCGCTCGTCAATGGCCTCGGGATAGTTGGTGGTGGCAATCAGCAGCGAGCCTTTGGGGTTGTTGGGCGATTCCACCCCGTCCATCACGTTGAGGATGCGCGCCTTGTCATCGCCACGCAGATAGGCGTCGATTTCTTCCACAATCAACAAGGTGGGATAGCGCGCATTGGCCACCGCCTGAAACGCGCGCTGAATCTTCTCGAACGATGCGCCGTCGCGGTCTGTGCCACTCACATACACCACCACCCGCCCCTGATCGATGCAGTGCTTGGCCAGCGCTGCACACAGCATGGTCTTGCCCGTGCCCGGCACGCCGGCCAGCAGCAGCTTGCGAAACGGGGCGAGCTTCAGCTTGCGATAGATGTCCACCCCATCCTCAAAAAAGCTGTCCACGTCGTTGATCAGCTGTTCCTTGAGGTCATCAGGCAAAATCACGTCGTCCCACGACACCTTGGGGTCAAACGAGGCGTCCATCCCCCCCACGATATACACATCACGCCGGCGCTGGATTTTGGGCCGCACCGCGCGCGCACACAACCCCTCAAACTGCGCCCATGTCTCCAGACGATCGGGCGGGACAAGCGCCACCGCCGTCAGGTCTTGCACCTCGTCATCAAAAAACGCGCTGATGTACAGCACCTCGAACGGGCCGCTGTCCGAGTCGAAATGGAACAACAGCGCCCCCGCCGCCGAGGTAAACACCATCTTCTTGCCCCACGTGCCATAATCGCTGATGGGGGTCACCACCGGACACTCAACCCGCTCTACCCCCAAAAAACGCGCTTTGCCCCGCAGGCGGCGGTTGGGCTTCATCATCTTCTGGGCAATCATATTGCTGCACTCGGGTGAAGCCCAGATGGCAATCGATTCGCGATCGGGCCACCGGCTCTGCCACTCCTCATGCGCCCATGTGACGAGACGTTCATACTGCATGGTATCGGTATCCGTTCTGTTTTTACTCTGCCCCGATGCGGGCAAAGACGGCTTAAATTCTGCCACATCCCTATTGTAGCGGGATGTAGATGAATCCGGCATGATGATAGCGCATATTGCCGCGATATTGAGGCATAATAGGGCTGATTTTGCATGAGAATGTTGAAGCACCACCCAGAAAGGTTTTGGCTTTCGCAATGACCACTGCTTATGTCTCCCACCCGCTGTATGCCGACCACGACTTCCCCGGCCATCCCGAAAACGCTGGGCGAATCCGTGCCGTCTGGCGCGAACTGGAAAGCAGCGGGCTGACCGGCAGGATGCTGCACCTCTCCCCAACTGAGGTCGATGACGCGCAAATCCTCGCCGTCCACAGTGACCGCTACCTCGAGCGCCTTGGCTGGGTGGGCTTGCAAGAACTGCCGGTCTTTTTTGACCCCGATACTTATGCCCTGCCCGAAACCCCACAAATCGCGCGGCTGGCCGCCGGCGGCATCGTGGCCGCCGTCGATGGCGTCCTCAGCGGGCGGGCGCGCAACGCCATGGCTTGTGTGCGCCCGCCGGGCCACCACGCCCTGATTGGCAGCCCGATGGGCTTTTGCATGTTGGGCAATGTGCCCATCGCGGTGCGCCATGCCCAACGCGCTCACCACCTCAAGCGTGTGTTGGTGGTCGATTATGATGTGCACCACGGCAACGGCACACAAGACATGTTCTATAACGACGGCTCGGTGCTGTTCATCTCAACACACCAATCACCGTTCTACCCGGGCACTGGCCTTGCCGAAGAAATCGGAGCGGGGCAAGGGCGCGGGGCAACCCTCAACATCCCGCTGCCTGCCGGCGTCGGCGATAAAGGCTTTGCGCAGGTCTACGAGCGCATCGTCTGGCCCGCCGCGCGCAGCTTTAAGCCAGAATTGATTGTGGTCTCGGCTGGGTTTGATGCCCACTGGCGTGACCCGCTAGGCGGCCTGATGCTGACCAACACCGGCTATGCCCACCTGACCCGCGAGCTGGTTCGCATGGCCAACGAGCTGTGCGGCGGGCGCATCATCTTTGCCATGGAGGGCGGCTATGACCCCGAGGCGCTGGCCGCTGGCTGGCGCAACATCGGTCACGCCCTGCTGGGCGACCGCGAGGTCTTTGACCCGATCGGCGCGCGCAAAACCCCACACACCGAACCCGACATCAAGCCGCTGATTGAGTATCTGCGCCAGCTGCACATGCTCATCGACTAACGACAACGACGCACAAAAAAGCCCCCTCTCTGTCGCCAGATGGGGGCTAAACGGGATAAGCCGTGCTTATAGGCGGGTCAAAATCTGCGGCCCATCTGGCAAAATGGCGATGGTGTGCTCAAAATGCGCGCACAGCGAGCGGTCACGGGTGACCACCGTCCATTTGTCGTCCAGTTCCATCAGATCGGGGCGGCCTGCAATCACCATCGGCTCGATGGCATAGGTCATGTTGGCCACCAGCGTGACATTGTCAAAGCGCATCCGGCGGTTGGGCTTGTTGGGCCACCAATTGGGCACTTGCGGGTCTTCCCACATCGCCCGCCCCACCCCGTGGCCGGTATACTCGCGCGCGACGCCGTAGCCGTGCTTCTCGACATACTGCTGCACAGCCCGCCCCACCGTGCGCAGGTCATTGCCCACGCGCGAGGCCTCAATGCCGGCATACAGTGACTGCTCGGTCACATCCAACAGGCGCTGCACGGTGGGCGGCACTGCGCCAATCACATATGTCCACGCCGCATCGCCCACAAACCCCTGATAAAAACAGCCGGTATCAAGGCTGACGATGTCGCCCTCTTGCAAGATGCGCATGGGGCTGGGGATGCCGTGCACCAGCTCGTGATTGATTGAAGCCGTAATCGACGCCGGAAAAGCGGGCGAATTGGGCTTTTGCTGCCCCAAAAAGGCCGGCTTTGCCCCATGGTCACGGATAACCGTCTCGGCGATTCTGTCCAGCTCTGCCGTCGAGATGCCCGGACGCAGCGCGGCCTTCATGGCCTGATGCGCCAGCGCCACAATGCGCCCAGCTTCGCGCATCAGCGCGAGTTCTTCGGCACTCTTCAGGTGAATCTCCAGCCCCTCGGCAGGACGATACACGGTGGTCATAGGGCTTGCCTTCCTCATCCAATCGGCTTATATCACGGGGTGCTACAACGCATCCACAAAGGCGAACAACTGGTCACGCACCACGTCAATCGGCTGATCAGCGTCCACCTTGCGCACCAGCCCTGCCTGCTCGTAATACGGCATCACAGGGCGCGTCTCGGCCAAAAATTTCTCAATCCGGTCAACCACCGCAAAGGCGTTGGCATCATCGGCGCGCCGGCTCAGCACCTCGCCACTGGCTTCCAGCGTGGCGACAAGGCGCGGCGGGAACTTGCCGGCCTCGTCCTTTTCGAACACCCAGCGCAGCCCATCATGGTTGCTGTAGATGTTGAATGATGCGCCGTCCTTGCTGCTGACGCGCCCGAAACTGCGCTTAAACGCGGTGTATAGGTCAAGCTCCAGCGACAGCACCGCCGAGACCGCGCCGTAGCGCGTGCCCTTCAGATACGCCGTCAGCCACTGGGCCTGCGGCAGATTGCGCGGATAACCATCCAGCAGCACCCCAGCATACCCCGCCACATCGGGCTGCTCAAGGCGGTCTTGCAGCACCGCGTTGGTGGTGGGGTCATCCACAAGGATGCCGGCGTTGATGGTGTCCTGCACGCGGCGGGCCAGCTCGTCGGTGCGCGAGCGCATCGCGCGGAACAAGTCGCCGGTGGAGACGTGCAGCAGGTTATATTTTTTGCACAGATAAGCCGCCTGTGTGCCTTTGCCAGCGCCCTGCACACCCATAATCAGCAAAAACAAGTTGCTCATGCTCACTCCCCTAGGTGTCACAAAATAAAAATGCTCACGCGCGGCCAAACCGCCACAGCGTGAGCATCCTTAGAAACATGGTAAAGCCGACCGCTGCGCTTTACTTCAGGAAACCGCGGTAGTTGCGCATCACCAGCTGGGCCTCCAGCTGACGCATGGTCTCGATGACCACGCCAACCAGAATGATCAGACCAGAGCCGGTGATGACGTTGGCCGCGTTGGACGACGTGCCAGCGGTGTACTGCCCCGCAAACAGCACCGAGTTGATCAGGTCAACAAAGCCCGGCGTGATGGCGATGATGCCAAGGAACAGCGCACCCACCAGCGTGATGCGGCGCGTCACACGGGTGATGAACTCCTGCGTTTGCTTGCCGGGCCGGATGCCGGGGATGAACCCGCCGTTGCGCTGCAAGTTGTTGCCAAGGTCTTGGTTGCCAATCATCACGTCGGCATAGAAAAAGGTGAAAAACACCGTCAGCAAGAAGAACGTGCCCCAATAGAACAGCCCCTGCTGGTTGCCAAACGCGTTGCGGATGGCGTTGCCAAAGTCGCCCTCTGGGAAGAAGCTGACAATCACCGCCGGCAGCGTAATGATGGCTTGGGCAAAAATCAGCGGGATCATGCCGACCGGGTTGACCTTCATCGGGATGTGGGTGCGCGCGCCGCCATACTGCTTGCTGCCGCGCACGCGCTTGCCATACTGCACCGGAATGCGCCGCTCACCCTCTTGCACATAGATGATGACCAGAATGCTGACGAGCGTCAGCACCACAAACAAGGTCAAGTTCCACCACAGCGGCGTCGAGGTATCGCCGGCCAGCCGCGTCAGGTTGCTGGGCACTTGGGCCACGATGCCGCTGAAGATAATCAGCGAAATACCGTTGCCAATGCCCTGCTCGGTGATTAGCTCGCCCAGCCACACCGCAAACATCGTGCCGGCGGTCATGGTGAACAAGACCGAGACCGTCAGCAAGAAATTGCTGCCAAAGCCGGGGATAATCTGCTGGCTGCCCAACAGCGAGTTAAAGATCTGAATCTGGCCAAAGGCTTGCAAGAAGGCCATCGGGATCGCCAGATAATAGGTGTAACGGGTGATGACATCGCGGCCACCCGGCTCTTTTTGCAGCTCCGCAAGGCGCGGAATCAGCGGAATCAGCAGTTGCAGGATGATCGACGCGGTGATGTAGGGATACACCCCGTTGGCAATCACGCTGAAGTTGCGCACCGCGCCGCCCGACAGCAGGTTCAGCACGTTGATCAGGCCAGCGCCCTGCTGTCCGGGCTGAAGCAGCGTCTGGATGGCCTCGGGGTCAACGCCGACCACCGGCACGTGGGCCGCAAACTGATACACCAGCAAAATCAAGCCGGTCACCAGCAGTTTATTGCGAACATCTGGCAGACGCCAGATGTTACGAAGCGCTTCAAACATAATCCCTCGAATCCTCGTAACGACGTACCAAACCGAAAGCGGGCCGGCAAGGCTTGCGCCCTCCCGACCCGTTGCGTGTTCTTACGCCTTCTCGGCCAGCTTGGCGAGGTCTTCCTTGCGCAGCTTCTTGACCGTGGCCTGCGCACCCTTAACCAGCAGTTCCAGCTTTTCGGTGCTGCCGCCGGCTTTGGTCAGGGCTTCCACCGCCGACTTGCTGAAGCGGTGGGCCTTGACGGTCAGTGCCTTGCCAATCTCGCCCGCCCCAAGGATGACGACCGGCTGGTCAGCACCGCGGATTAGGCCGATGGCGGCCAGCTCGACCGGTGTGACCACCGAGCCAGCTTCGAACTCTTCGAGGTCACCGATGTTCACTTCCTGATACTCGATGCGGAAGATGTTGGTGAACCCGCGCTTGAACGGCAGGCGGCGTACCAGCGGCAGCTGACCACCTTCAAAGTAGTGCGGGATGCCCTTGCCAGAGCGTGCGCCCGCGCCCTTCGTACCACGGCCAGCGGTCTTACCCTTGCCAGCGGCGATACCACGGCCCACGCGCGTCTTTTTGCGGCGCGCGCCCTTGTCTGCTTTCAACTCGTGCAGCTTCATCGGTTAGCCCTCTTGCTCAACTTCTTCCACGCGCACCAGATGCTTGACCTTTTCGATCATCCCCCGGATTTGCGGCGTGTCGTTTTGGATCACGCTGGTATTGAGCTTGCCCAACCCCAGCGTCTTGACCGTGATGCGCTGGTTCTGGGCGTAACCAATGACGCTGCGAACCAACGTAATTTTTAGTGCCTTCGCCATGATGACTACTTGGCCTCCTCACTGGCGGCACGAGCAGCACGCTCCCAGAACGGGCGCATCTGATCGACCGGCTTGCCGCGCATGGCGGCCAGCTCTTCGGGGGTGCGCAGCGCCTTGAGCGCCTCGATGGTGGCCATCGCCACGTTCAGCAGGTTGCTGCTGCCCTGCGACTTGGTCAACACATCGCGGATGCCGACGGCCTCGAGCACGGCACGCACACCACCACCGGCGATGACGCCGGTACCGGGCGAGGCCGGCTTGAGCATCACCTTGGCGCCGCCCCACTTGGCAGTCACCTCGTGCGGGATGGTCGAGCTGCTGAGGGCCACCTTGTGCAGGCGGCGGCGGGCACGATCACTGCCCTTGCGGATGCTGTCGGGCACGGCGCGGCTCTTGCCCACGCCGATGCCGATGCGGCCTTTGTTGTCGCCCACAATCACCACCGTGCGGAAGGCGAAGCGACGGCCACCCTTAATCACTTTGGCGACGCGCGTAATGTCTACGACGCGCTCATCCAACTCCTCGCGATCTTCTTGCTCGCGATCGCGGCGCTCTCTCTTTTCACGCTTTTCGGCCATATAAATGCTCCGTCTTCCGTTAGAACTCTAGGCCGCCTTCGCGGGCACCTTCGGCAAGGGCCGCCACGCGGCCATGATAGCGGAAACCACCCCGGTCAAACACCACCTGAGTGATGCCGGCGGTCTTGGCGCGCTGCGCCACCACCTGCCCGACAATCTTAGCGGCTTCCGACTTGGTTTTGCCAACAATCTGCGGCGCGACTTCGGTATCGATGCTGGAGGCCGACACAAGGGTGTGGCCGTTCTCATCATCAATCACCTGCGCATAGATGTTGGCGACGCTGCGATAGACGTTCAGGCGCGGGCGCGCCGGCGTCCCCTCCACGCGGGCGCGAACCCGCGTATGCCGACGCTCGCGGGCTGCGCGCTTGTGCTTTGCAATTTTCTCGTTCATGCTGCCAGCCTCGGCTTACTTCTTCTTCGCAGCGCCGGCCTTACCGACCTTGCGACGAATCACTTCATCAGAGTAGCGCACACCCTTGCCCTTATACGGCTCGGGCGGGCGTAGTTTGCGGATGTCCGCAGCCACCTGCCCCACCAGCTGCTTGTCGATGCCCTCGACATGCAGCATCGTGCCTCTGCGGTCGGCAGGCACAGCAAACGAGATGCCCTCGGGCGCGGCCACCGGGATTTCGTGGGAATAGCCCAGCTTCATCACCAGTTGGTTGCCACGCATCTCGGCGGTATAGCCCGTGCCCTCGATAATCAGAGTGCGGCGGAAGCCTTCGGAGACGCCGACCACCATGTTGTTGACCAGCGCACGGGTCAGGCCGTGCAGGGCGCGGTCGGTGCGGGTTTCGCTGGTACGCTCCACCTGCAACGTGCCGCCTTCCTGCTTGAGCGTCATCGAGTCCGGCAGGGTGTGGGTCAGCACACCCTTTGGCCCTTTGACGGTGACGTCTTGCCCATCCACCTTAATCTCGACCTTGGCGGGAAGGGTGATGATTTTTTTACCTACACGCGACATACTTCACCCCTTACCACACGTAGCAGATGACCTCGCCGCCAACGCGTTCACGCTTGGCTTGGGTGGCGGTCATCACGCCACGCGGAGTGGTCATGATGGCGATACCCGTGCCGCTCAACACGCGGGGCAGGTCGGTGCTGCTGCGATAGACACGGCGGCCGGGCTTGCTGACGCGGGTCATGTTGGTGATGACCGGGCGGCGCAGGCGGCGCGGGCCGTAATACTTCAGTTCGACATGGATCATCGGGATCGGCGACTCTTCGCCCACCGAGTACCCTTCGATATAGCCCTCTTCTAGCAGAATGCGGGCAATCTCGATCTTGATTTTGCTCTTCGGCACATCCACCGTGGCCTTGCCGGCCATGAGGGCGTTGCGAATGCGCGCGAGCATATCGCCAATGGGATCAGAAACCATTGCGTCCCTCCTTTACCAGCTCGACTTCACAAGGCCCGGGATTTCGCCGCGCAGCGCCATCTCGCGCACGCAAATCCGGCACAGGCCAAACCGACGATAATAGCCACGCGGGCGACCGCAGCGGGTGCAGCGGTTGCGAACCTGCACCTCGTGCTTGCGACGCTGCTCACGGATGACAATCGACTTCTTCGCCATCGTCTCGTCCCCTTAGTTTTCCTTGAAGGGCATACCCATCAGCTTTAGCAGACGGCGGCCCTCTCCGTCGGATCGAGCCGACGTGACAATCGTAATTTCCATCCCGCGCACCTTATCGATCTTGTCGAATTGGATTTCGGGGAAAATCAGCTGCTCGCGCAGGCCGATGGTGTAGTTGCCGCGCCCGTCCAGCTTGGCCGGCACCCCGCGAAAGTCGCGGATACGCGGCAGCGCGATGTTGATCAGGCGGTCGAGCAGCGACCACATGCGCTCGCCGCGCAGCGTCACCTTGACGCCGATGGCGCGGCCTTCGCGCAGCTTAAACTGCGCCACGCTCTTCTTGGCGCGCGTGACCACCGGCTGCTGGCCGGTGATGATGCGCAGGTCTTCGACCGCCGCATCGATCGACTTGGGGTTGTCGAGCGCCTCGCCCATGCCGATGTTGATGACCACCTTTTGGATGCGTGGTGCTTGCATCACACTGGCGAACTGGAATTCGTTCATCAGCGCCGGCAGCACTTCATCGCGATAACGCGCCTGAAGCACCGGCGTGACTTTCTTCTGTGTGTTTTCAGCCATCGTCGTTACCCTCGTCGGCCTACTCGATGTCCGCTTGGCACTTCTTGCAGAAGCGCGCCTTGCTGCCATCCTGCTTGAAGCGATAGCCCACGCGGGTGGTCTGCTTGCACGAGGGGCAAACCAACATCACGTTCGACAGGTCAATCGGCGCGTTGAACTCGACGATTTGCGCCGGAATCTGGCGGCCACCCACCTGCTGGGCCTTCTTGTGGCGCTTGCGAAGGTTGACCCCTTCGATTACCACACGGTTGTCCTTGGGCAGCACTTCGATCACCTGCCCCTTCTCGCCGATGTCTCGGCCCGCGATCACCTCAACGGTGTCGCCTTTCTTGATGCGCTGCATGGTCAATCTTCTCCTTACAGCGTCTCGGGGGCCAGCGACACGATGCGCGCAAAACCCCGTTCACGAAGCTCACGGGCGACCGGGCCGAACACGCGCGTCCCCTTGGGAGACCACTGCCCGTCCTTGTCCTGATCGCCGAGGATCACCGCGGCGTTGTCGTCGAAGCGGATGTACGAGCCATCCGACCGGCGGAACTCCTTGGAGACGCGGACAATCACGGCCTTAACGACCTCGGCCTTCTTGATGTTGCCATTGGGCGAGGCCGACTTGACCACGGCCACCACAATATCGCCCACATAGCCATACCGGCGGCGCGAGCCGCCCAGCACACGCATCACCAGCAGCTCTTGCGCGCCGGTGTTGTCTGCCACCTTCAGGCGGGATTCATTCTGAATCATGGCTTACGCCTCCACCCCATCAGTGCTGCCGGCGTCAATCACGCGGCCTTCGGCGTCCTCAAGGACGGCCTCAACCACCCAGCGCTTGTGCCGGCTCAGCGGACGGCTCTCTACCACGCGCACCAGCGAGCCGGTCTTGACCGTGTTGCTCTCATCGTGCGCCATGATTTTCTTCGTCGAGATGACGATCTTTTTGTATACCCGGTGCATCTTGCGGCGTTCGATGGCCACAACGACGGTTTTATCCATCTTGTCGCTCACCACGCGCCCCACCAACCGGCGGCGGTCATTGGTCATGTCTTACTTCCCCTTATTCTCGCTGCCGGCGGTCTGCCGCTGGTGCTGCACCAGCTTCAGGCGGGCCAGATCACGGCGGTTGGCCTTGATCAGCTTGGGATTTTGCAGTTCGCCGCTCGCCTTTTGCAGGCGCAGCTTATACATCTCTTCGCGGTTTTCTTCGATGGCAAGCAACAGCTGCTCATCGGTCAGGTTTTGAATCTCGCGGATGTCCATTAGACCAGCTCCTGCCCAGAGATCGGGTCGATCCGCTTGATGATTTTGGTCTTGCAGGGCAGCTTAAAGGCGGCCAGACGCAGCGCCTCAAGCGCTTCTTCTGGGCTGACGCCACCCATCTCGAACAGCACGCGGCCCGGCTTGACCACCGCTGCCCAGTATTCCACCGCACCCTTACCGCTGCCCATGCGGGTCTCGGCGGCTTTCTTGGTGATCGGCTTGTCCGGGAAGACGCGGATCCAAATCTTTCCACGGCGCTTGATATAACGAACCATCGCACGACGGGCGGCCTCAATCTGCCGGCTGGTCAGCCAAATCGGCTCGAGGGCCTGAAGGCCGAACTCGCCGAACTGAACTGCCGCACCGCGCAGCTCGGTGCCTTTGCGGCGACCGCGCATCTGCTTACGATACTTGACACGCTTTGGCATCAACATACTGCTTGCTCCTCTATCCTTACGCTCAGACGCGCCCGGGGGCTACTGGCTGATGTACACGCCGGATTTTTCTTCCTTGCGTGTCGCGTCCTGCTGCAGGATTTCCCCCTTATAAATCCAGACCTTGATGCCAAGCTGGCCAAAGGTCGTCAGCGCTTCGGCCTTGCCGAAGTCGATGTTGGCCCGCAGGGTGTTGCGCGGCACGCGCCCCTCGCTGACCATCTCGCGGCGGCTCATATCGCCACCCGCCAGACGACCGCAGACCTCGATGCGGATGCCCTGAGCGCCCAAACGCATGGCCTGCTGCACCGCGCGCTTCATGGCGCGGCTGTGGCCAATACGGCGCTCCAGCTGACCGCCGATGTTCTCGGCCACCAACTGCGCGTCCAAATCCGGCTTGTCGATCTCACTCACCTCCACCTTGACCTTCTTGTTGGTCAGGGTCTCGAGGTCGGTCTTCAGCTTCTTGACGGCCTTCCCCTCGCGCCCGATGATGATGCCCGGGCGCATGGTGTGGATGGTGACCACCACTTGATTGGGGAAGCGCTCAATCTCGGTACGGCTGACGCCCGCCTTTTCCGCTTCCTTCTTGATGAAGGCGCGAATCTTGCGGTCTTCCTTCAGCAGCTCCACATAATCACGGCCCTCGGCATACCACCGCGACTCCCAGTCGCGGTTGACCTTCAGGCGGAAACCAATGGGATGTACTTTACGACCCATAACCGTTAATTCTCCGTGGTCTGACGCGGGGCGAGCACGATGGTCAGATGCGACAGGCGCTTGACGCGCGGCTTATAGCGCCCGCGCGCACCGGCCTTCACGCGGCGCAGCCGCGTGCCCTCATCCGCCCAGATCTGCGCCACGACCAACGCGTTGGGGTCGAGGCTGTGGTTGTTTTCCGCATTTGCGATGGCCGAGGTCAGCGTCTTGAAGACGAAGCCCGCGCCCTTCTGCGGCATATACTCCAGCACCGTAACGGCCTGAAGTGCGTCCAGCCCGCGCACCTTGTCGCACACGAGGCGCAACTTTTGCGGCGAGATGGGCAGGTGTTTGCTGCGTGCGTTAACTTGCATCGTTCAGCTGCCCCCTACTTCTTCTTCTTCTCGACAACGTGACCGCGGAAGGTGCGCGTCGGCGCAAACTCCCCCAGCTTGTGGCCGACCATGTTCTCCGTCATAAAGATGGCGACATGGCGGCGGCCATCATGGATGGCGATGGTGTGACCGACCATTTGCGGGAAGACGGTGCTGTCCCGGCTCCACGTGCGGATCACAACCTTCTTGCTCTCGGCATTCAGCTTCTCGACCTTGGCGAGCAGCTTGGGGTCGACATACGGCCCCTTTTTCAGTGAACGGCTCATGTGTTCGTCCTCGTCAGGCTATCGTGCGCAATTACTTGGTGCGCCGGCGCACAATGAACTTGTCGGTGCGCTTGTTTTTGCGGGTCTTGTACCCCAGCGCGGGCTTGCCCCACGGGGTCTTGGGGCCGGGCATACCGATACCGGTACGGCCTTCACCACCACCGTGCGGGTGGCTGCCCGGGTCCATGGCGACACCGCGCACCGACGGGCGGATGCCCATCCAGCGCTTGCGACCGGCCTTGCCGAGCTTGACGTTGCCGTGATCGACGTTGCCGACCTGCCCGATGGTGGCCATGCAGCGCTCATGCACGAGGCGAACCTCACCGCTGGGCAGGCGAACCTGCGCATAGGTGCCTTCCTTGGCCAGCAGCTGTGCCGACACACCGGCCGAACGCGCCATCTGGCCGCCCTTGCCCGGCAGCAGCTCGATGTTGTGGATCTCAGTACCGACCGGGATCTCACTGATCGGCAGGGCGTTGCCCGGGCGCAGCACAGCCTGTTGGCCGTTGCCCACCACATCGCCCACCTTCAAGCCCAACGGCGCGATGATATAGCGCTTTTCGCCGTCTTCGTATTGCAGCAGGGCGATGCGGGCGCTGCGGTTGGGGTCATACTCAATCGCCGCCACGGTCGCCTTGCAGTCAAACTTGTTGCGCTTGAAGTCAATCAAGCGATAACGGCGCTTGTGCCCACCACCGCGGTGACGGATGGTGACATGCCCCTGATTGTTGCGCCCGCCCTTCTTGCGCAGCGGCTCGGTCAAGCTGCGCTCGGGCTTGCTCTTGGTGATTTCTTCAAAACTGTGGCCCGTCATCCCTCGGCGGCCAGCCGAGGTGGGCTTGTAAACCTTGATAGCCATGGTTGCGCCCCTTATACCTCAAACA
Organism: Anaerolineae bacterium; assembly: GCA_034431675.1. Taxonomy (GTDB): domain Bacteria; phylum Chloroflexota; class Anaerolineae; order Aggregatilineales; family Phototrophicaceae; genus Flexicrinis. Next base: position 5,016 of record DAOUCZ010000029.1, on the reverse strand, counting down.
GGTCGATCTTGTCGCCCTCGGCAACCGTCACCACAGCCTTCTTCCACTGCTGGGTGCGGCGGTAAAACTTCCGACCGCGACGACCGCGCTTGTAGGGCATCACCATCGTGTTGACCTTGACGACTTCGACGTCAAAAATCGCCGCGACAGCTTCTTTGATTTGCAGTTTGTTGGCGCCGGGCGCCACCTCGAACACGTATTGGTTGTTTTCGGTCAGCCCGCTGGTCTTCTCACTCACAATCGGGCGACGGATCACGTCGTAAAGATGCAAGCTGGTCACGGCTTAAGCCTCCGTCCCGAGCCACGTGGTGATGACGGACAGCGCGTCCAGCGGCAGCACCACACGGTCATATTGCAGCAGATCGCGCACGTTTAGGTACATCGCACGCAGATAATAGGCGCTCTCGAGGTTGCGGATACCACGCTCGACGTTCTCGTTGCGCTCGGCCAGCACCACCAGCGCGCTGGTGTCGCTGCCCACAAGGGCGTTCAGCACCCGGGCCACATCTTTGGTCTTGGGCTGGGCGACGCTGATTTGATCAACCACCACCAGCTGACCATCCAACACAAGGCTGCTCAGGGCATGACGCAGCGCGGCGCGGTGCATCTTCTTGGGCAGGCCCTTGGTATATTTGTGTGGGATGGGGCCGTGGGCGATGCCACCGCCGACGAAGATGGGCGCATTGCGCGACCCGTGACGGGCGCGGCCCGTGCCCTTCTGGCGGTAGACTTTGGCGGTGGTACGGTTGTTTTCGCTGCGGGTCTTGGTTTTGTGCGTGCCAAGGCGTGCATTGGCAAACTGGCGCACCACGGCTTGATGCATCAAGCCGACATTCAAGTCTTCCTTAGCGATCCCAAAAATATCGGCGGGCAGGTCAACCGTCGAGACCTGCTTACCGGTAATATCCATGACAGGGAACTGCATGGTCAAGTCCTCCTCTAGGCCCGCTTACTTCTTGCGCGCCTTGACCGACGGCTTAATCATTACGATGCCGTTCTTGTGGCCCGGCACAGATCCGCGAATTGCAAGCAGGTTGCGCTCTGTATCGACCAACACGACTTCCAGATTCTGGGTTGTCACCCGCTCGTTGCCCATACGGCCAGCCATCCGCTGACCCTTTAGCGTACGACCCGGAAACGAGCGCTGACCCACCGAACCCGGAGCGCGTTCGCGGTCAGACTGACCGTGCGTCTTGGGTTGGCGGTTGAAGCCGTGGCGCTTGATGGCGCCGGCAAAGCCACGCCCCTTCGACGTCCCAACCACATCGACCCGCTCGCCCTTGGCGAACTTCTCGACCGTGATCTGGTCGCCCTCATTGACGTCCGCTTCGCCTTCTTTAATGCGGAATTCGCGCAGAACACGCAGCGCAGGCAGGTTGTTGCGCTGGAGATGCCCCAGCTGGCCCTTGGTCAGGCGCTGCGGCTTGGTCTCCCAATACCCCAGCTGCACCGCCACATAGCCGTCCTTGTCCTTGGTGCGGATCTGCGTCACATGGCACGGCCCAGCTTGGATGACGGTGACAGGGATCACGTTGCCCTGCTCGTCAAAAATCTGGGTCATGCCGACCTTCTTACCGATGATGCCCTTCATGTGTCGTGGCCTCCAGAGGGGTGCTGCGCTGCTGCGCCGGGGGGTTGAGCCGCCCCCGCCCCCATTCTGTCCTAGCGTACTACCCGTGGTACACCCGCAGCGGCGGACATGAACGATGCCCGCTTGCGTTGAGCGTGCTTTGGATGGTAACGAAACGAATGACTAAAGCTTGATTTCAATATCGACGCCCGCCGGCAGGTTCAGCCGAGTCAGGTTGTCGATGGTCTTGCTGTCGGGGTCGATCACATCGATGAGACGCGAGTGGGTGCGAATCTCGAAGTGCTCGTGCGAGTCCTTGTCGATGAAGGTTGAACGACGCACGGTGAAGCGCTCGATCTTGGTGGGCAGGGGCACTGGCCCTACCACCCGCGCGCCGGCGCGTTCCGCCGTCTCTACGATACGCTGTGCCGACTGGTCGAGCACTCGGTGATCGTAGGCCTTCAGGCGGATCCGGATTTTGTTCTTCGCTGCTGCCATCTTTGGCTCCCGTTCTTTCCGTTAGAAATGCCGGGGGGCGGGTTTGCCCCCCGGCATCGCTGTAGCGGTTCGTCGCGCCACGCGGGCGTTACGAAATCACTTCCGTGATGATGCCCGCGCCGACGGTCAGACCGCCCTCACGGATGGCGAACTTCGAGCCGCGCTCCAGCGCGACCGGCATGATCAGTTCGACGTCCATGTTGACGTTGTCGCCCGGCATCACCATCTCGACCCCATCCGGCAGGGTGACCGTGCCGGTCACGTCCATGGTGCGGATGTAGAACTGCGGGCGGTAGCCGCTGACGAACGGCTTGTGACGGCCGCCCTCTTCCTTCTTCAGCACGTACACCTCGCACTTGAACTTGCGATACGGCGTGATCGAGCCGGGCTTGGCCAACACCATGCCGCGCTCCACTTCTTCACGCTTGGTGCCGCGCAGCAGGATGCCGGCGTTGTCGCCCGCCTCGGCCTGATCCAGTTCCTTGTGGAACATCTCGATGCCGGTGACGGTGGTCTTGAGCTTCTCGTCGCGCAGGCCGATGATCTCGATTTCCTGACCCTTCAGCAGGATACCGCGCTCCACGCGGCCGGTCACCACCGTACCACGGCCCTGAATGGTGAAGACGTCTTCCACCGGCATCAGGAACGGCTTGTCGGTGTCACGGGTCGGGGTGGGAATCCACTGGTCAACCGTGTCCATCAGCTTCAGGATCGGGGCATACTCCGGCGCGTTGATATCGGTCGAGGCCGATTCGTTGGCGGCAAGGGCCGAACCACGCACAATCGGGGTCTCTTCGCTGAAGCCGTAGCTGCTGAGCAGCTCGTGCAGCTCCAGCTCGACCAGCTCGAGCAGCTCGGGGTCGTCCATCTGGTCAACCTTGTTCAGGAAGACCACCATGGCCGGCACTTCCACCTGACGGGCCAGCAGCACGTGCTCGCGAGTCTGGGGCATCGGGCCATCGGGGGCGCTGACCACGAGGATCGCGCCGTCCATCTGGGCCGCACCGGTGATCATGTTCTTGATGTAGTCGCGGTGGCCCGGGCAGTCCACGTGGGCGTAGTGGCGAGCATCGGTCTCGTATTCCACGTGACGAATGTTGATCGTGATACCGCGCGCCTTCTCTTCGGGGGCGTTGTCGATATCGTCATACTTCATGCGCTGCGCCTTACCACGCAGGCCCAACACCTTGGTGATGGCCGCGGTCAAGGTGGTCTTGCCGTGGTCCACGTGGCCAATGGTGCCGATGTTTACGTGCGGTTTGCTGCGGTCAAACTTACCAGCCATTGTGATTCCTTATCCTTTGCTGATAACTGTGCGTTACATACGCGCTTAACGAACGATAGAAGGGAGCGTGCCGCTGCTAGCGGCCCGCCTTGATGACCTGTTCCGCAATGTTGTTAGGGGCGACGGTGTAGCGGTCAAATTCCATCGTGAACTGACCACGCCCCTGCGTGATATTGCGGATGTTGGTCGCATAACCGAACATCTCAGCCAGCGGAACGTACGCGCTGATGGTGGTTGCCCCCACGCCGCGCGGCTCCATGCCGTTGATGATGCCACGGCGGGACGACAAGTCGCCCACCACCGCGCCGGTGAACTCATCCGGCACGATTACCTCGACGCGCATGGTCGGCTCTAGCAGCACCGGAGCAGACTTTTGCACGCCTTCCTTCAAGCACATCGAACCAGCGATCTTGAACGCCATTTCGCTCGAGTCGACATCGTGCGAGGCGCCGTCCACGAGGCGGGCACGCACGCCCACCACCGGATAGCCGGCCAGCACGCCGCCAGCACACGCTTCACGCATGCCGTTCTCGGTCGGGCGGATGAACTCGCGGGGGATAGCCCCACCCTTGACCTCATCCACAAACTCAAAGTCGCTCTTGGCGTTCTTCAGTTCTTCCTCGGTCATCGGCTCAAACTCGGCCACGACGCGGGCATATTGGCCCGAACCGCCGGTCTGCCGCTTGAAGATCATGTCAACACGCGACGGGCGCGTGATGGTCTCGCGATACGACACGCGAGGACGGCCCACAGTGGCCTGCACGCCAAACTCGCGCATCAGGCGGTCAACCAGCACCTCAAGGTGCAGTTCACCCATCCCGCGCAGCTTGGTCTGGCTGTCTTCCACCTCAACCTTGAAGGTCGGGTCTTCTTCGGCCAAACGGCGCAGTGCCTCGCCCATCTTGTCTTGGTCGGCCTTGCTGTTCGGCTCAATCGCCACCTCAATCACCGGCTCTGGGAACTTGATGGTCTCCAGCACAATCGGCTGATCGGGGTCGGCAAGGGTATCCCCCGTGAAGGTGTTCTTGAGCGCCAAAATCGCAGCGATGTCGCCCGCGTGCACCTCGGTGATGTCCTCGCGGCGGTCGGCAAACATACGCACGATACGCCCGATGCGCTCACGCCCACCCTTGGTGGTGTTGGCCACGGTGGTGCCGCTGCGCAGCACGCCCGAATACACGCGCACAAACGCCAAACGCCCGACAAACGGGTCGGTGATAATCTTAAAGACCAAGGCCGCCAATGGCTCGTCGTCACTGGCCTTGCGCTCGATCGGCTGATCGGTCTTGGGGTCAGTCCCGCGGGTCGAGGCGATGTCCAGCGGCGAGGGCAGCAGGTCTACCACCGCGTCCAGCATCAGCTGCACGCCCTTGTTCTTCAGCGCCGAACCGCACAGCACCGGTTGGATGCGCCCCGCGATGGTGGCCGCGCGCAGCGCGCCGCGGATTTCATCGTCGGTGATGGCTTCTTCCATCAGGTACTTCTCGGTCAACAGCTCGTCATTCTCGACAATCTTCTCGATCATCTCTTGACGAGCGGTCTCGGCCTGCTCGCGGAAGCTCTCTGGGATGGGCACGCGCGCGATGTTCTGGCCAAGGTCATCCCCATAGGTGACCAACTCCATCGCCAGCAGGTCAATGATGCCCTTGAACTGGTCACCCTC
>DAOUCZ010000028.1:0-10009 GCA_034431675.1 Anaerolineae bacterium | reverse complement strand
CGCGGGCCGACGTCCATGCCTCGTCGAAATTATCAAAGGTGATGACGCCCGGGATACTCCAGAACCCGCTGATGGTGATGTCATCCATGGTGCGCAGCGCGGTAATCAGCGCGGCGAAAATCGGTATCAGCCACAGGATGGCCAGAACCGTCAGGAAAACATAGGTGAGGAGGGTTTTGGGGTTGATGGAGATGCGCGCCTGTGTGGAGGCGCTGCGTGGCAGGGATTGAGCGGTGGTTGCCATGAGAGTGCCTCCGACTAATATTCCAGCTCGTTGCGCAGGGTGCGATAGAGGTACACGCCGATGAAAATCAGCGAGATGCCGAAGAGGACGACGGCAATGGCGGCAGCAAAGCCCATCTTATAATTCTGGAAGGCCTCGTTGTACATCAAATTGGCCAGAACCTGCGAGCTGCCGGCAGGGCCGCCGTTGGTCATAATCTGCACAAGGTCGAATGATCGCAGCGAGTCGATGACTGAAATCACGATCACGATGGTGGTGACGGGGGCTAGCAGCGGCAAAATCACCTTGCGGAAGAGTGTCCAGCGGCCTGCGCCGTCCACAATGGCGGCTTCGACGAGGCTGGGGTCAACGTTTTTGAGGCCGGCGAGGTATAAAATCATCACATAGCCCACCTGACGCCAAACGGCGGCAAAGATGATGGCCCAGATGGCAAGGTCACGCTCGGCCAGCCAGCCCGGTGGTGTCTCTACCCCAAAGGCGCGCAGAGCGGCGTTGAGCAGGCCGGCGCGGGGTTGATAGACCCATGCCCAAATCAGGCCGATGACCGGCCCAGACAGCACCAGCGGGGCGTAGAAGCTGATTTTGTACCATCGCCCAAAGCGCATTTCGGTGTTGAGCAGCATGGCTAGGCCGAGGCCGGCGGTGGTGGGGATGGTGATGAAGACCAGCAGCCAGCGGATGTTGTTGGTGATGGCGATTTTGAAGGCGCGCTCGCCTTTGGGTAGAAAGTCGATGCGGGGGATGAACCCGAGTGCTTCGCCTTCTGGGGCTTGGGTGACCTGAAACAGCTCTGTCCCAAACAGGCGGGTGTAATGGCGAAATGGTTCGTTCATTACCGTTGGGTTGTCTGATACGCCGTCCCAGTTGGTGGTGCTGAGATAGAAGGTATAGAGGGTGGGGATGATAATCCACATCATGTAGAGCAGGACGGGGATTGCCAGAAAGAAATAAGGCGTCCAGTTGATCTTCAGCCCGATGCGCTGCTCGGGTGAGGTCAGGATACGGGCTTTGACGGCCATGTGTATAAATCTCCCGCAGACCATACAAAGAGGTTACTTTTGGGGTGGGAATAAAAAGGCGTGGAGGGCTGAGGGCAGCCCCCCACGCTTGCTTTCCGTCGACGACAGACCGGTGAGGGGGTCTGGCGATGGATGGGTTACTCTTGCTCGGCCATTTCTGCCGCCACGCGCAGACGGGTCTCTTCGAGGCGCATGAGGATGTCATCGACGCTGGCCGGGTCGGTCCAGAACTCGACGAAGGCGGTCAGGCCGGCATCAGCCATCTCGGCGGTGGTGTCACGGTCATAGAACTGGGCGACGTAGTCGGCGCTCTGGATCAGGCCGATGCCCTTCTGGACAGCCGGTGAGGCGGCGCTGATGTCCACGTCGGTGCGGGTCGGCAGGCGGCCGAGTTCGTCAAAGGCCTTCTGCTGCACCTCGCGCGAGCCGAGGAAGGCGAGGAATTCCTTCGCGCCGTCGGGGTTGGCGGCCTTGGCGCTCATGAAGAAGCCGTCGGTTGGGGCATCTTCACCGATGGGGATGTCGGGGTTGATGATGGGGAAGCGGAAGAAGTCGAGGTCGTCTTCCAGCTCATCCGGATAGGTGTCGGTGATGAATGCGCCCATCAGGTACATGGCGGCGTCGCCCTGAACCATGATGTCCACGCCTTCGTTCCAGTCATAGGCGGCGGCGTTCTCGATGAAGCAGTTGTGCTCAATCAGCTCGGCCCAGTTGGCAAAGGTCTGCTTGACGCGCTCGTCGGTGTAGCTTTCGTTCAGCAGCATCAGGTTGATGTGGAACTCGGGGCCGTTGGTGCGCATGTTGATATAGTCGAACCAAGCAGCAGCCGGCCAGCGGAACTTGATGCCGGTGGTGAACGGCGCGATGCCGGCAGCGTGGAAGGCGTCGCAGGCAGCCAACAGCTCATCCCACGTCTCGATTGGGGCTTTGACGCCGACCTTCTCGAACAGCGACGGACGGTAGTACACAGCCCACCAGTAGTAGCTGGTCGGCAGGAAGTAGACACCTTCTTCTTGCCCGGTGGCTGCCAGCGCTTGGAAGCCCGGGGCATAGGCATCGCCAAAGCCTTCTTGGTTCCATGCATCACTGAAGTCGCCGATCAGGCCGCGGTTGACGAAGAAGGCGGCGCGCTCGCCGGCGAACCACGTCAGCACGTCGGGCGAGGGGTCGGCGGCCAGATAGGTGCGGATGGCGTTCTTGAAGTCTTCGTGGGCGACGGTGGACAGCTCAACCTGAAGGCCGGGGTTAGCTTCGTTCCACATTGCCACGACTTCTTCGGTAAACGCGCGAGGTATCGGGTCACTGGCGTTGGAGCTGAAGGTGACGACCGACTGAGCGCCGGCAGGGGCCACCGCAAGGGCGACCAAGACCATGATGCTGAGCATCACGAGAAAGAGCTTAGAAAAACGAGCCATGCGAAGAACTCCTCATCGAAAAAGTAGGACAAAACAGTTATAGAGACATTCACGCTGAGGGGGTGTGAGGGCGGCGGCCTCCTTCCGAATTGACTCGGCCAAAATATGCACTTCCGTCAACACAAAGCACTGCTCTGTGAAGCCGACAACTGAGGGAAAATGGGCCTGCTGGAAGCTAGGTAATTCGTATAACCTAATAGCTAAAAGAAAACAGTGAAAGAAATTCACCAGCACGCTTTTTGAATTCACCCATTTATAAGCATGAGAATAACACGCCCAAAAAATTTGTCAACAGATTGGTCAAAACTCACATAATTCTGTGCGGGTCAGCGGCGGGGTAGGCGGGCTAGGGCGTTGGTGACGACTTCGTAGCTGATGGTGCCGAGGCGTTCTGCGATGTCGTCGGCGGTGATGGATTGGCCGCCTTGTTTACCCATAATGACCACTTCGTCGCCGATGCCGACATTGGGGATGTGGCTGACGCTGACGATGGTTTTTTCCATGCTGACTCGCCCGATGATGGGGGCGCGCTGCCCTTGGATGAGGACTTCGCCAAAGTGGGGGGTGCGGCGCAGTCCGTCGGCATAGCCCAGCGGCAAGATGGCGACCTGCTCGGTTTTGCTGGTGATATAAGTGTTGCCATAGCCGACGGGATGATTGGGGGGCAGGCTGCGCACCTGTGCCACCACGGTTTTCCACGTCATGGCGGGTTGTAGGCCGACGGGGGCTGTATCGTTTTGGAATGGGCTGAGGCCATACAGGGCGAGGCCCGGACGCACCATGTTGAAGTGATTGTCGATGGAGGCGAGTGTGCCGGCGCTGTTGGCGGCGTGGACATAGCGAAACTCGTAGCCGGCGGCGCGCAGCGGGCGCACGACCTGTCGGAGGGTGTCGGCTTGTTTGGCGGTGTGCTGTGGGTCGCTGTCGGCGGAGGAGAAGTGGGTGTAGATGCCTTCGACATCCAGATAGGGCATCCCGCGCAGCTGGCGGAACAGGCCCATGGCTTCATCGGGGCTGAGGCCAAGACGTCCAAAGCCGGTATCGATTTTGACATGGACTTTGAGCTTTTGGCCGGCGTCGCGGGCAGCGCGGTCGAACGAGGCGGCTTGCTGCGGGTCATAGAGCGACACGGTGAGGTGATTTTGTACGGCAAGGCGGACGGCATCAAAGGGGATATAGCTCATCACAAAGATGGGCGCGCCGATGCCGGCGGTGCGCAGGTCGAGGGCTTCTTGCAGGTTGGCCACGCCAAGGTATTCTGCGCCATTGGCGAGGGCGGTTTGGGCGGTGAGGACAGCGCCATGACCGTAGCCGTCGGCTTTGACGATCGCCATTAGGGTGACGCTGGCGCCGACGAACTGCTTGAGCAGGCGGACGTTGTTGGCGATGGCGCTGGCGTCGATTTCGAGCCATGTGGGGCGTCCGAAGCCCGGGCGGCGGATGGCGGCGGTTTTGCGGATGGATTGAGTGCTGGTGCTGGCATCGGGCTGTTTGGATAGGCCTTCGATGATGGGGGCCATTTCGCCCGCGCCGCCGCCCTTGACCAGCACGATGTCGTTGGAGGTCAGGCCAGAGCGCCCGAAGAGTGCGTTGAGCGCACCGACGGCCGAATAAACCGACTGCACGTTTTCGGACTTCATGCCCCAATCGAAGGCGGCGCGCCCGATGGGTGCTGCCCCTGCGCCTTGTGTAATCAGGACATCGGCGGTTTTGGCGGCGTTTTGTCCGATGAGGCGTTTGCCTTGCTGTTCATATTCACCGCCGGCGTCGATTTCACCGAGTATCACGATGGTGCTGTCACGGCTTTCTTTGACCGCGGCCAGCCATTCTAGTGCGGCCAACGTGGATTCGGTGTTGGCGCTGTGGGTGTCGTCGATGATGACCGAGTTGTTGAGGCCGACCAGTGGGCGCATACGCCCGGGCAGCGGCTCGAGGGTGGTGATGGCTTGCAGCGCGTCCTCGACGCGCATGCCAGCCTCTGCGCCGATGGCGATGGCGGCCAGCACGGGGTAGAGGTTGTGGCGGCCCAGCAGAGGACTCCAGCAGCCCGGATAGCGTTTGCCGTTGTGCAGCAGGTCGAAGCCAGTGCCCTGAATGCCGACGATGACGTTATAGGCCATGAAGTCGGTGCCGAAGTTATCAATGCTGAGGGTGAGGGTGCGGGCGCTGGTGTGGTTGCGCAGGGCGCGCAGGTTTTCGTCATCGTGGTTGAGGATGAGCAGGCTGTCTTTTTCGAGGCCGGTGACCATGTTGACATATTCGGCAGTGATGGCCTCGATGCTGCCATAGTTATTGAGATGGGTGTGGTGAATGCTGGTGAGCACACTGATGGAGGGGGTGAGGATGCCGATGACGTTCTCCAGCTCGCCGGGCTGGCTGACGCCGCAGCGCAGCACCGAGTAGCGGTGATCGGGCATCAGCGAGGCGAGGCTGAGCGGGATGGTTTCGCGGTTGTCGGCCTCAATATGCAGGTTGTCGTGGGTGGGGAAGCGGCCTTTGAGCACATGTCGGACGGTATGGACGGTGGTGGCCTTGCCCGACGAGCCGCCGACCATCACCACGCTTGGGTTGTAGCGTGCAAGGATGTGGCGTGACCATGCCAGCAGGGCGGTGAGGGTGTCGCGCACGATGATGACCGTGACTTCGGAGGTATCGAAGTCTGGCACGCGTGAGCAGATGACGCCGGCGACGCCGTTGGCGATGGCCTGCTCGATGTAGCGATGCGTGTCCCCATAGGGGGTGATGAGGGCTGCAAACAGTTGGTTTTGGCTGGTCGGTTCTGGGCTGAAGGTGATGCCTGTGAAAATTTGTGCGACAGGCTGACCATACAATTGACCATTTCCTGCTTGCAGCAGGTCATACAAGCTAATCATGAAACGACACAAGCCTTTGCGCGAGTCGGGGATGCGTTAACGCGGTGGAACGGCCATTAGTCAGCGGTAAGGGATGTAGAGCGATTGGCCGGCATAGATTCGGTTGAGGTTGAGGATGCCATTGGCCTCGGCCACGCGGTAGATATTGACCCCGAACAGCGCCCCGACGCGGAATAAGGTGTCTCCCGGACGCACCACATAGTAGCGCCCGCCAGAGGCCGGCGGGGGTGCGGGTTGGGCCGGCGGACGGTTGACGATGGGCGCGTCGTGCGGGGGGTAGCCATAGACTGGGCCGTTGGGGTAGCAGTAGCCGACCGGAATCACGAGGGTTTGGTTGTTATAGATGGGCCGCCCCACCGAGATGCCGCTGGCGTTGGCGATGGCGGCGACGGTGGTGCAGTAGCGCACCGCGATGGTCGATAGGGTATCGCCATAGCGCACGGCATAACGCACGGTGGTGCCGGGGACTGCGCCGTTGGCCGGTGGTGTGCCACCTGCGCCCGTGCCTTCGGATGGGATGGTGAGCACCTGCCCGACATAAATCAGGTTGGGGTTGACGATGTTGTTGGCATTGGCCAGCATCGGCCAGCTGACGTTGTAGCGCTCGGCGATGATACCCAGCGTTTCGCCCGGCGCGACGGTGTGCGTATTGGTGGTCTGCTGCGCCATGGCCGGCACAGTCAACAGCATCAGCACCAACAGTAAGCCCAATAAACGGCACGATGATTTGACAACCACAGCAGTCCCCCCCTACGAATATTTCGTCAATCGTGATTATAGCGAATTTATAATTTCCTGCACCTCAGCGGTTAAGCCAATCCTCCGAGAAGGATGTGCCGCACAGCGGGCAGTAGATGTGCGCCAGATCTGCCCATGGGCGCTGACCACAGGCCGTGCAGTAGCGGCGCGGCAGGCCGTCTTTTTTATCTTCTTCATAAGCGTGCACCGCATCGAGGATGACCTGCACCGAAACCGCGAACAGTTCTGGCGACTGCCTGCTGCAATTGCGCGTCAGCATCCCGACCACGGCATTGCTGCGGTTGAGCAGCGGGCTGCCGCCGGCGTCCCAAATCACCTTGAGATCGGTGGCAAACCATCCGGCAGGCGGTGGGGTGATGGGTTGGTCAAGGCGGGCATAGAGGATGTCGTTTTGATAGGTGTAGACGCTGAGTTGTTCATGGGCGATTGGGACGGTTTGGTGGTGCATCGGCATCAGACTCTGGATGGTGAGAGGGATGGCGACCAATGCAAGGTCATATTGTGGGGATGACCAGACCACGATGCCCTGAAACCGTTGGGTGGGGGTGATTTCGATGGTGACTTGCTCTGTGCCGCCGACGACGTGGCGGGTGGTGGCCACCAGCCCATCCTGAGAGACGAAGAACCCGCTGCCTGCCCCGTTTGGCCCATTGAGCACCCCGACCACCTGATAGTATTCCGCCAGCACTGGGCGGTTTTGGGGTGGGGGTGGGGGTGGCGCGACCGTGGGGCGGGCAGCAGGCCCGGGGGGCAGTGCCACTTTGCTCAGGCCGCGCAGCGCATCGGGATGGGCGGGGTAGAGCTGGAGGGCTTGGCCATAGCAGGCACGCTTTTCGGCGTTGGTGAGGTAGGTGTCTGCCAGCAGCACAAAGGCCGCAGCGCGCGCTGCGGGTGGGGTGTTTACCGCATGAATTAAGCGCCACAGGGTTTTGCGGGCATAGTCTGGCCGTCCTTGATCGATGTCTTGCTTGGCAGCGGCCAGATCGTGCTGGGTAGGCATGATGGGTTTACCTCATTGGCCAGATTTGCCGGTCTGTTCTTCGGTTTGTATACCAATCAGCATCCACAGGCGGTTGAGCAGGCCGCGGTGGCGCATGGCTCGACTGGTGATGATGATGGTGAGGCAGAATAGGGCCGCCAGCATGGTGATGATGGCACGCCCGACCTCTGTCGCTGGGTCTGGCCCGCGAAAGCGGAAGGCGTCTAGGCCGCTGTAGAACGAGATGATGGTGAGGATGGTGACCACTCCGCTGATGATGACGACGCGGCGATGCTGCCAGAAACTGCGCGGCTCTGCGATGTCTACCCCTTGTACTTGCCAGACAATCAGCATCCCGAACAGGCAGATATACAGCGTGAGCACACTGCGCGAGGCCATCAGGTCGCCGCCGGTCATGAAGTAGGTGCTGGCGAACAAAAAGGCGAGGATGACCGCGCCAATCAGCCCGACGGAGAGCAAATAGTCTAGCACGTCGCGGCGGAAGTCCTTGATGAATTTGGGCCGGATGAGGCCAAAGGCGATGAAGGTGGCCGGCATATTGACCGTGCCAAACGAGGCCCAGCTCATCTGGACGGGGGTGATGGGGAAGGGCAGCATCATAAAGCCGACGAACACAAACAGCAGCACATTATAGAGGTTGCGTGCCATAAACATCTTGGTGGTGCCAAAGATGGTTTGGGTGATTTCTCGCCCCTCGAAGAAGGCGCGCGGCAGGGTGGACATGGCGTTGTTGAGCAGGACGATGTCGGCCACATCCTTGCTGATTTGCGTGCCGTCGTTCATCACGACGGCGAGATTAGCGGACTTGAGCGCGGGGACGTCGTTGACACCGTCGCCCACCATCGCGACATATTCGCCCTGCGCGCGCAGTCGTTCGACGATTTTTTGCTTGGTGGTTGGCTCGATGCGGGCAAACACGCTGCCTTTGCGCACGGCGGCGTCGAATTCGGTGTCGGGCATCTGGTCGAGCTGTTCGCCGGTGTAGGCGTAGTCGGTGTTCATGCCGGCTTCGGCGGCGATGGCGCGCACGGTTTCGACATTATCCCCGCTGATGACCTTGAGGCCGACGTGGAGGTCGCGGAACTGTTGCAGGGTGGTGTGGATGTCGTCGCGGACGTGGTCGCTCATCACAATTAGGGCCAGCGGGGTGAGGGCGTCGTTTTGCCAGCGGTCACCATCGGGCAAGCTGCTGGCACGGGCAAAGGCCAGCACGCGCAGGCCGCGTGCCGACATCTGGCGGGTTTGGTGCAGCACCTCTTCGTCGCCAAGCAGGCGCTCTGGTGCGCCCATCACCAGCACATCACCGCTCACAAATTGGATTGCGCCCCATTTACGGCCCGAGGTGAAGGGGATTTCTTTCTGTTTGGGCTGGTCGGTGATGGTGGCAGACTGCACATAGGCGTTGACCGCGCTTGCGGTGCGGTTTTGGTGGCTGAGGTGGTTGGTGTAGAGCTTGAGGTTGGCGTATACCTCGTCGATTGGGGCGTTGTTGAGGGGGTGAATCTCGGTGACTTCGAGTCTGTTTTGGGTGAGGGTGCCGGTTTTGTCAAAGCACAACATGGTGACGTTGGCCATCGACTCGACGGCGTTGACACGCTGGATGAGGGTCTGAAATTGGCTGATGCGGACCGCACCGATGGTCAGCGAGAGGGTGGCCACCAGCACCAGCCCCTGTGGCACAAGGCTGGTGACAAACACCACGGCGTTGCGGATGACGTCGAGCTGTGCTTCGCCGCGCACGATGCCGGCGAGGAACAGCATTGGGGTGAGGATGAACATGCCCAGCACCGAAATCGCGACAATGGCGTTGATTTTGTGCTGGGTGGGGGTGAGCATGTTTTTGTAGGCTTTGGCGATGATAGACAGCTTGTTGATGGTGCTGTCTGCGCCGACGCGGGTGGCCTTCATCACGGCGCTGCCGGCGATGCAGAACGAACCAGACGAGACGGGGTCGCCTTCGGCCTTGAAGACGGCGTCCGATTCGCCGGTCAGCTGCGATTCATCGACCTCGAGGGCGTCGCTGGTGATGATGATGCCATCCACTACGATGCGGTCGCCGGGTTCGATGGCGATGAGGTCATCGAGCACGATGTCTTTGTGGCCCAGCGTGACGAGCTGACCGTCGCGCCACACATGTACTTCTTTGGCGGCGAGGGCGGCCATTTGGTCAAGCTTGCGCTTGGCCTGAATCTCTTGGGCCATGCCCAGCAGCGAGTTGGTCAGCACGCTGAAGCCGGCGAAAAAGACCGTGGCATAGTCTCCTGCAATCAGCACGATGAGCAGCAGGGTGAACAGCACGATGTTGAACAGATTGAAAACGTTATCGAGCGCAATCTGAAGGTAGGAGCGCCCGCTGCGCGCCTCGAAGTTGTTGGTCTGCCCGCGTTGGACACGCTCCGAGACCTGTGCTGCGGTCAAGCCTTGATGAGATTCCACGGTCGCCCTCGGTCTATGTGATTTGGGAAAAGTTTTACTTATCGATTGATGAGACACCGCATGTTTATAACAGATGTTGGCGAGAACGTCAGTGATGAACCGGCTTTTGAGGATGATCTTTGGGTGAGAGATGTGCTCAGAAAGATGATTTTGGAGGTTTTTGGGGGCTAGAGGGCGAGTCGAGGTGTCTTAATCTTTGGTTGTTTCGTACAAACGGTTTTGTCGTCTGCGCAATTGCGACGGGGGGGGTAAAAAGGTTAAAA
>DAOUCZ010000027.1:0-3748 GCA_034431675.1 Anaerolineae bacterium | reverse complement strand
TTTCACCATGTCCCAACAAGTCAGGGCGTATCACCCGATAATGTGCCGCCAATGAGGGCGTCACCCCATCCCACACCGCCCCACTGCCCGTAAACCCATGTAAAAGCATCAGGGCTGGCCCACTGCCATCTACCCTAACACGATAGTTGATGCATCTTCCGTTGGGTCTTTGGATTTCTATGATGGTCATCGTCATTTTATAACCTTCCAAAAGTGAGAAAATGCTCAAACATGTGTTTTTTTTCACACAGTCATGCTATACTACAGAAAAATAGACTGACCAGTCGGTTTACACCAAATCATGCCTATCTTCTCACGCAAAAGTGTACCCAAAGACCCCGATGGCACCAAGGAGCGCATCCTTGATGCTGCTCTCGATGTTTTCTCGACCAAAGGCTATCACGACGCCCGTGTCGACGAAATTGTCGAGAAATCAGCCACCTCCAAAGGGGCTGTCTATTTTCATTTCCCCAGCAAACAAAGCATCTTTATCGCGCTTGTCGATCGCTTTGCCGATGCGCTAGAACGCCATGTTATCGAGGCCATCGAGCATGAATCCGCAGGTATTGATCGTGTTCGCGCTGCGCTAACCGCATGTCTTGACACCTTTGGGCGTTATCGTTTGCTGGCCAAAATCCTGCTTGTTCAAGCAGCTGGCCTTGGCGCACTCTTCGAGCAGAAACGTCAAGAAGTCCTAGATCGCTTCTCCGCCCTCATCCAAACCTATCTACAAGAAGCGGTCGAGTTGGCCGAAATACCGCCGCTTGATACTGAGGTTACCGCCCACGCTTGGACAGGGGCTATCAACGCACTTGTTATTCGCTGGGTCTATACCGGCAGCCCAGAACCAGACCGTATTTTATCTACCCTGCTGCCCATACTTCTGCGTGGAGTTGGTTTCGAGGAGAAACAGCAGTCATGATGCGCTTTCATGTCGATGACACCCATTCACCTCAAAATATTCACAGTCCAGCGCTGGTCAGCGTTGCGATACAGCTGTCTCGGCCCATCCGGCTCACAGACTTCCTCCGCACTGCCGATTCCCCTATTCGCGTCCACTGGCAGCATCAGCATCAACCCGTTGCCTATGCCGGATATGGCGCAGCTGCCGTAATCCAATCGCATTCATCTGACCGATTCGATGACATCCGCGCACAGGCGAACGCTCTCTTTTCTCGCCTAGATGTTCATCCTATGCCTGCTTATGCCGAGCCTCGTCTGTTCGGTGGCTTCTCATTCCAAAACGAAACTCAGACTGGCCCATGGCAAGACTTTTCGCCGGCATGGTTTGTCCTTCCACGTGTTATGCTTACCTCCACTGGTGATGCTCATTGGCTTACCCTCACCTCTGATCTTTCAGACACACAGACACGAAACGACCTTCGCAGTGAGGCCATAGCCATCGCTGCCTGCCTCAATGCGTATCATCAATCGGTTGATACGATTTCCAGCCATCTGCTCAGCATCGATTATCCACTGTCCCTCCACATGTGGCGCAGTCAAATTCATGATGCACTGGGCCGCATCGCTCAAGGCACCCTAGAGAAAGTGGTGCTTTCGCGCATCAGTGATTTATGCTTTGACCGACCTGTAGATCCGCTCTTTGCTCTAGACCGGCTTTCCCAACGCTATCCAGACACCTACCGGTTTTTAATCGCACCATCTCCATCATCAGCGTTTTTAGGGGCAACTCCCGAAGTACTCACCGAGGTGCATGGGCAACACCTGCGCACAGCTGCTGTTGCAGGTTCGACCCGTAGAGGCAAAACCCCTGATGAAGATGCCGCACTCGCCGCCGGCTTATTTACCAACCCCAAAGAGCGTCATGAACACGCGCTCGTGGCCCAAAACCTACGTGATTTGCTAGAACCCCTCACAAGTCACCTGCACGCGCCAGAAGATCCACACATCCTCACACTTTCCAACATCCAGCACCTCTACACGCCGTTTGAGGGCACGCTTTCTGACCACACCGATGTGCTTCATGTTGCTCACACGCTGCATCCCACCCCTGCCCTAGGGGGCTGTCCGCAGCAGCTTGCGATGGATACCATCCGCGAGATTGAGCCGATCTCGCGGGGTTGGTACGCCTCGCCGGTCGGTTGGTTCGACAGACATGGCAGCGGCATCTTTGCGGTTGCGATCCGCTCAGCTGTTCTGCATGGCCCAACCGCTCGCCTTTATGCAGGTTGTGGCATCGTTGCACAGTCCAATCCAGACAGAGAGTGGGAAGAGACCAGCATCAAGTTTCGCCCCATGCTAGACGCTCTGGGAGCTCCTTCTCTATGACCGTGGTTAACCGAAACTATCTCTGGACATCCACTTTTGTCGATGAGCTGTTTCGCTCTGGCGTCCGTCATGCGGTGATTGCCCCGGGTTCACGCTCTACCCCCCTCGTAATCGCCTTTGCCGAGCACGGTGGATTTACCATCCACTCCATCATCGATGAGCGCAGCGCGGCGTTTTTTGCGCTGGGTATTGGCATGGCCACTGGAGTGCCGGCAGCACTCGTCTGCTCATCTGGCACAGCGACAGCCAACTTTTATCCAGCTGTCATTGAGGCGCGTTATTCCAATGTGCCGCTTCTGGTGCTGACCGCTGATCGCCCTCATGAACTGCGCGACTCGGGCGCAAACCAAACCGTTAATCAAATCAACCTCTATGGTCAGCATGTGCTTTGGGCTGTCGATGTCGCACTACCAGAACAATCCCCTGCTCCGGTCATGCTGCGCAGCTTGCGGACACTCGCTTGCCGCGCCGTCTCAACCACCATCGGCATTGAATCTGGCCCTGTTCATCTCAATTTTCCGTTTCGCAAGCCGCTCGAGCCAATCCCAGTTCTCACAGATACAGTGGATAGCATCCCCCTGCGTGAAGATGCTGCCCCATTTACAGCCATATCGCGTGGAATTATCACGCCAACCACAGAACAAATTTCATCCATAAATCACCTACTGCAACAGGCACGTCGTCCATTAATCATCGCTGGCCCACGTGCAGCACATTCCCCAACCGATCCATTGGTTGACGCTGCAAGGCGTTTTTCCAGCACATTCCGCATCCCCCTGCTGGCAGACCCTCTCTCTAACTTGCGCTATGCCGCGTCTGGGGCGCTTTCGGCATATGATATCTTCCTGTCATTAGAACAAATACCCGACATCCCCGACCTTGTTCTGCTGCTGGGGGGTATGCCGGCATCTAAAGCCCTCGAAGATTTTTTCGTCAAAACCGATTTGCCCGCCGTCTTACTACTTACAGACAGTGGGCGCTGGACAGACCCATATCATCGTCTGACCCACCTCGTCCATGCCAATCCTGCGCACACGCTCGACATCCTCGCCCAAAAAGCACAACCGCATCCCACCGCTGATCCTGTTTGGTGGTCATGGTTCAATCGTCAGGAAGAAATCACTCACAAAGCGTTTGCGCATCATATTTCGCATTACTGGTTTGATGGTGCAGCAGTTGCCTCCACACTCACCTCTCTGCCTCGTCACACACAAATCATCATCGGCAACAGCTTGCCGGTTCGCCATCTAGAACAGTTTGGTATTGCGGCAGCTTCACCCCTGCGCATCTTCTGCAATCGGGGGGCAAGTGGTATTGACGGCACGGTTTCGACCGCCTATGGCATTGCAGCGGCCTCGCCCAATGCACCCACCGTCTTTATCACCGGTGACCTCGCCTTCTATCACGATATGAACGGTTTGTTGGCGGCCAAGCGGACTGCCGGCAGAGTCATTATCAT
>DAOUCZ010000026.1:0-22390 GCA_034431675.1 Anaerolineae bacterium | reverse complement strand
AGATGATTATGAGAAAAATAATGCGCACCGCAGATTTCCAGCGCGAAATCAAAAAATCTATACAATGGATGCTTAAGGCCTGATGAATCAGGCCAATTTTAGGAATGAACTTGCACCTACAGGAGCAGACACATCATGAAAAAATGGATGAGCATTGTGGCCGCAGTGATGCTGGTGGCCGTGTTGGCCGCGTGCAGCGGCGGCAGCGCCCCTGCCAACACCCCCGCCGCGTCGAGCGATACCCCCGAAAGCGTCGCCAGCGCCTTCTTCCAAGCCTCGTTTGCCGGTGACATCGAGACCGCCAAGAACTATGTGTGCGCCGCGATGGCCTCCGAAATCAGCGACGAAGCCGCCGCCGCCATGGCCGCTATGGCCGAGGCCAAGATGGACTTCAGCGGTGTCACCTTCACCGCCAGCGACGTGACCGACACCTCGGCCACCGTCACCGCCAGCGGCACGCTCAAGGTCGAGATGGCCGGCGTGACGCAGGAACTGAACTTCGCCGACATGGGTCCCGGCGCCAGCGTCCCGCTGGTGAAGGAAAATGGCGCATGGAAGGTCTGCCAGCCCACCGGCAGCTAATCGCCCGCACCACGCACCATCAGCCCCCGTCTCGAGGTTTCGAAGCGGGGGCTTTTTTTGTGCGTGTGGCAGAGTTACTGCTCCAGCACCGCCTCGATGGCCGCCAGTTCCTCGTCGCTGAAGGCCAGATTGGCCGTGCCGGCCACCAAGTCCTCGATTTGCGAGACCTTGCTTGCACCAATCAGCACCGAGGTGATGGTGGGCAGGCGCAGCAGCCAATTGACCGCCATCTGCGAGAGCTTTTGCCCACGCGCCTGTGCGATGGCGTTCAGCTGGCGCACCTTGCCCAGCGTGCGCTCGACATCGCGCTCAGACAAAAACGGTGAGTGCTCGCTGGCCGCACGCGAGTCCTGCGGGATGCCATTCAGATAGCGGTCGGTCAACAGGCCCTGCGCCAGCGGCGAAAACGGGATCGCCCCGATGCCGTGCTCCTCCAGCACTGCCGTCAACCCCGACTCGACCCAGCGGTCAAACATGTTGTAGCGCGGCTGATGAATCAAGCAGGGTGTGCCCAACTGCTTGAGGATGGCCGCTGCCTGACGAGTCTGCTCGGCAGAGTAGTTGCTGAGGCCAACATACAGCGCCCGCCCGCTGCGCACCGCATAATCGAGCGCCGCCATCGTCTCTTCCAGCGGGGTGTCGGGGTCAGGGCGGTGGCTGTAAAAAATATCCACATAGTCCAGCCCCATGCGCCTAAGGCTCTGGTCAAGGCTGGCAATCAAGTACTTGCGCGACCCCCACTCGCCATATGGCCCGGGCCACATATAGTAACCTGCTTTGGTCGAAATCATCAGCTCGTCGCGGTAGGGGCGCAAATCGCGCGCCAGCATCCGCCCAAAGTTCTCCTCGGCAGACCCGGGCGGCGGGCCATAATTGTTGGCAAGGTCAAAGTGCGTGATGCCAAGGTCAAAGGCGCGCAGCACCATCCGACGCCCGTTCTCATACGTATCCACACCGCCAAAATTGTGCCACAGCCCCAGCGCAATCAGCGGCAGGCGGATGCCGCTGCGCCCAGACCGACGATAGCCGATCGCGCTGTAGCGCCCGGCCTCGGCCCGATAATCAGACATATTTCCCCCTTAAGGGTGGTTATAAACTGTATACCGCTTATCAGTGTAGCCATCGTGGGGTGGGTTGTCACGCTTTTGGCATATCAGGCCGCCACCCCAACATTCCGCCGAAATCGGCGGGATGTTGCCAAGCCCCCGACATCGGTCTATACTGTGAGTTAACATAACCCTATCTTTCGCTAATTCACATGTTTTTATGGGTAACACTATGACATCGACAGGGGGAGTGGGCGTGTCCGAGCAGTCCAGACCCATCACGATACACATCGTGGACGATCACGAAATTTTCCAGACCGGCATTTTCGACGCGGTCGAAAAGGTCGGGATGAAGGTCACGGGCCGCAGTTCTAACGGCTATGACGCCTTGCACAACATCCGCGCCGAGCGCCCCGATGTGGTCTTGATGGACGTTGGCCTGCCCGACATCAACGGGGTACATCTGGCCCGCCAGCTCACACAAGAACGCATCCCCTCGCGCATCATCCTCATCACCGGCCTGCATGACCCCGCGCAGACGCTGTATGCCATGCGCTCGGGGGCGTGGGGCTACCTCAGCAAGAACATCACCGCCAGCGCCCTGATTAAGGCCATCGAGACCGTGGCGGCGGGCTATTACATCGCCGAAGACCTGCCCAAGATGACCCCAGAGCAGTTCCGCGTGTGGCTCGATACCCAGCTGTCGGCTGTCAGCCGCAACGCGCGCGAGACCTCGACCGGCCATTATGTGCCGCTCTCCCCGCGCGAGCTGGAGATTTTGACCTGCCTGACCATGGGCATGAGCAACAAAGAGATTGCCCAGCACCTGCACATCAGCCAGCAGACGGTCAAGAACCACATGACCTCTATCATGACCAAAATGAACGTCAGCGACCGCACGCAGGCGGCCCTTACCGCCCTGCGCAATGGCTGGGTCAGCCGCTGACCCTGTGAGGATGCCGCCCTATGATGAACACCCCCCCGCCCGCCACTCAGGATGCCAAGCAAGAGCTGATTGCGCTGATTAACGAAGAAGCCGGGGTGCTGAAGCGCCGCATCAACGAGATACGCGCCCAAATCACCCAGCAGCAGGCCACCGTTGACCGCGAAGAACAGCGCAACGCCGACATCGCTGCCCACCTCGTCACCATCCGCCACTCCATCGACTCCATCCCGCGCGAGGACATCCGCGAACGGTACGAGGAAGCCCTCGAGGCCCGCCAGCGCCTCTCGACCATGCGCTCGCAGCTCGAACGCTTTCAGGCCATCCTAGAGTTGATGCAGGGGCACTATCAGCTGCTCCAGCAGGTCGGGTCAAAGGTGCAGGGGTCAGACTTTGTGGTGGAGGATGACCAAGAAGACGGCGCCAGCGTCAAGGCCATGCTCAACCTCAAGCGCATCATCGAAGCCCAAGAGGCCGAGCGCCGCCGCCTTGCCGGCCAGATGCACGACGGCCCAGCCCAATCCCTCACCAACTTCATCCTCAAGGCCGAAATCTGCCAGCGCCTGTTCGATAAATCCCCGCAGGACGCCGCCGAAGAACTCAACAACCTCAAGACCGACGCCAAGATGACGCTGGGCAAAGTGCGCGACTTCATCTTTGACCTGCGCCCGATGATGCTCGACGACCTTGGCTTTGTCCCCACCATCAAACGCTATGTGGCCCGCTTCAAAGACCGCGCCGACCTTGATATGGAGTTGGACATCGCCGGTGAAGAACGCCGCCTAGAAGACTACCGCCAAATCCTGCTGTTCCGTGGCATCCAAGAGCTGATTGCCCACGCCCGTGACTATGCCAGCGCCAGCAAGGTGCGCATACGCATCGACCTGACATCGAACATCATCAAAGTGCTGGTGGAGGACGACGGGCGCGGCTTTGACCCCGACCTGCTGGACTCCAGCGACGAAAGCAAGCTGCCCACCCGCCTGCGTGACCTGCTCACCCTGCGCGAGAAATTCACGCTGGCCAACGGCGCGGTGCGCGTCTCGTCCGACGAAAATGGCACGGTCATCCGCCTAGAACTGCCCAACGACTAACCTTGACGGACGCAGACTGCTGGGAAATTTGGGGGTAATTTGTACAATTCAGCAGCAGAATGCGTTACACTAGTCTGGTGTGTTACAAGACTTTAACCATCATCCTATATCTCTGTGTGGGGAGGACTGAATGAGACGAATACTGATTTTGGTGGTTGTGCTGCTGGTCATCGGCGGCGTGGTGTTTTTTGCGCTGACGCGCACCAACACCGGCGGCACGGGCGGCGGCACTGCACCCGTGCCCGGCCAAACCCCAGTGGCGCAGGTGAACCCACAGGCCACCCCGCTGCCCACCAACACCCCCGCCCCCACCGCAGCCCCCACCATCCAGATTGTGGTCGCTGCCCAGCGCATCAACCGCGGCCAGCGCATCACGGCAGATGTGATCGCCCTGCGCGAATGGCCAGAGACCGCCGCGCCCACCAGCGCCCTGCTCGACCTTGAATTGGTGGTCGGCAAGATTGCCCGCACCGACATCGAGCGCGAATCGCCGATTAAGTCCACCGACATCACCGAGAGCTTTGCCAATCTGGCCTCGGTTGGCTCGGACGCGGCAGCCCTGCTGCCCCCCGGCACCCGTCTAATCGCTGTGCCCATCGACCGCCTGACCAGCGTTGGCTATGCGCTTCAGCCCGGCGACCGCGTGGACGTGGTGATGTCGGCGCTGTTCGTTGACCTCGATGAAGACTTCCAGTCGATTTTGCCCAACGACATCCAGTTCCTTGTGCTGACCAAAGACGGCTTCACGCTGGCCCAGCCAGTCGATGGCCGCTTTGATACCATCCCATTCAGCTATACCATCGCCGATGTCGGCGTGCAGGGGGCTTTCCCGGTCATCATCCGGCCCAACGAATCGCCGCGCCCGCGCCTCGTCACCCAGATGACGGTGCAGGACGGCCTTGTGGTGTATGTGGGCGAACTGCCCGAAGACGGGCGCATCTTTAAGCCCGGCAGCGACGGCCTAGACGCCGCCCCCGATACCGCCACCACCGGCGCGGCCACCGGCGCGGCTCAGCCCGCCGCCCAGACCACCGGCACGCCCGCACCGCCCCCACGCCCCGAAATCGTGGTGGTGGCCGTGTCGCCACAAGAGGCGCTGGTGCTGGCCTACCTGATCGAAACCCGCGTCCCGATCACCTTCTTGCTGCGCCCCGCCGGCGAAACCGGCCTCGCCAGCGTTCAGCAGGTCGATTTGGACTACATCATGAACGCCTATCGCGTCACCGTGCCGCGCAAGCTGCCCTATGGCCTAGAGCCGGCCATCCGCAGCATCCGCCAGCTGCTCAGCACCCAGACCATCCAACTGGGCAGCAGCGCGCCCTAAGGCCGCCAAGCACCAGCGTCGGTTTGTGTAAGATGGGCCGCCGGAGGGGAGTGAGACCAAGCGCCCCTCCGGCGGTTTGTTTTTCTCATGCTTTATCAAACCGCTTTTGGCGTTACAATAACGAGATATGATGCCTGACTTTTTTTGATGAGAGCAGCGTACTAACCGAGGAGCGAGCGACGCATGTCTGGACCAAAACCCGCTGCCGGGGGCAGCACCCCACAGCCCATCACCATCTTGCTGGTGGATGACATCGCCGAAACGCGCGAGAACATCAGAAAGCTGCTGGCCTTTGAAGGCGATATGAAGGTGGTCGGTGGGGCAAGTACCGGGCGCGAGGGGGTGGCCATGGCCCGCGACCTCAAACCCGACATCATCATCATGGACATTAACATGCCTGATATGGACGGCCTAGAGGCCACCTCCATCATCAACAAGGCTGTGCCCCAGTCCGCCGTCATCATCATGTCGGTGCAGGACGAGATGGACTATCTGCGCCGCGCCATGAACGCCGGCGCGCGCGACTTCATCCCCAAGCCGGTCAGCCCCGAAGACCTGATCAACGCCATCCGCAAGGTCTACCGCGACCACGAACCCATCCGCCGACAATACGAGCTTCAACAGTTCACCACCCCCGAGCAGGCCGCGCGCAAGGCCGCCCAAGTCGAAGGCTCACCCGACGACCGCAGCGGCTTCGTGATTGTGGTCTACAGCCCACAAGGCGGCACTGGCGTCACCACCATCTCGACCAGCCTCGCCACCCTGCTGATGAACAAGGGCGTGCGCGTGCTGATGGCCGATGCCGACCTGCAATTTGGTGACGTCTCCACCTTCTTTGATGTCAAGCCGCAGGCCACCATCGTCGAGCTGATGCCCGATGCTGACGACATGGACCCCGAACACTTCGACAACATCATCTCGACCCACGCCACCGGCCTCAAGGTGCTGGCCGCCCCAAGCCGCCCCGAGCTGGCCGACGAAGTGACCGCCAAGCCCGGCGCCTATGCCAAAATCCTTGACCGTGTGCGCAAGAACTACGACTACGTCGTGGTCGATACCTCCACCACCATCGACGATACCACCCTCAGCCTGTTCGACATCGCCAACCTGATTGTGCTGGTCACCGTGCCCTCGCTGCCGTCGGTCAAGAACACCCGCTTTGTCATCGACGTGCTGGATAAGCTGGGCACAGCCCGCAGCAAACAGGTGGTGGTGCTGAACAAAGTGTACTCCGAGCGCGAACGCAAGAACTCCTCCCTGCCCACCGAACGCATCCAGTCGTTCCTCAAGCGCGAAATCGCGGTCGAAATCCCGGTCGTCGATGAGCGCATCCTGATGGCCGCCACCCTGCGCGGCGTGCCCATCACGGTGGCCGAGCGCGACCGCAGCAAGCCGCCGATTAAGCAATACGTCGATCTGAGCAAAGCGCTGATTGCCGCCCTAAACACCAAAGAGGGCGAAGACGGCGACCTTGCCCCAACCAAAGCCAACGGCAATAAGGACAAAGACAAAAAACCGGGCGGCCTGTTCCGGTTCTAACCCCCATCGTCAGCTGCGCACGCCGGCCTCATCTCGTCATCATCCCCCCTTGTGGCCGGCGCAAGAGAATGTAAGTAGGAGAATCCGCGATGTCTCTTCTCGATCGTCTGAAGAATCAAGGCCAAGGCGGCAGCGCCGGCGGTCAACCACCTAGCAGCGGCGGAAAACCGGCGACGCCGCCCTCGGGCAGCACGGGCGGCAGCAACCCGGGTGGGCAGCGCCCACCCGCCCAATCCACCACCCCCCCGCGCACCGCCACCCCGGATGCCCGCCCCAAGAACGAGAACACCCACGCCGAGCTGAAGCAGCGCGTCCAGAGCAAGCTGCTGGCCGAGATGGATCAGTTTGAAGGGCTGCGCAACAACGAGCTGCGCAACGCCATCGAAGACTTGTTCAACAACATCCTTGCCGAAGAAAACATCATCCTCAGCCGCGCCGAGCGCGTGCGCCTGTTTGAGTCAATCATCGCCGATATCCTCGGCTTTGGCCCAATTCAGGTGCTGCTGGACGACGACAGCATCTCGGAAATCATGGTGAACGGGCCAAAGAACATCTTTGCCGAGCGCAAAGGGCACATCACGCGCGCGCCAGTGGCCTTTGACGACGACGACCACGTGATGCGCATCATCGAGCGCATCGTCGCCCCGTTGGGCCGCCGCGTCGATGAATCATCCCCGCTGGTCGATGCCCGTCTGCCAGACGGCAGCCGTGTGAACATCGTCATCCGCCCAATTGCGCTGTGCGGCCCGACCATCACTATCCGCAAATTCAGCAAACAGCCGCTCACCCACCACGACCTGATCCGCTTTGGCTCGATGACCCCCGAAATCGCCGAGTTCCTGCGCGGGTGCATCATCGCAGCCCTCAACACCGTGGTGAGCGGCGGCACTGGCTCGGGAAAGACCACCCTGCTGAACGTGCTGTCCAGCTTCATCCCCGGCGATGAGCGCATCATCACGGTCGAGAACGCTGCCGAGCTTCAGCTTCAGCAAGAGCACGTCGTCACGCTCGAAAGCCGCCCAGCCAACATCGAAGGCACAGGGGCTATCACCATCCAAGACCTCGTGGTCAACTGTCTGCGTATGCGCCCTGAACGCATCGTCGTCGGGGAATGCCGCGCTGGCGAAGCCCTCGACATGCTTCAGGCCATGAACACCGGCCACGACGGCTCGCTGACCACGCTGCACGCCAACACCCCGCGCGACAGTGTGGCGCGTCTGGAAGTGATGTGCCTGATGGCCGGTATGGACTTGCCGGTGCGCGCCATCCGCGAGCAAATCGCCGGCGCGGTTGACCTTGTGGTGCAGCAGGCCCGTCTGCGCGACGGCAGCCGCAAAATCACCCACATCACCGAGATTCAGGGCATGGAAGGCGATATGATCACCATGTCCGACCTGTTTGAGTTTGAACAGCTGGGCTACGAAAACAACAAAATCATCGGGCGCATCCGCCCGACCGGCATCCGCCCCAAGTTCATGGATCGCCTCGAAGACGCCGGCATCGTGCTGCCGCCGCAAATCTTCAACGCCAGCATCAACAACCGTCGCTAAAGCCCCAACCGCTTACACATCAGCCCCCTGTCAAACCCGCAGGGGGTTTTGTGTTGGGCAGGGCCAATTGTGCGGTATGATGGGCGCAGTGCCACATTTTTTGCAGGAGGCCCGCCATGACCCGCCCCACGCTACGCCCCACCCTCGAAGGCCTGCGCATCCGCGAAACACCGGTGGATGGCAAACCGATTGGTCAGCTGCGCGCCGATGAGCTGGTTGAGGCCTTAGAAGCGCCCGACGAGGTGCGCCGCAAGCTGGGCGTCAGCGGGCAGTGGCTGCACATCCGCCGCGCCGATGGCATGACCGGTCATGTCGCCGC
Organism: Anaerolineae bacterium; assembly: GCA_034431675.1. GTDB lineage: Bacteria > Chloroflexota > Anaerolineae > Aggregatilineales > Phototrophicaceae > Flexicrinis. The sequence goes on along the minus strand of DAOUCZ010000026.1, from coordinate 13,993 downwards.
CCATCTGATGGTGGCGGTCAACCTGCCAGAAGCTGCCGCCCAGACCGCCGTCAGCGCCCCCCAAAGCGCCACACCAACAGAGGTCGGGCTGTTTGCCCGCCCCACCGCCAATGGCATCCGCATCCGCCGGCAGCCCGTGGACGGCGAGACCATCGGCTATGTGGACAAACAAACCGTGCTGGAAGTGCTGGAAGACCCCGCACAGGCACGCGCCAAAATCGGCACAGAAGGGCAGTGGGTGCGCGTGCGCACCCTGACCGGCCTTGAGGGCTTTACCGCTGCATGGTTTCTGACCCTCACCGACGCCCCACGCGCCATGCTGGCGCTGCGTGGGGTCAATCCGGTCGGCGTCAACCTCGATCAGTTCCACGCGCAGGGCACGCCCGACCCGGCCCGCCTTGCCGGCCTTGGCTGGGTGCGCTTTGGCTATAACGTCAGCATGGGGCGCGGCAGCCAAGACATCGCCGCCGCCTACAACCTGTATGCGCCGCTGGCCGAGCGCTATGCCCGCGCCGGCCTCAAGGTGATGTTTACCTTCACCCATCAAACCTATGGCGAGGGGCGCGATGAGTTCTGGCCATGGCCGCAGATGACCGACGACAAGTGGCGACGCCTCACCGACCGCTTTAGCGAGATGGTTGGGCGGATTGTGCGCCAATTTGCCCCCAATGGCACGGTGACCTGCTGGCAGGTATGGAACGAGCAGGACGCCCCGATTGGCGCGGCGGCCTCTGTGCCGATGTCCCCGCAAAACTATGCCCATCTGCTCGGGCGCACCCTCCAAGCCATCCGCGCCGCCCAACCTGATGCGCTGGTCATCAGCGGCGGGCATACCGGCGGCCCGGGGCCGGGCAGCACGTATGCCCGCCAGACCCTCCAAGCCCTGCGCCACACCTTCCCGCCCGAGGTGCTGCCCGATGGGATTGCAGCCCACCCCTATGGGCGCGGGGCGCGCCCGTTCACCCGCTATGCCAATTTTGGCGACCTACGCGATGAACTCAACGCCTATCTGGCGGTGCTGCCCGACCGACCGCTGTGGCTGAGCGAGTGGGGCGCGCTGGACAAAGAAGGCGATAACCCCGCCGACATCACCCAATATGCGGTGGAGTTTGTCGAGCTGATTAACCGCGAGTATGCCGGCAAGGTCGCCGCCATCCTGTGGTATGCGTGGGCGATGGGGATGCACAACGGCTATGGCCTCGTGGGGCGCGATGACCGACCGATTGCGCCGCTGTATGAGCGTTTCTTAAAGCTGCGCGGGCGCTGACCCCCTCGACTTTGCCCTGTGCGCGGTGATATGCTGACAAGATACGTCACAGGTCAAACAGGAGCAAACGCCAATGAGCGCCATGGGGTTTTTGTTGATTGCCATCGCGTGTGAGCTGATTGCCACCACGTCTCTCAAGCTGTCCGAGGGCTTCACCCGCCTTGTCCCCAGTGTAGTGGTGGTGGCCGGCTATGCCACCGCCTTTTATATGATGTCGCAGGCGCTGCGCCTTGCCATGCCGGTAGGGACGGCCTATGCCATCTGGTCGGGGTTGGGCACGGTCGGCATCGCCATCATCGGCATTGCGCTGTTCAACGAGCCGCTGAACCTGACACGCATCGTCGGCATCGCCTTGATTGTGGCCGGCGTGCTGGTGCTCAACTTGCTCAGCCCCAGCACGCACGCCTAAGCCATCGGTGGGGTATAATGGGCGGCATCTCTTAATCGCTGCACAGACCGATGGGCCGCCCAATGACTGACCAATCCCTCACCCCTGCGCCCGCTTCTGCCCCCGTTGTCCCCGCGCGCGCCTCGCTGCGCTGGCAGGTGAGCGCCCCGCTGATGGCTTGGGGCATCCTGCAAGCTGCTGCGGCGGTCTGGGCCGTCCACAGCGTACAAAGCAGTTCGCTGCCGCTGCTGATCGCGATGGCCGCCGGCGGCCCGCTGATTGGGATGTGGGCGGCAGGGCGCATCGCCGCACGGGCCGGCGCGCTGGCACAGGCTGCGCATGAGTTGGCCTCTGGTCATCCGGTGGCCCGTGCGCCGCATACCCTGCCTGACGAGCTGGGCGCAGTTGGCGCAGCGCTCAATCGCTATGCCGACAGTGCGCAGGCCCGCCTTGATGACCTGCGCGCCCAAAACCGCACCCGCCGTCACGAGGTGGCGCGGCTGAGCGCCGCCCTCGCCGCCGTGCCTGATGGCCTGATTGTGCTGGACGGCGACGGGCAGGTGCTGCTGATGAACGCCCCCGCCCGCCAGATGCTGGGAGCAAGCCTGTCCGCCACCGACTTGACCGCCCTCACCGCACTGGTCACCGATAAACTGGCCGAGGCGCTTTCGCCCAGTGTTTATGCGCTCGGCGACTCGCTGCGCATCGAGTTGGATGGGCGCACCCTCCAGACACAGGTCTCTGCCGTCCTCACCGGCGAGGACGTACGTATCGGGACGCTGGTGGCCCTGCGCGACGTCTCAGAGCAGGCCCGCCGCGAGCGCGCCCGCGCCGAAGCACTGGCCGATTTTGAGCCGCTGCTGTCTGGCATTGCGCCGGCCTATGCCCAGCCCCTGCGCGCATGGGGCGCGCATCTGCGCCGGCTGGATGAAGACAACGCCCTGCACGTGGTGCGCCAAACCGACATCTTCGCCGTCGAGGCGCTGGTGTGGGGGGTGGCCAACGCATGGGGACAAACCGCCAAAACCCTGCACATCGACCTGCAAGTGGATATTAAGGCGCGCGGCCTGCGCGTGCAGGGCGACGCCAAGCGCCTGCACTGGGCGCTGGGCGCGGTGGTCGATAACGCCCTCAAATATACCCCCGCCGGCGGGCAGGTGATGATGCAGGTCAAAGAACCCGAAGACGGCGAATACCTCACCATCCGCATCCGCGATAACGGCGTCGGCATCAAGCGCGATGAACTGCCGCACGTCTTCACCCGCTTCTACCGCGGAACTCCGCAAACCCCCGACGGACGCCCGCTCAAAACCGCCGGCGCAGGGCAGGGCCTCACGCTGGCCCGTCAAGTGATTGAGGCCCACGGCGGCAGCATCGACGTCAAATCGCGCCCGGGCAGCGGCACTGCCGTCTATATCCGCCTGCCGCTGGTGATGGATTGAGCCACATACGTTTGATCGTATTACATCAAATAAAATTAAAACAAACTTGACAAAACCGACCGATTTAACTGTATACTGGTGGTGTTGGTTTGTTCTTACCACAATTGTGGGAGTGTTTTAATATCATGCGCTGGAATCGTTTACTGGTTCGTCGTCTTTTTGTGTCTTCTCTGCTGCTGATGGTGATGGCGCTGCCGGCGCTGGCCGAGGTGCTGCTGGTTTCTGCCAACATCACGTGCGAGGCGGTCAGCTTCCATGCCACCTCAGAAAATTCAATGGGCAATGACTTTGGTTTTCTCACCATCACCATCAACGATCAGGTCTATCGCGTTGTGCGCACCTCGCCGTTCGAGGTGAACACCACCGTTCCATTGTTCTTTGCCGAGGCGGGGGAATACACCATCCGCGCCTCGTGGCAGGGTGGTGAAGGCACGGTCGATGCCAAAGCCACGCTCGTATGTGATGCCACCCCTGACGGCGGCGAAACGCCGGTGCTGGATGGGCGCATCTGCTTTGGCCCGGGCGAGGTGGCAGCAGCAGTCTACCGCGACGACACCCGCCTCGACATCTATTCGATCAGTGGCGACAAGGGCCAGCTCAGCATCCGCGTGGATAACCTGTTCAGCACCGCGCCAAGCGCCACCGGCGATGTGCGCATCGCCCGCGCCAATGACGTGCTCAACATCGAGCTGTTCCGCCAGATTGACGGCGATTTCCGCATCGTGGTCGGGCCAGAGCCAGTTGAGGGCAAGACCTATGAATGCGTGTTCAGCAATGTGTGCGTGACCACCCGTTCTTGGCTGCCCAACGCCGTGCCCAGCACCCCGCTGCGCTGCCCCTAAGCGCATTCAGACCCTCACAAGCCCCCGCCTCTGATGAGAGATGGGGGCTTTTTTTAGCCACGCAGGATCTGCAGTAGTGACAAGCGTAAAGAACACCTCCTATTTGATCAAGAACACAACAAACCAACCGGTGTTTACAAACAAGCCGGCTGCCCATAATGGTACAATCGGGGGCAAATCGGGTTCATCACCGTGGAGCAGTCTGGATATGCACACCCCCATCGACGATAAAACCGCCTTTTTGCAAGCGCAGCTGGACGATTTGCGCGCGCAGGGCCTGTTCAACACCATCCGCACCATCGACAGCCCGATGGACGGGCGGATTGTGGTAGACGGGCGCGAGGTGCTCAATTTTTGTGCCAACAACTACCTTGGGCTGGCCAATCACCCGCGCCTGAAAGAAGCAGCTAAGCGCGCCATCGACCAATACGGCATCGGGCCGGGGGCGGTGCGCACCATCGCCGGCACGATGAGCCTGCACGTGCAGCTGGAGCAGCGCCTTGCCGCCTTCAAGGGAGCAGAGGCGGTCATCACCACCCAGAGCGGCTTCACGGCCAATCTGGCCACCATTCCGGCGCTGGTGGGCAAAGGCGATGTGATTTTTAGCGACGCGCTCAACCACGCCAGCATCATCGACGGATGCCGCCTGAGCCGCGCCACCATCGTCGGCTATGCCCACAACGACATGGACGACCTTCAGCGCAAGATAGCCGAGACCACCGAGTATGGCCGCCGCCTGATTGTCAGCGACGGGGTCTTCAGCATGGACGGCGACATCGCGCCGCTGCCGGCGCTGGTGGACATCGCGCGCCAGCACAACATCCTACTGATGGTAGACGATGCGCACGGCGAGGGCGTGCTGGGGCGCGGCGGGCGCGGCATCGTCGATCACTTTGGGCTGCACGGGCAGGTGGACATCGAAGTCGGCACGATGAGCAAGGCCTTTGGGGTGATGGGTGGCATCGTGGCCGGTCGGCAGGTGATTATCGACTGGCTGAGGCAGCGGGCGCGCCCATTTTTGTTCAGCAGCGCCATGACCGTGCCCGACGTGGCCGCCTGTATCGAAGCAGTTGACCTGCTGGAAGAGTCCGAAGAGCGTGTGCAGCGCCTATGGGCCAATGCCGACCTGCTCAAGCGCGAGCTGAAGGCGCTGGGCTTCGACATCGGGCACAGCCAAACCCCGATCATCCCGCTGATGCTCGGCGAGGCAGAGCTGGCGCAGAAGTTCAGCCGTGCCTTGTTCGAGGCCGGTGTGTTCGCCATGGCCATCGGCTTCCCGACCGTGGCGCGCGGCGCGGCGCGCATCCGCGTGATGAACACCGCCGCCCACACCCAAACCGACCTTGAAGAGGCGCTGGCCGCCTTTGAAAAGGTTGGGCGCGCGCTGGGCGTGATTGGCTAGCACCCAAAGCGGAGCGGGGTTGGCCCGCCCCGCTTTACTCGTCTGTGACGCTGACCTCCAGCGTATAATCACCGCCGGTGGCAAGGCCGGCGCTGCGCACCTCAATGCGATACAGGCCGCTGATGGGCAGGGTGACCGACAGCTCGGCGTCGCCGCTGCCGTCCGGCCCATCGTCGTTTTGGGCCAGCACCCGCCCATCAATGCCAAACACCACCAGCTGCGTATCGAGGCCGGCAAAGTAATCGTCAAGGTCATAGGCGCGTACGTCGGCGCTGGCGCGCAGAGCAAGGGTCTGTCCGCGCCGCCCGACGTACAGCCACGTCTCCACCTGACCGGCCTGCAAGCTGCCGCGGTTGACTTGGCGCACATCCAGCACCTTCTGAGGGGTGATGAACTCGGTGGGGGTGGGCAGCGACACAACCGCGGTCGGCGCAGGGGGCGTCGGGGCGAGCGGGGTGGGCGGCAGCGCCAGCACGGCTTGACCCTGTTCAGCAAACTGCGGACACGTGGCATCCGCGTCGGCCACGCGGTAGCGGTCACGCTCGACCGGCGCAAGGTCGCGGGTCAGCAGGGTGCAGGTTTCGGCAATCAGGTCGCGGATGTCGGCCCGCACGATGAACACCGAGCCGTTTTCGGCGGTGACGGCAATCAACCGGCCATCGGGTGAGTACTGTGGCAGCGCCAGCGCCGCGCGGAAGCCGACCACGCGGCGCAAACGCTCACCGGTCTGCACATCCCAGATGCGCAGCGAGCCATCAAGGTCGGCGGTGGCCACACGCGTGCCGTCTGGGCTAAACGATGCCCCGCGCACCGACGAATCGTTGGTCGAAAAGCTGCGGATGCGCAGGCCGCTCTGCACGTTCCACAGCGTGGCCGGCACGCGCGTGCCCGAGGTCAGCACGGTTTGTCCGTCTGGGCTGAACACCGCGTACTCCACCGCGTTGTTATGACTAAACGTCTGCACCAGCGCCCCGTCCGACACCTGCCACAGCTTGACCGTGTCGTCGAGGCTGGCGGTCAGCAGCAGCGCCGAGTCGGGGCTGAAGGTCACCGAGCGCACCTCGTCGGCGTGGCCGGCGATGCGCAGCACACGCTCCCCGCTGTCGATGTCCCAGACCTCCACAAGGCCGGTATAGGTGCGCCCCTGATCTGCGCCGCTGGTCATGCCGGCCACCGCCAGCAGACGCCCATCAGGGCTAAAGCGAACGTCATTCATCCAGAAATCGGTGGGGAATTCGCGCAGCAGCTGGCCACTGGCCATATCGTGGATGCGCGTGCCGACGGCAAAGCGCGTGCCATCGGGCGAGACGGCCACCGCGTGGTGCGTGCCCGCCCCATCATACGCACGGGTGAGGGTTTCAGCATGGGCGTCCCAGCGCCGCACGATGGCGTCGCCATAGCCCACCGTCAGCAGCTGCGTGCTGTCTATCCACGCCATCTTGACCGACGAGTCGTGAGCCGACAGCCGGTCATGGGCACGGGTGAGGTCGGCATTCCACACGCGCACCGTGCCATCCGCCGAGGCGGTGACCACTTGGCGGGTAAGCGGCAGCAGGGCAAGGGCGCGCACCGCGCCGGTATGGCCGGTCAAGCGGCGGGTTTCTGCGCCAGTGGTCAAGTCCCACAGGCGGGCCGTGCCGTCGGCGCTGATGGTGACAAGGCCGGAGGCATCGGGCCAGAACGCGCCGTCATACACGCTGCTGGTGTGGTTGGTGAGCGTGAGCAGCTCTTCGCCGCTGGCAGCATCCCACACGCGCGCAATGCCGGTCTGACTGGCGGTGAGGATGAGGCCACCTTGCGCCGCTGCCACGCCAATCAGGCCGTTGTTCAGCGAGTCGTATACGCGCAGCACCGCGCCGGTCTCCAAGTCAATCAGCGGGGCTTGAAAATAGCCAGCAAGCAGGGCGGTCTTGCCATCCGGCATGATTTCGAGGTCAGCGGCGGCGTCTTGCAGCTCGGCGCGGGCCTGTGCAAGGCGCTCGCCGGTATGGATGTCCCACGTGGTCAGGCGGCCAATCTCGTCCACCGTCAACAGGGCCGCTGGGCCGGTAAAACGCAGGGTGTGCAGCGGGCGGGTATTGGTGGGCAGCGAGCGGTGCAGCGTGCCGGTTGGCACATCAAACACCAGCAGGCCGCCGTCGCGCCGGCTGACGGCCAGATAGCCGCCGTCTGGGCTAAAGGCCAGCCCAACGATGGTGGTGGTGGCCTTGTAGCCCCATGCCTTGTCGCCGGCCCGCTGGTCAATCAGGTCAAGCTGGCCGTTCTCTGCCCCAGCGGCGATATAGCGCCCGTCGGGGCTGGCCGCCACTGAGCGCAGTGCCGGCCCAAGCCGATACACCTTGTCGGCAAACATCAGCCCGCGGGACTGCACCAGCGCCGCATCGGCCTCGGTGGAATACTGCGAGGCCAGCGAGCGCATCGCCAGCAGCGCGCCGGTCTCGGCGTTGGCCTCTTGCCCATACAGCAGCACGTTGGCGGCGCTGGCAAGGCGCAGGGCCTCGGCCCGCTGATAATTCTCCTCGGCCCGCAGCGCGCTGCGCTCCGCCGCCTCACGCGCGCGGGCGGCCACAAACAACAGCCCAATCGAGACCAACGCCGCCAGCGCAAACACGCCGGCCAAGGCCCGCAGCACCGTGCGCGACCGCGCCTCCAGCATCGCCTCGCGGGCGCGGCGAGCGGCCTCGGCATCCTCACGGCGCTGGCGCTCGGCCACGCTGGCGCTCAGATAGTCACGCTCCAGCGGGGTGAGCACAAGGTCGGTCTGCGCCGCCCATTCCTCAAACTGGCCCAGCCGCGTCCCGCTCAGCAGATAGCTATCATCGCGGCGTGAGCTGCTCCATTCCTCGGCGGCGGCGGCCAATTGGCGCTGCTGGCGCACATCCGCGCGCGAGTCGTCTAGCCAGGCGCGCAGCCGCCGCCACTCGCGGATGAGCGCCTCGTGCGCCACCTCGACCACCGGCTCGCGCGTCATCTGGTCTTGGTCAAAGGTCAGCAGGCGGGCGCGCGTGAAGGCATCAAGGGTGGTCTGACGGGTGATGGCATCGGGGATGACCGAGACCAGTTCGCTGAGTGGCGCGCGGCGGCGGGTATCTTCTTTGCCCTCACCCAGCGTCAGCAGGCGCAAGAACATCTGGCGGGCGGCGGTCTGGCCGTCGGGCGACAGCCCATCGAACACTTCATCGGCGCGCTTGGCCAATGCACCGGTCACCCCGCCGATGCGCTCATACGCCGCCACGGTCAATACGCGCCCGCTGCGCCGCTCAAACACTTCGGTCAGAGCATACTGCATCAGCGGCAGCGCGCCCGGCTCTTCGCTGATGTCAGAGGTGATGCGCTCAACCAGCGCCGGATCGGCCTCCAGCCCGATTTGCTCCAGCGGGCCGGTGATGGCGCGCTCTAGCTCGGCAGGGGTCATCGGCAGCACAAACTCGATGCGCCGGCGCAGCAAATCGCCAAAAAACGGCGCGGTCAGCGGGCGATCGAGGAAGTCGGCCCGCAGCGTGACAATCACGCGCACCGGCCCATCTTTTTCCTCGGTGGCGCGCGTAATCAGGTGCAGCAGGCGGTTACAGTCGGCTTCGGGGGCCATGGTGAAGGCCTCCTCAAACTGGTCGATGACCAGCAGCAGCTGGGCATCATCGGGCAGCAGCTCGCCCACCGCCTTGACCAACCCATCCGGGCCGTCACGCAGCGCCCGCCCCAGCCCACTGACCGGCTTTTGGGCAATCCCCAACAGCACCGACTCCAGCTCGCGCAGGGGGTTCATGCCCGGCGTCATCTCGACAATGTACCAGCCCTCTGACCCGGGCAGCGAACCGCCGCGCAGGGTGGGGATTAGGCCGGCCTTGACCACGCTGGACTTGCCCGAGCCGCTCGCCCCCACCACCGCCAAAAAACGGCTGCCGGGCAGGTCTTCGGAGAGGCGTGACAGCAAGCGGTTAATCAGCGCCTCGCGCCCATAAAAATCACCGGCGTCGGCCTGCTGAAACGGGCGCAGCCCCTTAAACGGGTTGACCACGTCTAGCCCGCTGTCAAGGATTGGGAACTCGGCAGTGGCATCGCGCCCCAGCACCGCGCGCCGGAACGCGCCGGCAAACGCCACGACATCGGCATAGCGCATCTCTGGATTTTTGGCGGCGGCCTTGAACAGTACGTCATTGACCGCCTCGGGCAGGGCCACGCGCATCGCGCGCAGGTCAGGCAGCGGCTCATACAGGTGCTTGCTAATCAGCTCGCTAATGGAGGTATCGCCATACACATGCCGGCCCACCACCAGCTCGGCAATCACCAGCGCCAGTGCATATTGGTCAGAGGCGGCCTGCGCCGGCTGACCGGTCAACTGCTCTGGCGCGATATAGGCCAGCGTGCCGCTGGTCATCTCGTCGTCCCCGCTGTCGGCCTGCACCCGCTTGGCGATGCCAAAATCGGTCAGATAAGCGTTGCCATCTTCGTCCAGCAGGATGTTATCCGGCTTGATGTCGCGATGGACGACGCTGGCACGGTGCGCCATCGCCAAAGCCGAGGCGATTTGATCGAGCAGGCGCGAGGCGTTGGGTAAATCCCACGCCCCATCACGCTTGATGGATTGGCTGAGGCTGCCCCCGCGCACATAACGCATCACCAGATACGCGCCCTCAGGGTCGCGCCAATAGTCATACAGCGGCACGATGTGCGGGTGCTCTAGGCGCGCCACCAGCTGCGCCTCTCCCTCAAAGCGCCGGATGAAATCGGGCTGATTGGCGTGCTCTGGCAAAATCACCTTGATGGCGACCTCACGCCCAATCACGGGCTGATGCGCGCGATAAACCACGCCAAAACCACCTGCGCCCAGCAGGTCGCGTATCTCGTATGCCCTCAAGCGTGTGCCAATTTCCATAAAACCTCTTTTGGGATGAATAAAATTAATTCTAACACCCCACAGCGGGCCATCACACAAACCAGCCTTACAAAACCGTTAGATGTTTGTTGAGAGATGGTTTGAGTTGTGTCTAGAGCCTTCATCCCCCAACCGCTTCGGGAGTGGCGGCAGGACTGACCGCCTCAGCGGTGGCAGCGGGATTGACCGCCTCAGCGGTGGCAGCGGGATTGACCGCCTCGGCGGTGGCAGCGGGATTGACCGCCTCGGCGGTGGCGGCGGGCGGGGTATCATCACTGATGCGGGCGGGGGCGCTGTACCACGTCAGATAAATCACCGCACCCAACAGGATGGTCACCACCCACAAGGCCAGCGTGGTGCGCATATAAAACTTGATGTTTTTGACCTTCAGCGCAGCAGGCAGCTGCTTTTCAAACCACATGCGAATGGCCAGATAGGTGGCCAGCAGTTGGCCAAGGCCGCCAGTGATGGCGTGCAGGGTGGGCAGCGACACGCGCACATCCCCAAAGGCGCTGGATAGGTAAGGGGCAACCCCGCGTTGATAACTGCCCAGCATCACCACCGCAATCAGCACCCAGTTGACGATGACAACGCTGGTCATCACCAGCTTGTGATGGGGTTCATACATCTTGCGGCGGGCAAAGGCAAAGCCCAACAGCATCCCCGGCAGCAGCAAAAACAGGTAGGCAATCAGTGTGATGTCGCTGAGCAAGCTGGCGTTGGTTCCCAAAAAGCCGTTCATGATGGTTATCCCCCCTTGCGTATCCAGATGAGAAAATTGCCGCGCTCTTCCCCCCGGTCATAGTTGTAGATTAACCAATCACGCAGGGCAGGGTAGTCGTTGGCCAACACCGTGTTCGAGTCGTCCTCGACACCGGTCACCCACGGCATATAGTCCGCCCGCATCACAATCACGATGGGAGGCAGCGCTGCCCATAGTGTATCGACATTTTCAGTTTTCCACTGTTCGGGATAGCGGTCACCGACCAGCGGAAACTGCATCTGAAAGCGCGTGGCGGGGCGCAGGCCGGCCATAAACGCCACCTCAGGCCGAAATCCCCAGATATACACCGTCTCACCTGCCGGCAGGCGCTCTTGCAGCCAGCGCGCCATGCGCAGCGACTCGGCGGCCTGCAAATCGCCGGCCTGAAAGCGCGTGTAATAGGCCCGCAGGCTGTGCTGGCCGGTCAGATAGGGCCACGCCGGCAGCCACGTGTCTTTGGCCAGCAGCAGGCCCAGCCCCACCACCGCCAACACCCGTGCGGCCAGTCGGATGCGCGCCGCCGGCAGCGCCTCCAGCACACGCGCCAGCCCTATCCCGCCCAGCACCACCAACGGGGGCAGCAGCGGCAGCCAATGGGTATCAAAGCCCTTGCCTTGTATCAGCACAAAGCCAAGGCCGGCGGCCAACCACCAGCCGATCCAACCGGCCCGCCCAGCCCAACGCGGACGCACCAGCGCCGCAGCGCACAGCATCAACAGCACCCCCCAGTGCGCCCACCGAAAGGCCAGATAGTGCAGCATCTGGCCGACAAACGCCCCCGCCGACTCGAACGACTGCGCGTTGTAGCCCGCCGTACCCTGCGCCACAATCAACATCTCGTGCCAGATGCCGGTGTGCACAAAATAAGCCAGCGCCGGCAGACCCACCAGCAAACCGCCGACCCCAAACGCCACCCCCTCGCGCCATGGCAGGGCGCGGCGGTGCAGCGCATGGTCAAGCGCCAGCGCCAGCGCAAACATCACGTAATAATGCTTAAACAGCAGCACCACCGCGCACAGCGCCCCGCCCATCGCGGCAAATCTTAAGGCTTGGGCGCTGGCACGTCGGGCTTGACCGGCGCGCAAAATGGCCCATGCCGCCCACATCATCGGCAGCAGCACCAGCGAGTCGCTCTGGGACAAACTGGCAAACGTCTCTGTGAAATAAAACACCGGAAACAGCAGCATGGCCCAGCGCGCTGCCGCCCGCCCCCCTGCGCCGCGCGTCAGGGCATACAGCGCCGGCAGCGCCAGCGGCACAAACAGCACATCCAGCGCGCGCACCGCCAGCGGGGTCGCCCCAAACACCGAAAACCCCAACGCATAGATGTAGTAAATCATCGGGGGTTTGATGTCCCACATGTCGATGTAGGGCAGGCCGCCAGCACGAATCGCCTGTGCGATGTTGGCATACGCCCCTTGATCGCGCCCCAGCGGGTAGAGCAGCACCGGCAGGGCCAGCAGCATCCCCAGCAGCGCCAGCAGCAGTGCGGCGCGGTCGGGGGTGGGCCAGCGGCGCGCGCTCATGGCCAAAACCCGCTGGCGCGCGCCACCAACACCGCCAGCATCAGCAGCGCCGCCAGCAGCATCGCCCCAATCACCCGCCCGCGGTCTTCGGTGGTGGCCGGGCGTTCCTTCAGGCTGACCTCGCCCAACAAATCGACATAAAAATCCAGCACGCGCTTGCCATCGGTCAGGCGGGCGGCGTAATCGGTGCGGCTGATGACCGACCAACCGCGCTCGGGGTCATCCCATGTCGGCCCAAGGGTCTGCACAATGTGCTCTGCAAGGCGCTGACGGGCCTGCTCGGCGGGTATCGGTTCAATCGGGTCTGTTGAGTCTGTCATCGGCATATCAATGTCAGGGGGATGGACAGGGCACGCGGGGCATCCGCGCACCCTACCTTGCGGCACTGGCTAACGCTCAATGATGTTGACAGTGGTCATGGTGTCGCCCTGACGGATGGCGTTGACCACCGTCATGCCGTCGCCAATCACGCCGCCAAACACCGCGTGCTTGCCATTGAGGTGAGGCTGCGGCGCGTGGGTGACAAAGAACTGCGATCCGTTGGTGTTCGGGCCGGCGTTGGCCATGCTCAGCGAACCCGTGCCGTGAGCGATGCGCAAGGCAGAGGCCTCATCGTTCCACTTATAGCCCGGGCCGCCGCGGCCTGTGCCGGTTGGGTCGCCGCCCTGAATCATGAAGTTGGAAATCACACGGTGAAAGCTGACGCCATCATAGAACTTTTCGCGCGCCAAAAACACAAAATTGTTGACCGTGATCGGCGCACGGTCGGCGTACAGCTCAACCTGAAAAGTGCCGCGGTTGGTCACGAATTCCGCCACATACGTCTTGGCAGGGTCAATGCTCATAGCCGGCGGGGCTGCATATTGTTTCATAACCTATACATCTCCTTATGAAGGCGTTTACGCAGGGTTAACCCGCGCTTGCCAAGCATATCATATCCTATCGCATACGTCAGGCGGTGGGATGGCCCGTGCCCGGCCTGCGCAAGCCTCAAGGCCGCGGCCACAACAAGCCAAGCAGATTCCAATCTTTTTTTGGCGTCCGCGTGGCGATGGGGTACAATAAGTGTCGAAGGGGGGTCAAGGTGATAAAATCTCAATGCTTTCTTTATCCTTTCAAAAGTCTGATAAAGACTTTTGAACAATTTTGTTATACGCTATAATGTGTAAGGGAAGAGAAAAAACTCCGAGCGCAGTTTGAACCATGACTTTAGTACGTACCGGATGCCGTAATCGTGAATGGGATGGGCGGAATGTGACATGACTCGCATTTTATACATCGAAGATGAGCCAAACAACCGAATGCTGGTGCGCCGCCTGTTCATGATGCTGGCCCCGGACTGGGAATATGCCGAGGCCGAGAACGGCGCGCAGGGCATCCAGCGCGCGCAAGAGCTGAAGCCCGACATGATTTTGATGGACATCAGTATGCCAGACATGGATGGGCTGACGGCGACCGGTCGCATCCGCCAGCTGCCCGACATCCAA
>DAOUCZ010000025.1:0-22016 GCA_034431675.1 Anaerolineae bacterium | reverse complement strand
GCGCAAATGCACCGAGCTGGCCCTAGAATATGACGTGCCGCTCATCATCCACATCGCTGAAACCCGCGCCGAAGCCGATGAACACACGAACGCACACAAGCAAACCCTCGTCCATTGGCTCAACAAAATTGGCCTGTTCCGCGCCCGTGTCATCGCGGCTCACTGCGTCTGGATTGACGAGACCGAAATGCGCATCTTCCGCGAAAAAGGCGCATCTATCGCGCACTGCCCCACCGCTAATCTCAAGCTGTCCAGCGGCATCGCCAGCGTCCACCAGATGCTTGAATCTGGCGTTGAGGTTGGCATCGGTACGGATGGCCCTGCCAGCAACAACGACCTCGATATGTTCGAAGAAATCCGCCTTGCCGCTCTTCTGGCCAAAACCCAAACCTATAACCCGACTGCTGTGCCAGCCAAAACCGCCCTACGTATGGCCACCCGCCAAGGCGCTAAAGTCCTTGGCCTTGATGCCATCACCGGCAGCCTTGAGGTTGGCAAAGCCGCAGACATCATCGTCGTAGACTCCCACCCCCTGCACAACATCCCTCACTACGACTTTAACCCCGATAACGTCTATGGCCGCCTTGTCTATTCCGCCAAATCAACCGATGTTGCTCATACCATGGTCGCCGGTCAATTCTTGATGCGTGACCGCCAGCTCCTCACCGTTGATGAAACCAGTCTACGTGCCTCGGCTTATGACTATGCGCAAAAAATCGGCGCGTTCTTGTCCGATTACAAGAGCAACGTCCTCAACAAGCTCATCGCCGTCTCCATCGGCGTCGAACGCGGTGAGAGCTTTGAAGTCCAGAGCAAGGCCATCCTGCGCGACCCATCGGCCATCGAGACCCTGCTCGACCACCCCGATGTCGAAGTGCTCCGTACCACCCATTATCGCCAGCACGACACCTATTTCACCTTCAGCGACCCCGGCAAAGGCCGCGTCCGCTACCGCGAAGACGACAAACTCGACAACGAAGGCCGTATCACCGAGGTGCGCACCCGCCTGACCTATACCTCCTATCGCAAAGAGAAATCTTTCGACTCCACCGTCGAACTGTCACACTCACGCTTCATCGCCGCCGCCGACCGCCCCCTGCGCTTCTACCGCGAATACTTTCAGGCTGACCGCGAATTCACCCTCGAAAAAGACCGCCGCCGCTGGGCCATCCACTACCGCGGTGTGCAGTTCTATATCAATGTCGATCAACTGATTCATCCCCGCCAAGAACAGCTCTTTGTCGAGATTAAAAGCCGCACATGGTCGGCCCGTGACGCCGACTTCAAAGCGTCGCACATCCAAGAGATGCTCAAAATCCTCGGCATCCCCCCCGAAGATGTCATCAGTGATGATTACCTAGAACTGGCTCAAACGGAGTAAAGCCATGCCCACCATCACCCCCTACACCACCGCAGACTACCACGCCGCTGTAGAAGCCATCAAGGCTTTCAACCCGCCCACCCCCACCATCGGGCTTGTACTCGGATCGGGGTTGGGCGTTCTGGCCGACGAAATCACCGACAAAATCGCCATCCCCTACGAAAAAATCCCCGGCTGGCCCACTTCCACCGTACACGGTCACAGCGGCAAGCTGGTTTTTGGCCAGCTCGAAGGCAAAACCGTCGTCTGCCAGCAGGGGCGCGCCCACTTCTACGAAGGCTATACCCCGCAGCAAATCACCTTCCCCATCCGCGTCATGCACTTTCTCGGCGTCCACACCCTCATCCTCACCAACGCCGCTGGCGGCGTCAACACCACCTATCGCGCCGGCGACATCATGCTGATTAACGATCACATCAATTTCGTCGGAATGGCCGGCAGCAACCCCCTCTATGGCCCGAATGACGATTCACTCGGCCCTCGTTTCCCCGGCATGTCCCGCGCCTATGACAGTGAACTGCGCCGCATCGCCCGCGTCGCCGCCGAAAATGCCCGCATCCCCCTGCAAGAAGGCGTCTATACCTGCGTTTCTGGCCCGGCCTTCGAAACCCCCGCCGAAGTGCGCATGGTTCGCACCCTCGGCGGTGACGCCGTCGGCATGTCCACCGTCCACGAAGTGCTGGTGGCTCGCCACATGGGCATGAGAGTGCTGGCCTTCTCAGCCATCACCAATGCCGGCATCGACCAAATCGATACCGAATTCGACGCCAATCACGAAGAAGTGCTCGAGGTCGGGCAGATTATCGTCCCCAAGCTCCGGAATATCGTCAAAGGCGTGCTCAGCACGATTTAACGCTATGGCGGCTGTTGCTTTCCTCATCGAACAAATCGCCATCGGCCTATATATCTTCATCGCTCTGGGCCTCTTCCTCGCCTTCCGACACTACCAAAAGGCTCAGAGAGCCTATCATTCTACTCGCTTCGAGCTGGAACGCGACCTCGCACGCTTCAAAAGCGCCAACGCAGTGACCAGCATCATCCTGCTTCTAGAAGCAGCGCTGTTCATTTTCGGCATCCAGAGCGTCGTTGCCCCCACCCTTCGCCAAACCCTACGCTTCACTCCCAGCACCATTCAAGTCATCGAAGACCTCGACTTCAGCACCCCAACCCCCCAACCTCTGTCTGTCGTCAGCATCGACGAGAGCAGCGTGGACTTCGGTGCACTCAATCCCGCCGGACAAATCCAGATTACCCCCACCCCCACCGCCACACCGGTCGGCACGATTGAGCCAAACGCCCCGTCTGCCATCGGCTGCGATACCCCCGGCGCCACCCTGCAAATCCCCGCCAACGGGCAGGTCATCCGCGACATCATCCCCGTGGTCGGCGTCGCCAATGTCGAGAACTTCGCATCCTTCAAGCTCGAAATCAAAGGACGCGCCCTCGGTGACAACTTCTTCTCGATGGAAAGCTATGTCCAACCCGCCCCAGAACAGCGCCAGCTCAGCCAGTTCAATCCGGCCCTCTATCCCGAAGGTACATACGAGTTCCGCCTTGCCGTATTTGACATCACCGATACCATGCGCGCCTCATGCACCGTCACCATCTACATCCGCCCGCCGCTGCCCACCCCAACCCCCTTTGGACAGTAAACCGTCATGCCCCCATCCGATAAGCCCCGTCTCGGTTTCATTGGCATAGGCAAGGTTGCCGGCACGCTCGCTCGCCTGCTGCACACACACGGCTATCCCATTGGCGGGCTGTGGAATCGCACCCCACACCCCGCCAATACACTAGCCCAACACGTCAATGCCACTGCACATACCACCCCAATAGACGTCTGCCTCAATTGTGACCTCGTGTTCCTCACCGTAGCGGATGACGCACTCCCTTCCCTTGCGGCAAACCTCACCGCCACAGGTAAGGCCCTGCGCTCTGCCATCGTCCACACCTCAGGCGCACACAATGCACAGGTGCTAAACCCGCTCGTCACTCAGGGCGCGTCCATTGGGGCGCTGCATCCCGCATACCCGTTTGCCACCGATACCATGCCATCCCTCAACGGCGTCACCTTTGCCCTAGAGGCCGATGACCCCGCCCTACGTGCATGGCTGACCGGCATCGTCGCGGTATTGGGCGGTCAAGCCCTGTGGCTTGGCCCAAAAGACCGCCCGCTCTACCACGCTGCCCTTGTGATGACCAGCAATTACACCGTGGCGCTGTATGCCGCAGCACAACGCCTGCTCAGTCAGCTGGGCGCATCCCAAGCCGCATTGGATTCGGCGCTGCTTGCACTGCTAGATGCCACAGCGCACAATATCCGCACACGCGGCATCCCCGATGCCCTGACCGGCCCACTCCTGCGGGCAGACTTACATACGGTCGAAGCGCACTTGGGCGCGCTGAAACCCCACGCCGATGTTTATCGTGCCTATCTCGCCCTCGCACGCCTCACTCTGCCCGTTGTCGAGGCGCGCGGTGTCGATACCGCTCCGATACAGGCCTTTTTGCACCAGAAAGAGTCATCATGACCACCCGCCTAACCATCCGTGACATCCAAAAACTAAAAGACAACGGTGAACCCATCGTCATGCTCACCGCCTATGACGCCCCCAGCGCCCGCCTTGCCGAACAAGCCGACATCCCCGCCCTGCTCGTCGGGGACTCGCTCGGCATGGTCGTTCAGGGCCGCGACTCCACCGTACAGGTGCGCCTAGAGCACATGATTTATCATGCCGAAATCGTCGCACGGGTCACCCAACGCCCACTGGTCATCGGTGACCTACCCTTCATGACCTACAAAATCAGCACCGAGCAGGCCCTTACCAACGCTGCCCGCATGATGCAAGAAAGCGGCGTCAGCGCCGTCAAGCTCGAAGGTGGCCAATGGCTGGCACCCACTATCCAGCGCATCGTCTCCAGCGGTATCCCGGTGATGGGTCACATCGGCCTCACCCCCCAAAGCGTCAACCAATTCGGCGGATTCCGCGTGCAAGGCCGCGAACTCGACTCAGCCTATCAACTCGTCAAGGATGCGCTGGCCTTACAGGCCGCAGGCGCGTTTGGCATCGTCCTAGAGCTTGTCCCTGCCCCCCTCTCCGCCTATATCAGCAAACTGCTGCGCATCCCCACCATCGGCATTGGCGCAGGCGGTGGCTGTGACGGACAAGTGCAGGTCTATCATGACCTGCTGGCCCTCGCCGGCGAATTTCTGCCCAAACATGCCAAGCCCTACGATCAAATCGGCCAGCACATCCGCACCGCCCTTCAACAGTACGCCCAAGAAGTCAAGGCCCGCCAATTCCCCACCGACAGCCAAAGCTTCACCCTCAAAGATGAGGTGCTAGAAGCCCTACGCTCCCGCGTCGAATCCGATCTGGCAAACAGCACCCCTTCTACGGACGCCTAATGATCATCGCACGTACCCTCTCAGAGCTGCGCGCCGCCCGCGCACGGTTCACCGGCGCTGTCGGCCTTGTCCCTACCATGGGCGCGCTGCACGCTGGCCACCTCTCACTGCTCAACGAGGCCAAAAACGACAATCAGGCCGTCATCGCCTCGATTTTCGTCAACCCCGCCCAATTCGGCCCTAACGAGGATTTTGCCGCCTATCCCCGCACCCTTGACGCCGACCTACAAGCCCTCGAACAAGCCGGCATCGATGTCGCCTTCATCCCCACCATCGACGACATCTACCCCGCCGGCTTTCAAACCACCGTCGAGGTAAAGCACGTCTCGCAAGGCCTAGAAGGCGCTAGACGCCCGGGACACTTCAAAGGCGTGGCCACTGTGGTTGCCAAGCTGTTCAACATGACCCAACCCCACCGTGCCTACTTCGGCCAAAAAGATGCCCAGCAGGTTGTCGTCATCCGCCGCATGGTCACAGACCTTAATTTCCCCATCGACATCGCCGTTATCCCCACTGCGCGTGACACCGATGGCCTCGCCCTCAGCTCGCGCAATCGCTACCTCTCAGAACCTCAGCGCCGCGCCGCCACCATCCTGTATCGCGCCCTCAACGCCGCCGGCACCGCCTATCAAGCAGGACAAACCGACCCCACAGCCCTCAAAACCATCATCCAACACACCCTCGATACCGAGCCACTCGCACAGGTCGATTACGTCTCCACAGCCGACACCATCACCCTCCAAGAAATCCAATCCCCCACCCATACACCGGTGCTGGCCTCCCTCACCGTCCGCTTTGGCAGCACACGCCTGCTCGATAACATGCTGCTGCCCCTTCATCTCAACACGCGCGAAGGCCTCACTCAAACCCTCGGAAAAACCTGACAAATTCCCCCCAATCACCTGCGCTATACTAAGAATCGCTTGCACAACCTGAAAGGTATACAACACATGTTTGAAGGCCTCTCCCGTGACGCCAACGTCGCCCTCGACTGGGGATGGGAAAACTATGAACCTTACTTCAACAACTTATTGACCCGCCCCCTCACACAAGAAACCGCCGACCTCTGGCTGTCAGACTGGTCTCACCTGATGCGCCTTGCTCATGAGGTCTATGCCCGCATCAGTGTCGCAACCACCGTCAACACGCAGGACGAACTGGCCGAAAAACGTTTCAATCATTACATCGAAAATGTTTATCCCCAGCTCATTACCGCCCAAAACAAGCTCAATGCCAAACTGGTCGAGGCCAGTGTGCACATCGACGGCTTTGAAGTGCCCATGGCCAAAATCCGTGCCGACCTAGAGCTGTTCCGCGAAGAGAACCTGCCCCTTCTCACCGAGGAAAGCAAGCTGGAGCGCGAATACGACAAAATCATCAGTCAACAGTCGGTCGTCTGGGAGGGCGAAGAAACCACCCTCCCCAAGCTCAATACCCTGCAATTCAACCTCGACCGCCAAAAGCGCGAATCCGCATGGCGTCTGGGCATGGCACGCCGCCTGCAAGACCGCGAAGACCTCAATGACCTATGGCAAAAGTTCATGGGGCTGCGCGGGCAAATAGCCAAAAATGCCGACATGCCCGACTACATCGCCTACCGCTGGAAGCTCCTCAAGCGCTTCGACTATACCCCGGCAGACTCCAAAACCTTTCAGGATGCCATCGAACAAGTCGTTGTGCCCGCTGCTAAGCGCATCTATGCCCGCAAACAGCAGCAAATGGCCCTCGACAGCCTGCGCCCATGGGATACCGAAGTCGATGCTTCCGGCATCCCACCCCTCAAACCCTTCACCAGCGCCGATGAACTCATCAATAAAGGCCTATCGGTCTTCAATCGTGTCGATCCAGCCCTCGGCCAGATGTTCCAAATCATGCGTGACGAGGCCCTGCTCGACCTCGACAACCGCAAGGACAAAGCCCCGGGCGGCTACTGCACCAGCTATCCGCTGGCCAAGCGCCCCTTCATCTTCATGAATGCCGTCGGCCTCCACGACGACGTACAAACCCTGCTGCACGAGGGTGGACACGCCTTCCACGCCTTCGCCGCCTCCAACCTGCCCTACGCTCAGCAAGAAGACGTCCCCATCGAGTTCTGCGAAGTGGCCTCCATGGCCATGGAGCTGCTCGCCAGCCCCTACCTCACCACCGATGCCGGCGGCTTCTATACCCCCCAAGAGGCCGCACGCGCCCGCATCGAGCACCTCAGCGGCATCATCCGCTTCTGGCCCTATATGGCTGTCGTCGATGGCTTCCAGCACTGGGTCTATGCCAATCACGAAGCAGCAACCGACCCCGCCAACTGTGATGCCAAATGGGCAGAACTGTGGGATCGCTTTATGCAAGGCATCGACTACTCCGGCCTAGAAGACATCAAGGCCACCGGTTGGCATCGCAAGCTGCATATCTTCCAAATCCCCTTCTACTACATCGAATATGGCCTCGCCCAGCTCGGTGCTGTACAGGTCTACGCCAACGCCCGACGCAATCAAGCCGAAGCCGTCGCGCAATACCGCCGCGCCCTCGCTCTCGGTGGCACAGCCTCTCTGCCGGCACTCTTCGAGGCCGCCGGCGCACGCTTTGCCTTCGATGTCGATACCCTCGGCAAAGCCGTCGAACTGCTCGAAAACACCATCCAGCAGCTGCAAACAGTCTAAAATATCTCTACCTCTCAAAAGCACAGGCTGCACAGGCGGTCTGTGCTTTTTTATTTACGTGCGTTTAACTTGCGCCCCCGCACAAACTGGTTCACAATTTAACCTAATATCGTTTGCTATATGCCCCATTCACGCCCCAGACGGATACCTATGCTCCCCCCCCTACCGGTACTTACCCCTGATAACTATATCAACCGCGAACTCAGCGCCATCGCCTTCAATCAGCGCGTACTAGCACTGGCCCAAAACACCGACATCCCCCTGCTGGAGCGTGTGCGTTTCCTCGCCATCGTCGGCAACAACCTCGACGAATTTTTTATGGTGCGCGTCTCCTCGTACATCAAAAAAGTCCATATGGGCCTCGATACCGCCCGCCCAGATGGCATCCCGCCCAACCAACTGCTCTACATCATCCGCGAACGGGTCATCGCCCTGTTGGGAGACCTTCGCTCAACCCTGCGCGACCTGCTCAACGAACTCGATCAGCAAGGCATCCGCGTTCACGCCATCCAATCCCTCTCCGCCACCGACCGTGCCGCCATCAGCCAGTTCTTCGAAGAAGAAATTTTCCCCATCCTCACCCCGCTGGCCGCTGATGGCGCTCGCCCCTTCCCCTTCATCTCCAACCTCAGCATGAACATCGCCGTCCATCTGGTCGAAAACGGCAAAGACCCCACCGACCCCGAAAACTATCTGTTCGTCCGCCTCAAAATCCCCGAAACCCTCCCCCGTTTCGTTGACCTCAACCGCATCCGCCGCCGCTACGGCAGCGCTGACAGCGCTTTCACCCACGATTTTGTGTGGATCGAAGAGGTTATCGCCGACAACCTCAGCTTGCTCTGCCCGGGCATGACCGTCGTCGAACAACACCCCTTCCGCGTCACACGCAACGCCGACATCGATTACGAAAACGAACTGGAAGACGACTCCGACGACTTCGCCGACATGATCGAAAACAGCCTGCGCGACCGCCGCTTCGGCGAAATCGTCCGCCTCACCGTGCAAGATACCATCACCGCACCCATGCTCAAACGTCTCGCCGATGAACTCGAAATCGACCACGAGCGCGATGTCTATGTCATCGACGGCGCACTCGGCTCATCCAGCATGGCCGAACTGGCATCCATCGACCGGCCAGACCTCAAATACCCCCGCTATATCCCCCGCCAGCCCGAAATGCTGCAAGGCTATCAAGACCTGTTCAGCGCCATCCGCGCCGGCGACGTCGTGATGCACCTGCCCTACGAGTCCTTCACCCCCGTCGAAGAATTCTTCGCCGCCGCCGCCCGCGACCCGCAAGTCGTCGCCATCAAAGCCACCCTCTACCGCGTGGGCAAAAACTCCCCACTGGTCAAGTCGCTGCTAGAGGCCCGCGACAACGACAAACAAGTCACCGTGCTGGTCGAACTCAAAGCCCGCTTTGACGAAGAAAACAATCTCGAATGGGCGCGCGCCCTAGAACAAAACGGCGTCCATGTCATCTACGGCGTCGAAAAATTCGAGGTCAAAACCCACGCCAAAGTCTGCCTCGTCATCCGCAAAGAAGGCGATATGCTGCGCCGCTATGTCCATATCGGCACCGGCAACTATAACACCACTACCGCACGCTTTTATACCGATGTCGGCCTCTTCACCTGCAATACCGAAATCGCCGACGACGCCACGCGCCTGTTCAACCGCCTGACCGGCTATGCCCCCCTCACCACCTATAAACGTCTGCTGGTCGCCCCGGATTACCTGCTCAACAGCATCCTCACCCTCATCGACGCTGAGGCCGAAGCCGCTCTACAGGGCAAACCCGCCCATATCATCATGAAGATGAACCAGCTGGAAGAAGACAAAGTCATTCAGGCCCTCTACCGCGCCTCTCAGGTCGGCGTCAAAGTAGACCTTATCGTGCGCGGCCTGTGCTGTCTGCGCCCAGGCATCTCGGGCCTCAGCGAAAACATCCGCGTCTATGGAATCACCGGACGCTACCTAGAACACTCCCGCATCTTCTATTTCAAAAATGCCCCACAAGACCGCCGCGTCTACATCGGCAGCGCCGATATGATGCGCCGCAACCTCTATAACCGTGTCGAAGTCGTCACCCCCATCATCGACCAACGCACCCAACAACGCCTGCTGCGCATCCTCGCCACAGACCTCCAAAACACCACCGGCGGATGGGAACTACTCAGCTCCGGCGAATACGTCCGCAAAACCCCCTCACCCGACCAACCCACCATCGACAGCCAAGCGCTTTTCATGCAAGATGCTTTCGGCCTCAATCAACAACCCTAACAGACACAAAGCCAACTGCATCTCTTATATCCAACAAAACAGCCTATGCCAGCCAAACGTAAACCCGCCATCAAACCCGCCGATACCACCACTGAGTCCGCCGAAAATTTCCTCAAGGCGGTCTATACCCTTCAGGTGGATGATGAGCGCGTCTCGACCAACGACCTCGCCGTCCATCTCGGGGTCAAAGCACCGTCCATCACCGATATGGCACAGCGCATGGTCGAATCTGGCATGGTAGATTATCAACGCTATCACGGCGTACGACTCACCCCGCAAGGGCGCAGCGCCGCCCTTGCGGTCATCCGCCGCCACCGCCTCATCGAACTCTATCTGGTGCAAGAACTCGGCTACCCCCTACACGAGGTTCACCGCGAAGCCGAACGCCTCGAACACGCCGTGTCCGATCAGTTTATCGCCGCCATCGACCGCAAATTGGGCTACCCCGAAATCGACCCTCACGGCGACCCCATCCCCTCCGCCGAAGGACACATCGCCCCCAGCATCGGCATCCCACTCACCAAGCTGGCCCTCGATACCGACGCCCGCATCTCGCGCCTGCAAACCCCCGACGCCGAAATGCTTCAATACCTCACCAACCGCGACATCAAATTGGGCGATAACGTGCGCGTCCACGCACAAGACCCGTTCGAAGGCCCACTCACCGTCAGCGTTAACGGCCAACCGCAAACCCTCGGTCACAAGGCCGCCGCCTGCATCATGGTCGATGCCCCAGAAGACTAACCGCGCACCCGTCTCATCCCAAATCAATGCGCGAAATCTTCTTCAAATCTACATCCCCAACCGTGCCCAAAATCGACGTAATTACCAGCTGCGCAAACCGAAACATCGCCTGTATCTGTGTAATCCGGTCAATATAAAGCTCAGCCACCCGCCGCTCTTCCTCGCTCATTTCCCCAGCCGTCTGCTTCAACAGGTCAATATTATCCTGCATCACCGTCACCGCACGGTCAACATCCCGCATCTCCCGCGCACTGATGATGTTGGTGATAATCCGCATCAGGTCGGTCTCCGCCTCATAATACTTACGCCGGTCACCCTTCCCCTTCGACCACACCTGACGCACCATCCCCATATGCTCCAATGTGCGGATGTTAGTGCTCACGCTAGCCTTGCTGATGCTCAACTCCTCCATCAGCTCGTCCAACGACAGCGGCTCACCATGCAGCAGCAGCACCCCATACAACTGCCCCATCACCTTGCTAAAGCCAAAATAGTCCGCCAACTGGCTCAGGCCATCCAGCATACTCTCGCGAACAATCTTAATTTCTTTCGGCTCAGTGCCGTTTGAGGAATGCCCAGTGCCCATGCGCCACCTATCACCACAAACCAACCCATACGAATACATCTGCTCGCCTAACCATGTTCTATTTTAACACCGTTCTGCCAGAGTTATCTATGTCGTCATCCACCATACTTTTGGCCACACTTTCACACCCTCAGGGTAATCGCTTCAAATTTTCTGGTAGGGTCAAAACCCATCGCGACAGGTTTTGTAGGGGCAGTTCGAGAACTGCCCGACGTCACGGGCGCATCGCGATGCTTCACGGGCGCATCGTGATGCGCCCCTACACACCATTTTGCCCTCTCATGAACCAATGGCTGATTTTGAAGCGATTGCCCTGTTCACACCCTGTGAAGGGTGGCACAAAAATTCAAAAGATGTTATAGTCTTAACATGCAGAATATTTCACAAACAGTTCGGAGCCGCAGTCGCATGGCGTCCAATGGACACGTAGCCATCCCCGATATCGTCATAGGTCGCCTCCCTATCTACCTACGCGCGCTTAATCGCTTGGCCGAAGAAGGTCAAGAGATTACGTCATCGCACGAGCTAGGGCAGCGCCTCGGTATCTCATCGGCACAAATCCGCAAAGATTTGTCGCACTTTGGGGGCTTCGGCAAACAGGGCACAGGCTATCAAATCGAATACCTTCAAGAAAAGCTGCGCAAAGTCCTCAATGTCGATCAAGAATGGGAAGTCGCCCTCATCGGCATCGGAGACCTCGGCAAGGCCATCGCACACTACCGCGGCTTTTCCGATCGCGGATTCCGCATCGCCTGCCTGTTCGACAGCGCCCCCGACAAAGTCGGTCAGGTCATCGGTGATTACACCGTACAGCCCATGGAAGACCTGCAAGCCACCATTCAAGCCAAAAATATCCGCCTCGCCATGGTGGCCGTCCCCGCCCAATACGCCCAAGATGTGGCCAATATCCTCGTCGATGCCGGCATCAAAGGCATCCTCAACTACGCCCCCATCAACCTCACCGTGCCCCCGGGCGTACAAGTGCAATACATCGATCCGGTCGTCGGGTTGCAGCGTATGACCTTCTATCTGGACGAATAAACAAAAACGGGTGAGCCTGCTTCAAGCTCACCCGTTCAACTTTAATTGCTTACCCCTGCGTCAAACGGCGCTGAATAGACGTGTCTTCCAGCGCACGCCCCGCACCCGTGGCCACAGCCAGCTGCGGGTTCTCTGCCTTATAGACCGGCACGCTGGTCTGGGTGGTCAAATATTGGTCTATCCCGCGCAGCAATGCCCCACCCCCCGTCAGCACAATCCCACGGTCAATAATATCCGAAGCCAACTCTGGCGGGGTGGCCGCCAGCACGCTCTTCACCACCTGCGCAATCTGCCCCAACGTCTCGGCCAAGGCCTCTACCACCTCGTTGGTGCTGATGCGCTCTGAACGCGGCAGGCCCGTGCGGGCATCACGCCCCTGAATGTCCATCGTCAGCGGCGTGGGCAGCGGCACAGCCGCGCCCACTTGTATCTTGACCGCCTCGGCAGTCGGCTGGCCAATATTCAGCTGATATTTGCGCCGCACATAGCCAATAATCGCCTCATCCAGCCGCAAACCGCCCACACGCCCCGATTCTGCTCGCACGATGGCGCTCATGCTCAACACCGCAGCCTCGGTCACCCCACCGCCAATATTCACCACCATATCGCCAGACGGCGTCGCAATCGGCAAACCAGCACCAATCGCAGCGGCCAATGGCGCGGGAATCGTCAACACCTCGCGCACGCCCGAATAGGTCGCAGCTTCGTATACCGCTCGCTTCTCCACGCTGTTAGCCCCATACGGCACACTCATCATCGCCGTCGGCTTAAACAGGCGCATCCGTCCCGCTACCTTGCCCAGATAATACGTCAGCATCGCCACCGTCACTTCATAGTCGGCGATCACACCGTTCTGAACCGGGCGCACAATCTGAATGTCCTCAGCATCCACCTTGCCGAGCATCTCGCGCACCGGCTGGCCCGTCTCAATCGCACGGATTTGATCGCGCGCCTCATCCTCGATCTGAATCGCAACCAGAGACGGCTCTTGCAAGACGATCTGACCCGCCTCCCATATCAGCGTGTTGATCGTCCCCAAATCGATGCCTAACTTCTTCCCAAACATCGTCCCTGCTTCTGGTTTCTGCCGGCCAAAACAACTGACAACCAAATTTACTTTACACGCCTAACCCCAAAAAAACAACGCTTGGCGCGCGTGACCACACCAAGCGTTGTTCGTCTATCTATCACCCGCGCAGACTACTTGACCTCACGCGCATCCTGCTGGATGATACGCAGACCCCCCGGGCGACTGCGCATCTTGGTATCGATCTTGGCCGCCAATTCGGCACGGCGCAGCGCCTGCGCAATCGCCGCATTATGCGCCTCGCTCAGGCCCTCTGTCCCCTTGGCCATCATCTCAGCAGCCTCAGAACGCGCCTTCTCGATCGCTTCCATATCAAGGTCAAACGACGACTCGGCCAGCTCGGCAAGGACGGTCACCTTAGTCGGGCGCACATCCACCACCCCACCATAGATTGCAAAGCGCTCTTCCGCCTCGCCCTTCTTCACCACCAGCTCGCCAAAACCCAACGTCGTCAGCACCGGCGCATGGTTCGGCAGAACGCCCATCAACCCTTCCGACGCCGGCACAATCACCATCGTCGCTTCAGGCTCCACAAACACGCGGCGTTCCTTGCTGACAATCTCCACTGCAATCGGCATAACGGCCTCCGCTTAGTCGGCCTTCTCGGACGCTTCGTAGCGCTCGATGACCTCGTCAATCGTACCGGCCATATAGAACAACTGCTCGGGGATGTAGTCCACTTCGCCATCCAAAATCATGCGGAAGCCGCGGACAGTGTCCTTCACCTTCACATAACGCCCCGGACGGCCCGTGAACTGCTCCGCCACCACCATCGGCTGGGTCAAGAACTGCTCAATCTTGCGCGCACGCGCCACGACCAGCTTGTCGTCGTCGCTCAGCTCGTCCACACCCAGAATGTTGATGATGTCTTGCAGGTTCTTATAGCGCTGCAAATATTCCTGAACCTCACGCGCCGTACGATAGTGTTCTTCACCCACCACCAGCGGGTCAAGAATCTTGCTGGTCGAGGCCAGCGGGTCTACCGCAGGGAACAAACCACGCGCAGCAATCGAACGCTCCAGCGCGATCGTGCCGTCAAGGTGCGTAAACACCGCCACCGGCGCAGGATCAGAATAGTCGTCTGCCGGCACATACACCGCCTGCATCGACGTGATCGCGCCCGTGCGCGTCGAGGTGATCCGCTCCTGAAGCTGCCCCATCTCGTCCGCCAACGTCGGCTGATAACCCACCGCCGAAGGCATACGCCCCAGCAGCGCCGACACCTCTGCACCCGCCAGCGAATAGCGGAAGATGTTGTCGATGAACAACAGCACGTCCTTACCCTCGTCGCGGAAGTGCTCGGCCATCGCCAAACCGCTCAACGCCACGCGCAGACGCACACCGGGCGGCTCGTTCATCTGGCCGAACACCATCGCCAGCTTCGGCAGCACGCCCGCCTCTTCCATCTCGTGATACAGCGCCGTCCCCTCACGGGTGCGCTCACCCACGCCAGCAAACACCGAGAGACCGCTGTGCTGGGTGGCAATCGAGTTGATCAGCTCCTGAATGGTCACGGTCTTGCCCACACCCGCGCCACCAAAGATGCCCACCTTACCACCACGGGTCATCGGGGCGACAAGGTCAATCACCTTCATGCCCGTCTCAAACACTTCAATCTTGGTGGACTGCTCCTCAAACACCGGCGCAGACGCATGAATGGCGCGGCGCGGCGCATCCGCGGCCACCGCCTCACCACCATCAATCGGCTTGCCCAGCACGTTGAACACGCGCCCCAAGGCCGCCTCACCCACCGGCACGCGGATCGGTGCACCCGTCGCATAGGCCTTCAGCCCACGCGCCAAACCGTCCGTGGCATCCATGCCCACGCAGCGCACGGTGTTGTTGCCCACGTGCAGCTCGACCTCCAAAATCAGGTCTTCCTGCCCCTCGCGCGGTACGCGGATGGCGTCATACAGCTCGGGCAGTTCGCCGCCAGTGAACTCCACGTCCACCACCGCGCCCAAGACCTGCGTAATACGTCCTTCAAGTTCTGCCATGTGTGTTCTCTCCCTCTGCCTTTCCCTCAGCAGATTATGTCAAACGTTAGTGGGCCGCCGCCATATCCGCTAGAATCTGGTCGGTCGCCTTATCGAGCGTCGCTTGCAGCGCTTCCGCACCCCCCACGATGTCGAGGATTTCGCTGGTAATCGCCGCCTGACGCGCCTTGTTGTAAACTAGGGTCAAGCCGTCCACAAGGTTCATCGCGTTGTTGCTGGCGTTCTGCATCGCCACCATACGCGCCGAATGCTCGCTTGCTTGGCTCTCCAGCACCGCCTGATACAGCTGAAGCTCGGTAAAACGCGGCACAATCTCGTCAAGGATCGCCTGCGGGCTTGGCTCAAACTCATAGTCCAGATTGCCCGCCGTCACCGCCGGCACATCCTTGATATACTCACTCGCCACCGCATCTTCCATCTCACGCGGGATCAACGGCAGCCAGCCCAGCACCGCAGGGCGCTGTGTCAGCGTATTGACAAAGTCGGTATACGCCACAAACACATCATCCACCGCACCGCTCAAAAACTCGTTGATGGCCAACCGTGCAATCGGAGTCATCTCCATCGCCGACGGCTCGTTAGACAGCTGAAACTGCGCCACCACGTTTTCCTTGGCGCGGATGAGCGAATCACGGCCCTTACGGCCCAGAGTCACCCAACGCACCGGCTTGTTCAACCGCCGGGCAAACCGAGTCGCCGCGCGGATGATGTTGGAATTGAACGCACCAGCCAAACCCCGATCCGAGGTCACCAGCACGATCATCACGTTGTTCACTTCCGTGCGCCGAGTCAACAGCGGGTGCATCGCACCACTGCCCTGCGACGCCGCTTGCACATTCAGCAGAATCTCCCACGCCTTCTCGGCATAGGCACGACTCGCCAACACCCGCGCCTGAGATTTGCGCACGCGGGAGGCGGAGACCGCCTCCAGCGCTTTGGTAATCTGGCCGATGTTCTTGACGCTGCGAATGCGCTTTTTAATATCGCGGGCGCTCGCCATATCGCTTAGCTCCAGTTATCCATGAACGCCTTGATCGCAGCGTCCAAAGCACCCTTAACGTCGTCGTTCCACTTCTTCTCGGTGTCGATGCGACCCATCAGCTCGGCATACTGCGTGTTGAGGAAGCGCAAGAACTTGTCCTTCCACTCCAGCACACGCTCGTTTTGCACACGCCGCAGCTGACCACTGTTGCCCGCATGAATCAGCGCAACCTGCTCGCTCAGCTTCAGCGGCGCATACTGCGGCTGCTTCAACAGCTCGGTCAAGCGCATACCCTGATCCAACTGACGCTGGGTGGCTGCGTCAAGGTCGCTGGCAAACTGCGCAAACGCCGCCAAAGAGCGGAACTGCGCAAGGTCAAGGCGCATACCGCCCGCCACCTTCTTCATCACGTTCGTCTGAGCGTCGCCACCCACGCGGCTGACCGAAATACCCACGTTCAGCGCAGGCCGCTGACCCGCATAGAACAACTCCGCTTCCAGATAAATCTGGCCATCGGTGATCGAAATCACGTTCGTCGGCACATAAGCCGAAACGTCGCCCAGCAGCGTCTCGATGATCGGCAAAGCCGTCAGCGAACCACCACCACGCTCGTCCGACAGCTGCGCCGCACGCTCCAGCAAGCGGCTGTGCAGATAGAACACGTCGCCCGGATACGCCTCACGGCCCGGCGGACGACGCATCAGCAGCGACACCTGACGATACGCCCAAGCGTGCTTGCTCAGGTCGTCATAGACCACCAGCGCGTCCTTGCCGTTCTCCATAAACCACTCGCCAATCGCACAGCCCGAATATGGCGCAATGTACTGCATCGCCGCCGCATCCGAGGCCGACGCCACCACCACCGTGGTGTATTCCATCGCGCCATACTCTTCCAGCACGCTCACCAAACGCGCCACTTCGCCGCGGCGCTTACCAATGGCCACGTAGATGCAGTACATATCCTGACCCTTCTGGTTCAGGATCGTGTCGATGGCCACCGCCGTCTTACCCGTCTGGCGGTCACCAATGATCAGCTCACGCTGACCACGGCCAATCGGGATCATCGCGTCAATCGCCACAATCCCCGTCTGCACCGGACGGCTCACGTTCTTACGCTCAATCACACCCGGCGCGATGCGCTCAATGTCATAATACTGCTCAAACTGAATCGGCCCCTTGCCATCGATCGGGTTACCCAGCGCATCCACCACGCGCCCCACCAGCCCCATGCCCACAGGCACCGAGGCGATACGGCCCAACGGACGAACCTCATCACCTTCCTGAATCGCGGTCGGGTCACCCATGATGATGACACCCACGCTGTCCGCCTCAAGGTTGAAGGCGATACCCACCACCCCACCCTTAAAGCGCACCAGCTCGCTCAAGCGAACATTCTCAAGGCCGGTCACACGGGCGATGCCGTCGCCAACCTCCGTCACATAGCCGACTTCGACCGACTCGACCTCAGGCTTATACCCCTCAATCTGCTTGAGGATTGCATCGTAAAGATTGGCTTCCGCCATGCCTCGGACTCCCTTCGTCCAACTTTTACACAAAGCGACAGTCAAACTACTGCCGGGATTGCTCGCGCAACAATGTGTCTGTGCCTAAACATACCGATTGTGCATTGTATCGGATGCACAGCGTTTTGTCTACTTTTTCACAAACACTGCCATATCGCAAAATCACACACCCTAACTTCCTTTTTTGCTGTTGGCCTCCCCCAACTCCAGTGAACGACGATAAGCCGCCCATACGCCATCTGCAATCACCGTCCGCAGGCCACCTTTCTCAAGGTGATAAATGGCCTCGGCAGATGTACCACCCGGGCTGGTCACCTGATTGCGCAGCTCCGCCGGATGCAGCTTGGACTGTGTGGCATATTCCACCGCCCCACGCATCGTCTGAAGCACCAGCCGCTCGGCATCGCGCCGCGACAGCCCCATATGCACGCCGACATCAATCAGCGATTCCATAAACATAAAGACATACGCCGGCCCTGTGCCATTCAAGGCTGTGGCCATATCCAAAAACCGCTCATCTTCAGCATACATCTCATCGCCAAACGCGCCCAACAAGGTGCGCGCCTGTGCAATTTGCGGCTCTTTCACGCTCGGTGCTGCTGTCCACACCGTCATCCCCATCCCAATCTGACTGGGGGTATTGGGCATCGCACGCACCACATGCGGGTTCTGCAACCCATCAATCAAGGTCTGCATCTTCATGCCGGCAGCAATGCTCACCATCAAGGCCGACTGCACCCCATCATTGGCCCGTGCCAGCTCACTCATCACACGCGGCATCACCTGCGGCTTTACCGAAAGCACCACCACATCCGCCCCGCGCGCCGCCAACACGTTATCCGTCGTCACCCGCACCCCATAACGCTGACGCAGTTCCTCGCAGCGGTCTGCAT
The DNA here is from genome assembly GCA_034431675.1 of Anaerolineae bacterium. Taxonomy (GTDB): domain Bacteria; phylum Chloroflexota; class Anaerolineae; order Aggregatilineales; family Phototrophicaceae; genus Flexicrinis. Next base: position 3,436 of record DAOUCZ010000025.1, on the reverse strand, counting down.
GGGGGTCAGACGCGACAATCTGCTCACGCATCACCAGCTCGCGGGCCAGCAGCGCCTTAATCATCGCCTCGCCCATCACCCCAGAACCGATGAACGCAATGCGCGTGTGGGTTAAAACCGTCATAGTTCGACCTTCTAGGTTGGGATTATGGGCTTGCGGCACGGCTTTTAGATGTAAAAACAAAAGTTATACGCTAAATTATAGACGATGCCGGTTCATAATTCGATGGTCTACACTTGTCCCTTATACGTCTCCTCATCTCGTGCCTAGCTCTGTCTGCTGCACTCCTCGGGCAAAACACAGCGCAAGCCCCACTCAGTCGCACCCTGCTCACCACCAATGCCGCCCAAGACCACATTTTGCTCATCAACTCGCACACCGGCCAACAACGTTCTTTCTCGCTAGGTGACGGTATCCACACCGCATGGGGCTTCTCCCCCGACGGCTGTCAATTCCTCGCCACACTCACCAATCAAGCCGGCCTCGCCCGCGCCTATCTGGTCAACCTTGATGGCAGTCAACTGCGCCCACTGGTCGCATATACAGAACTCCCAGACAACCAATGGGGCGTCTGGTCACCCGTCTGGTCACCCACCGGTGATAAAATCGCCTTCACGCTGCTGCGTGACGGCCTATCTGGCTACACCGAACGCGCCTATCACATCGCATGGGTCTCCCCCGACAACACCGAACCCAGCTTTTACAGCGTCACAGGACGCGAACACTCCCCCACTTGGTCGCCCGATGGAAACCGCCTCGCCTACATCAGCTACGACCTGCGCCCCCCGGGCGACTCGCCCTCTGCCACCGCCTCGCCCGAAATCGCCACCGTCACCCCGCCCAGCAGCTACATCGCCGAAGCAGACCTGTGGGTGGTCAATGCCGACGGCACAGGCAAATTCCGCGCCACCACCTTCGAAACCGGCAGTGTACGCGCCCCGCGCTGGAGTCCTGATGGACAGTACCTGTCCTTCGTCATGTCCCCTTCCCCCGCCAACGACACCCTCTGGGTCATGCGTGCATCCGCCGGCGCGCCCCCAATACAAGTCACCTATCGCTATAACCTCACCCTAGACCACACATGGATGCCAGACGGCTCAGCCCTGCTGGTCAGCGCGCGTGCTGTCAACGACACACGCACCTCTGCTCTGTGGGTCTTCCCCCCCACCGAAGGCGCAGACTCGCAGGTCACCAGCTATCACAACACACCCTATCCGGACTATCCTGCCTTCAGCCCCGATGGCAGCCTGCTGGCCCTACGCAGTGAGTACCGCGCCGGCCTCCTGTCACCAGACGGCATCTTCACCCCCTTCGAAGGCGCACTCGGGAACTTGCCGCTGCACTGGTCGCCAATCTCCAGCGCCGACGAAGTGAGCTGCACCAGCTAAAAAATCGTTTAGATTGGGCCGCTTGCACAGATAACAAAAAACTATTGTATTATCGAAAGTACATTTATTCCTTTATCCCTTCCTCAAAACCCAAGAGGGGTCCAAATTGGACAACGTACTCCTGAGTGTGGGCCGTTACAACGTTTCAGAAACGCTCGCGTTGGCAGCAGAACGCGGTTTAGGCGTAGAGTTGATGTCCTTTGCCTATCCGGATATTCTGGACGAAAACTTCAAAACCACCATCAACGACCTTGTACCCCGCCTCAAAGTCATCAAAGGCCCGATCACTATCCACGGGCCGTTTTTTGACATGAACCCCGGCAGCATCGACGAACGCATCAACACCCTCGTCCGTCACCGCTATACCCAAGGCCTAGAAGCCGCCGCCGCCATCGGCGCAAAACGCATGGTCGTCCATGCCAACTTCCTGTCCGCCATCCGCAACGACTTCTACCGCGTCGGCTGGCACGACCGCAATGTGCGCTTTTGGGCCGACTTTGCCGAAATCGCCCGCACCTATGGCATCACCATCTGTCTCGAAAACATGTGGGAATTCCACCCCGCCATCATCGCCAAGCTGCTGCAAGAGGTCAACCACAGTGCGCTGGCTTTCTGCCTTGATGTCGGCCATTCCTTCCTGTTCAGCGACGAAGACATCACCCTCAAAGACTGGCTGCACACCCTCAAGCCGTGGCTCATCCACACCCACCTCAATAACAACAACGGCAGCATCGATGAACACCACGGCTTCAATTACCCCAACGGGGTGCTAAACTATCGCGCCATCCTGCCCCAGCTCCGCGCCCTCAGCCCCACGCCTATGATGGTGCTCGAGATGGACAAAGTGGACGACATGCGCGACAGCCTATCTTACTTTGAGCTAGACCCCCTCAAAACACCCTAATCCCCATCCCGTGACAGCTGTGCCCCGTTCAAACGCCGATAGGTGGCCTGAAACGTCAGCGCATCTGCCACATGAAACGGCTCTGGCGCTTCTACCGCCGCCGTCCCCTCCACACCAAAATCGACAAACGCCCGCAGCAGTTCGCGATAGCGCAAATCGGCCTCGTTCAGCGGCAAATGCATCTTCTCTCCCTTGCTGGTGTATTCAATCCCACTCAGGTGAAAGTGCACCCGCTTCAATGCCTCTTCACCCAGCACATCACGCACCAGCGTCAGCGCCGCCGCAAACTCTTCATACGTGTTAAATGTCCCATCCCCACGCCGCGCATGCAAATGTGCCCAATCAATACACGGCAGCACCGACGGCACATCTTTGCTTAGCTGCACACACTCCTCCAATGTGCCAAACAACGCGGTCTTCCCCATCGTCTCTGGCCGCAGAGTCACCTCCACCCCCTCTGATACCAAGCGCTCCGCCAACATTGCCAGCTGGTCGCGCACCCGCGGATACACCTCCGCCGGGTTCTGTGCATGATAGCTGGCCGGATGAAACACAATATCCCGCGCCCCAGCCAAAAACCCCTTGTGCGCGGCCTTCAACAAGCGTTCATCACTGGCCGCCATCTTCTCCGGCGTCTGGCTGTTTAAGTTGATAAAATAAGGGGCATGAATGCTCAGCGTAATCCCATGCGCCTTGGCCGCCGCATTGATTTCTGCGCAGGTTTTGTCCGTCACACTCACGCTCTGCACCCACGCAATCTCCAGATGCTGCAACCCCAGCGCCCGTGTATGCTCAATCGCGGCCACCGTGCCCGCCGCCGGCGTTGAAGACGGTGCACCCACCGTCCCGAAACGCAGCAAATCCGCCATCCGTATATCCTTTCATCATCCAAAACAGCATCATTTCTGATACATCCATTCTATTCTATCACACAGGACGCCCCCGCATGAGCCTTCCCCCATCCCCCACATCCGCACAGCAGCATCGGCGCGCCCTGCTGATGTCTGGCCTCGCCCTGCTGGTCGTCATCGCGCTGTGGAATCTGCCGTGGCTAGAGTTCATCGTCTATCCGCTGCGCTTGTTCGTCACCTTCATCCACGAGACCGGTCACATCCTCGCCGCTGTCCTGACCGGCGGTCAATC
>DAOUCZ010000024.1:0-10420 GCA_034431675.1 Anaerolineae bacterium | reverse complement strand
CGATGCCGGCCAACGCGGTATCTCCGTGGGTGTGCAAGATGGCCGAAGCGACCAGCACCCCGGCAAAGACTACCGCGCGAGTGGTGCGGTTTTGGGCGTTTTCTAGCTTGCGCAGCTGGGCTTTGTAGGCGCTGCTGGGTTCACTGACGACCTGAAGCTCGCCCGCGCTGGCGCTCGACAGCACATCAAGGCTGTTTTTGAGCGGTGGGATGCGGCTGGTCAGGGCCTGAGAGGCCACCCCCAGCAGCTTGCCGCCACCACCGTTGATGGCCGAGCGCACCAGCTCCCACCCCGTAAGACTCTGCCCATTCATACTCAGCTGCGCCCCGAATCCCTGTGCAGCGAGGCGCTGGGCATAGGGTTCTAGCTCTTTCCATGGGTTAAAGGTCGGGTCGAGCTGGGTGCACATACCGCTGAGGATGCTGACGGTGCGCCCGAGATAGATAAAATCTTGCGGCAGATAAAACGGCATCGATTTGATCAGGTCGCTGAATTCGCCGGCGAGGTTGGCGGCGCGCTCATAATCCATGTCGCGGATTTCGGTCATCGACAGCCCCCACACCTCGTTGAAGGCGGCGCGGGCAGCTTCTTCGATGCGGGCAAGGTCGGCCCCCGGCAGGATGAACCCCAGCTTGTTGTAGCTGTTAATCAGCTTTTTGGAGTCGCGGGCGATGACCGCGGTAAGGGTATCGACGATGCCATCGGCGATGTCGCGCGTCAGGCTGCCGGTCATGCCAAAATCGACGAAGATGAGGTAGAACGGGCGTCCGCCGCCGGCTTTGATGTAGGGGGTGGGGTCATCCACCGGCAGGGGATAGATGAACAGGTTGCCCGGGTGCGGGTCGGCATGGAAGAAGAACTGCTCGAAGATTTGCTTGAGATAGGTTTCCATCAAGCGGTCGGCCACCGCCTTACGGCTGATGCCCGCGGCTTCGAGGGCCGCAAAATCGCTGATTTTGATGCTGGTAACGTCTTCCATGGTCAGGACGACATCGGTGCTGTGCTGCGGATAGACCTCTGGGATATACACGCCGGGGTCTTTGGCAAACATGCTGGCAAAGCGGGCAGCGTTTTGCGCCTCGTGCAGATAGGACAGCTCTTGCAGCACCACCTGCCCGAACTCGCGGATGAGGGCGGGGGCATTGGCGCGTCGGCTGATGAAGGCAAAGCGGTTGGCGATGCCGGCGATGATTTTGAGGGCCACCACGTCGGTATAGCAGATGGCGCGGATGCCCGGGCGCTGCACTTTGACCACCACGCGCTCGCCCGTCTTGAGCTTGGCGCGATAGGCTTGGCCAAGGCTGGCCGCCCCGATTGGTGTCTCATCAAACCATGCAAAGCGCCCATCAATCGGGCCAAGCTCGGCCTCAACAAGGCGTTTCATCCGCTTAAACGGCTCGGTCGGCACTTCATCCTGAAGGCTTTCCAGCTCGCGCACGATGGATTCGGGCAGGGCATCGACGCGCGTGCTGATGAACTGTCCCAGCTTGATGAACAATCCAGCTCGTGCCAGTGCAAAGCGCCGGAACTGCCGCGCATAGCGCACCCAACGGGCATCATTGGTGCGCTCGACATAGCCCGGGATGATTTTGCGCGCGTAGACCTGCCAAAAAATCACCCGTGCAAACAACTGCGCCGCCCACAGCAGCACCATTAAGAACCGCCACTGCATCCGCAGCGAGCGCCCGCGCGGCACGTGCGTGATGTCTGCCGGCACATCCGAGCCGTCGATGACGCGGGTGTTGGCGTCAACACGGGGGCTGGCCGATGTGCGACCGCGTTTGACCCCGTCGGCCATCGCCCCGCGAAACTTATCCGCTGCGCCATAGATGCCGGTCACCATGCCGTCGGCGCTGGTGGCGGTCATGCTGTCGGCAGGGGGCGGGGCGGCATCACGCGGTTTGCTTGGGGCCGAAACGGACGTTAAGGGTTGCGTCGATGAACTTTGCATCAGTAATCTCCAACTCCCACAGGGCATAAGGGAGGACGATGTTTCGGCGGTATGGCCCGACGCGCAGTGTCAGCTCATCGCGCGAGCGGTACAAGTCCATGTCGTTTTTATCGGCAAAAGGCAGCGGGACGGCCAGCACATAGCCGCCCTCGGGATGCTTTTCGATCTTGTGGCTGCTGCCGCTCGACATCCGTTCAATCGGGCTGCGTGTGCCGTACAGCTCATCGGCAAGGCGGCTGAGGCGCTCTGTGCCGGTGATTTCGCCGCCGAACAGCGGCGCCCTCAGCACCGGCAGACCGCCAAAGGCTTCTTCGACAAAGGCGAGATTGTCGCGCTGATGAGCCTTCCACATGCTGAAGTAAGGGTCGGTGACGTCGTCTGGGATGATGCGATTGCACAAGATGGCGTCGGTGGCGTAGCCATACAGGTTGAGATAGGTATAGGTGCGCTGTGTCTCTTTGATGACCATCTTCTCGGGGTTGACCACAAGGCGGATGCTGGAGACCTGCGGGTCGGCCAACAGGTCGCGCACTTTGTCCAGCGTATCGAACAGGGCGCGCACCTGTCCCCATGCGTCATCGTCGGGGATGGCGCTGCTGCCCCGCCCGATGATGCGCCCAATCGGGCGCAGCACCTTGCTGACGCCCTGCGTCAGCGACAACACTCGCTCCAGCCACCAGCGGGTGACGTCGGGCAGGCTGAGCAGGCGCAGCGTCTCGGCGGTGGGGGCGGCATCCACGATGATGACATCGTAGAACCCCTCTTGCACATACTGGTTAATCCACAGCAGGTGCGCGCCCTCTTCGAGGCCGGGCAGCAGCGTGACCTCTTCGGCCACGATGTCTTCGATACCGCTGCGGCTGAACAGCGCCACCAGATATTTTTGGAAGCGCCCCCAGTATTTGTCCATCGAGTAGCGCGCATCCACCTCTTGCGCCCACAGGTTTTCCATCAGTTGTACCGGCTCTGGCCCAATTTTGACCTCTAGCGAGTCGGCGAGGCTGTGAGCGGTATCGGTGCTGAGCACGATGGTCTTGAGGCCCATCTGAGCGCAGCGCAGCGCCGTGGCCGCCGAGATACTGGTTTTGCCCACGCCGCCCTTACCGGTATGTACAATCACGCGCATGGCGTTTGTTCTCCTATTCACAAAAGCTATTGTACTGCCAGTTGGATATTGACCGGCGGTTTATTCATGTACGTTTTAGCTGTGCGGGGGGTTGTGGTGTGGTGTCAGCTGTGGGCATCGGCCAGCGCCAGCTGTACCGCGTCATCTAGTGATAGGCTGACTGCGCGTGCTTGAGCCTCGGCGTGTTGGGCGTCATCCAACAGGTTTTGGAGGGTCTGGATCATGGGGCGCAGGCGCTTGTGGGTATCCTCCCATGTGGCGCTGTGGGCAAGGATGAATAAGGTCAGCGTGAGCGCTTCTGAGTGATGCCCCTCGGCGATCCAGACATCAGCGATGCCGGTCAGGTGGCGCAAGGTCTGCATGATGGCATGGACGCCGTGTGCGATACGGATGGCCTGTTGATAATGGTTGCGGGCGCGCGCAAGGTCGCCGGCGGCAAGGGCGGCATCGCCCAACACATATTCTAGGCCGGCCTCTCCCCATGGCAGGGTCGCGACGGCGATGCGCTGCCGAGCGGCGGCCACCCAGCGCTCAAATTCGGCCTGATGTCCGGTCAGGCGCGCCACATCAGCCAGAAAAACGCGCGTCCAGATAATGCCTTCATCCTCGCCAAGTGTCTCAAACAGGTGATGGGCGTCGCGCAGGCGCTGGGCGGCGGCCTCATAGTTTTCTTCTAGCCATTTGAGCCAGCCATTGTTATACAGCGCCCACGCCTCAGACCGGCGGTTGCCGGTCTCGCGGGCCACCGTCAGCACCTGCTCTAGCAGTTCATCGGTGGCAAGGCGGGCGTTGCGGCTGAAGAATTCGGCCATCTCTTCGCGAATCAGCAGCGCTTGATAGAGCATACCCAACCGCTCATAGGGTTCTAGCTGACGCCGCCAATACTCATACGCCTCGTCAATCAGGCCGAGCGTAAAGGCGTTTTCGGACAGCATGTCCAGCACGCCAATCAAGCCGGAGGGCTGATTGAGCAGTTCAAACTGGTGCAGCGCATCCAGCAGCAGCGTGCGTGCCTCTTGATAGCGCACCGACATATGCAGTGTGACGCCCATCTGATAGGTGGCATAGGCGATGCCAGCGGTCAGCCCGACCTGTTGGAACAGCGTGAGGCCGCGCTGGATAAACTGCTCACTGCGGGGGTCAACCCGTGCAGAGCGGCGCAGCAGCACGCCAAGGTCAATCCATGCGGTGGCGGTTTGCGGGTCAGCGGCGTGGTCTGCCAGCAGCTGCGCGGCGCGCTCGCTCAGGGTGTCGATTTCGGCGGTGTGAGCATAGGGGCGTTTGGCCGATGCGGCCACCACCATCAAGCGACCGCGCAGGGCGGTATGGGCGGTGGGGTCGGGCTGACCGAGCGCTTCGGCAGCGCTCAGCAGCAGGTCTGGAAAGTCATCCCAGCGTGGGCTGATGGCCAGCAGCAGCGCCAGCGGGTCAATCATCGCACCGATGGCGTGTGCATCACGGTGGAAGATGGCGTGACGCAGCGCGATGCGCACATTGTCGATGTCGGCCTGAAGGGTGTCGAGGGCTTCGGACTGTCGATGATCCAGCAGCAGGGGCAGTAGGTCGGTCAGCCATGCGGCGATGTAGCGCGCGTGGTTGTCTTGCGCGATACGTCGGTCATCGTCGGTCAGTTTGTTGTCCGCAAATTGGCGCAGCAGCTCGTGCAGCTCATAGCGGTTATCGGCTGTGCGCCGGATGAGCGATTTGCTGACCAGCCCGAGCAGGGTGGGCAGGCTGGCATCGGCGGCGGCGGCAGCGCCATCCAGTGTGAACCCCCCGCGAAACACCGATAGACGGGCGAGGGCCTGCTGCTCGCGGTCGGTCATGTGCGCCCAAGACGACTCGAACACCGCCCGCAGTGAGCGGTGACGCTCTGGGATGTCACGGGTGGGGGCGGCCAAAAAGTCGAGGCTGCGTTGGATTTCGCTGGCAATCAGGGCCGGTGAGAGCAGCGGCGTCCATGCGGCGGCCAGCTCGATGCCCAGCGGCATCCCCTCGACAAGGCGGGCGATGCGGGCGATATACGGCAGGGTGTCGGCGGTGAGGGCAAAGTTGGGGGTGACTTGACGGGCACGCAGGGCAAACAGCTCGGCAATCGGGCTGTCGGGGGTGAGCTGGTTGGGGACGAACAGACCGCGCAGCTCGTAGACGCGCTCGTTGCGCAGGGTCAGCCGCTCGCGCGAGGTGGCGAGGATTTTGACGTCGGGGGCGGCCTCCAGCAGGCGGGAGAACAGCGGCGCGCCATCGATGACGTGCTCGCAGTTGTCGATGACCAGCAGCACGCGCCGCCCGCGTAGGGCATGGAATAGGCCGGTTTCGGCATCGGTGGTGGGTGGGCTGGTATAGGGCAGGGCGTGGGCGATGGTCGAGGCGATGGCATCGTCGGCGCACAGTGGGGCGAGGTTGACAAAGTACGCGCCATCGGGGAACAGGCCAGCTTGATAGGCATCTGCGCCCATTTGCTCGGCAAGGCGGGTCTTGCCCATGCCACCTGCCCCAACAATCGTCACCAACTTAATCAGCGGGTCGCTCAACAGGTGCATCAGCTCGGCGCGCTCGGTCTCGCGCCCCAACAGAAAGGTTGGGGCGGTCAGCGGGCGGATATTGGGCGCGCCCAACGGGTCAATGGGCTGTGATGGGTCTGCTGCTGATGCCATGCGGGGCGGGGCAAACGGCTCTGGGGGCATAGGGGGTGCAGCGGTCAACGGGGTGGAGATGGGCTGAAGCTCACCGCGCATAATCTGCTCATAGAGGGCGGTGGTGGCGGGGTCTGGCTGGGTGCGCAGTTCTTCGCGCAGGCGGCGCGCCAGCTCTCGATACTGCCGCTGGGCAGCGGCGGCCTCACCCGCGCTGGCATATAGGCGCATCAGGGCGCGCTGGGCGGGTTCGTGCAGGGCATCGAGGGCGGCCCAGCGTTGAGCGGCTTGAATGGCGGCGGGCAGGTCACCAGCGCGGGTCAGGCTTTCTGCCCATCCCGCAAACACGCTGTGCGCGGTGCGTTCAAGCGATTGTGCGGTCAGGGTTTGCCAGTGGTCAAACTCTGGGCAGTCGGGCAGGTGAAACCCGTCCAAAAACCGCCCGACATAGCAGTGTGCCGCCTCAGTCCACAGCCGATCGCGTTCATTGGGGGCGGCCCGCTGCGCCTGAGCGGCCAGCGCCGCAAAGTGGGTGCTGTCGATATGCCATCCGCCGGCGGGATTCAGGGCGACAGTGCCCGAGTCTGCGCTCAGCCAGTCTGCGCCGATGGCTTTGCTCAACGTCCACAATGCGTTGCGCAGATAGGCGTGCGCTGCGGCATCGTCGCTGTCTCCCCACAGCAGGGTGGCCAGCGACGCGCGCGTGTGCGGTGTGCCGGTGGCCGCCAGATAAGCCAGCAGGGCCAGCGCTTTGCGGCGCGGCAGGGTCACGCGCACGCCATCGAAGAGGAGATGGGGAGCACCCAGCAGATGGAGATGACGGCGTGCGGTCATAGGGCGCGGGCTTTCTGTTGACGCGGTGTGTTGGTTGGGCGGATTGAGCGAATATGAACACAGTTCATTATCTCTTAGAGGGGCGTCTCAGGCAACCGGCGGCGTTCTGAGACGTTTTTGAGACGTGACCGCACACGCCCCTGAGATGTGCTCTTGATAGTGTTAAGTCACCAACAAAGAAACGCCCCACAATGATGAACAGGTAGGCCCAATCATGTACCCGATTTTGGAATTTAGCCTAAAACATAACGACCTTCATCAGGCGCGCCTTCATGCCGAAGATTTGTTTGCCCGTGCGCGCCGCGCAGCCACCACCAAGCGTCTGCGCGCCACTTTTCGCCCGGCCTCGCGCCGGATGGCGATGCTGTGCCCCGCGGCGGTGATGGAGCGCTATGAGGGCGCACGCACCGTGCGTGTGGTCGACATCGTGGGCAGCGAAAACCGCGTGGACGACTTTGACAGTGAGTTTTATCCACTGGAAGAGCATCTCGAAACGCGCTGGGTCAGCGTGGCGATGGCGATGGGGTCGCAGGTCAATCTGCCGCCGGTTGAGCTGATTGAGGTGGAAGGGGAATATTATGTGCGCGATGGGCATCACCGTGTGTCGGTGGCGCGCATGATGGGGATAGCTGAGCTAGATGCCGTGGTGGTGGTTTACCGCTATACGGCCACAGGCTGAAGGTCGAGGGGCTGCCCGAAAGGCCCATACCCACCTAGGGACGTCTGCTTGGCGAAGCAGTGGACGTCCCTAGGCCGTTTTTTTGTGATAGGGGGGTGTGGCGGGCGGTCTTAATCGTCGCTGATGAAATCTTTGACGTGATGCTGGACGGCATAGGCGGCAGCCTCGGCACGGTTGGCGAGGCTGAGCTTGCCAAGGATGCTGCTGACATAGTTGCGCACTGTGCCCTCGCCAAGAAACAGCTTGCCGGCGATTTCACGGTTGGTCATGCCGTCAGAGATGTAGGCCAGCACGCGCAGTTCTTGCGAGGACAAGCCGTTGAATGCGCTGGCTTCTTTGGCCTTTTCGTGTTGGGCCACCTCACGGAAGACCGAGGCCACCATGGTTGGGTCGAGGGTGGACTCGCCAGCGGCCACCGCAATCACCGTTTTGACGAGGTCTTCATTGCCGATGCGCTTGAGCACATAGCCCGATGCGCCTGCGCGGATGGCCGAAAACAACAGCTCGTCCTCGGCAAACGAGGTCAGCATGACCACGCGGGTATCGGGCAGCTGTTCGACAATCTGGCGGCAGGCATCCACCCCGTTCATGCCCGGCATACGTACGTCCATCACCACCACATCGGGGCGGACGCGCAGCGCTTCTTTGATGGCCTGTTCACCGGTTGAGGCTTCGGCAATCACTGCGATGCGTGCCTCTTGATGCAGCATGGCTTTGACTCCCATACGGACGACTTCGTGGTCATCGGCCACCAACACGCGAATTTGTGCCATGTGTGTTCCCTCCGGTTTTTAGGGTTTTAGTGTATCACATCAGGGTATAATCGTGCCGTTCCGCATAGGTCTATCTAAAGCAAGATATAAAAGCAAGATATATCGAGGTCAAAGCCAGATGTCCCAACGTATTGATTCCCTCAGCGAGGCGGTGGCCGCCCTGACGGCAGAACTCAGCCTAGACCGTGTGCTGCGTCGGATTGCCGAAATCGCCGCACATCTGGTCAACGCGCGGTATGCGGCGTTGGGCGTGCCGGATGGCCGCGGCGGCCTTGCCCAATTTTTGACGTATGGCATCAGCGAAGAGCACATCGCCATGATGGATCATCTGCCGATTGGTCGGGGGCTGCTGGGCGCGCTGCTGACAGACACCAAAGCCATCCGCGTGAATGACCTCAAGCAAGATGCGCGTTCGGTGGGGTTTCCAGAGCATCACCCGCACATGCGCTCGTTTTTGGGTGTACCGGTGATGTCCAAGGGGGTGCATCTGGGCAACCTGTATTTGTGTGACCGCAAAGATGGGCAGCCCTTCACCGCCGAGGATGAACAGATGGTCACGCTGCTGGCCGGACATGCCGCCATTGCCATCGAAAACGCCCGCCTGACCGAGTCACAGCGCCGACTGGCCATCATCGAAGAGCGTGACCGCATTGCGATGGAGCTGCACGACGGCATCATCCAGCAGATTTATGCGGTGGGCATCAAGCTGGACATCGCGCGCATCACCGGAGACCCGTCTCCAGAGCTGGCGGCCCAGCTGTTGGGCGCTACCGCCGACCTCAACCGCGTGATTGAGGATTTGCGTCGTTACATCCGCGATTTGCACCTGAATGTCAGCTACACCGTCAGCTTACAAGAGCAGTTCCGCGAGCTGGCCGAAAATTTCCGCGCGGTTGCATCGGCCCGCCTCGTGCTCGACATCGCCCCAACCTTTCGCGGCTTGACCGAGAACCTTGTACATGCGTTGGTGCAAATTGGGCGGGAACTGTTGTCTAATATCGCGCGGCACGCCGGCGCAACCGAGGTGTATCTGACACTGGACGAGGATGAGCGCGGGGTGTTTCTGGAAATCTCTGATAACGGGTGCGGCTTTGACCCCGTGGCGGTGCAGCGCGGCCACGGCCTTGATAACATGACCAATCGTGCCGCCAGCCTTGGCGGAACGTTCAACATCGTCAGCCAGCCCGGGCGCGGGGCAACCTTTACGTTGGTGCTGCCCACGGCCTCTTGACCAGCAGCATAAACAAACACCCCCGCCAGACAGACATCTGCTGGCGGGGGATGATTGGGAACAGCGATGTGATGCCTAGCGCACGGGGATTGGCAGGTTGCCCGAGTTGCGCACCGCGCCAAGCTCTGCCGGCAGCCAGCCCTCGGCGCTGCCGCCGCCGATGCAGGTGGCGCTGACATAGAAGAAGCTGGAATTGGCGGTGCGGCCCAATATCACATACTCCAGATTGCCGGCCAGCTGACAGACTGGCGCAGAGGTGGCATCGGCCAGCGTCAGCAGGTTGGCATCGCGATACAGCACAAAGCGCGGCACGGCCAACTCACCCGCCGGATCAACCACCGGCACACCGGTCAGGTTGCCGCGGATGATAACCAGCTCGCCCAGCACCCAGCCCCGTACATCACCGGCTTGCACATACCACCACGACGACTTGGCGTTGCGCCCCAGTGGGATCAGGCGTGCGCCACCAGAGGCACGCCCGACGATGGTGTACTGCGGCCCATCACCGCTGCGCAGGTTGAGATAGGCGGTGTTGACGATAATCACACCCGGTTCTCCGGCCAGTTGATCGGCGCTGGCGCGGCTGAGCGGCGGCACGGTGTTGAGCGGCAAACTGGGGGAGGTCTCGGCGACTGGGACGGTCTGCGCGAGGGTGGGCAGGCCGGCGCACCGCCCAAAAGTTTGATAGACGGTCTGGGCGCGCAGGCCGTTGCCCTCTAGGCTGACCAGCGACACCGAAATCGGGTTGTTATCGGGCGTGCTGGCAAAGCTGATGCGATAGCCGCGCGGAAAGTCGAGCACGCCGCCAACAAGGAACGACTCGATCGGGCTGGCATACAGCACTGTGCCGTCGCCATCGGTTGCCACAATCTGATAAGCCTCACGCCCTGCGCCGGTGTTGTCACGGTCGAGGATTAAGCTGCCGCCAAAGCTGGCAAACCCCTCACACGAGACCAGAAACGACAGGCCATCTTGCTTTGCGGCTTGTGCAGGTAGCACAAATAAAACTAGTAAAATTGTGCAAATTAACAGGGGCAAACGACGAAGCATGAGGCCGCTCCTTTTTAGGTGTGGAGAATGTCACTGTAATCATCAGCCAAACTTGTACTTTTTGCAAATATACCGATGTTGGGAAGTTTTCAGGCGTGTTGCATCTCTGAGTTGTCGCGATATAGTTATTGCCACAGCGG
>DAOUCZ010000023.1:0-11586 GCA_034431675.1 Anaerolineae bacterium | reverse complement strand
TTTTTTACCTCAGCGTTGGAGGATCAAATGGGGAAAAACGGGATTAACAAAGTGGTCTTGGCTTACAGCGGTGGCCTTGATACGTCTGTGGCTGTGCATTGGATCAAGGTCAATTATGACTGCGAGGTGGTGTGCTTTTGTGCCGACCTTGGGCAGGAAGAGGAACTGAGCGGTCTGGAACAGAAGGCGCTGAACAGCGGGGCGAGCAAGCTGTATATCCGCGACCTGCGCGAGGAGTTTTTGACCGATTTCGTGTTTCCTACTCTGAAGGCGGGGGCGGTTTATGAGCGGGATTATCTGCTGGGGACATCGTTTGCCCGCCCACTGATTGCCAAGCACATGGTGGAGATTGCCGAGCTGGAAGGCGCGGATGCCGTTGCCCACGGTGCTACGGGTAAGGGCAACGATCAGGTGCGCTTTGAGCTGACGGTGATGGCGCTGAACCCTAAGCTGAAGGTGATTGCGCCATGGCGCGAGTGGAACATCCGTGGTCGTGAGGATGCGATTGCGTATGCTGAGGAGTTCAATATCCCAATCACGGCGACCTTGAAGTCGATTTACAGCCGTGACCGCAACCTGTTTCACCTGAGTCACGAGGGCGGCGGGCTGGAAGACCCGTGGACAGAGCCAGAAGAGTCGATGTATCAGCTGACGGTCAGCCCAGATAAAGCACCGGATGTGCCGGCAGTGGTGGAGGTTGGGTTTGAGAAGGGCGTGCCCGTCAGCCTGAACGGCGAAAAACTAGACCCTGTGACGTTGTTTCAGCGCTTGAACGCGCTGGCGGGTGAGCATGGTGTTGGGCGCATCGATATGGTGGAAAATCGGTTGGTGGGGATGAAGTCTCGTGGGGTATACGAGACACCCGCGGGGACGGTTATCCTGAAGGCGCATCAGGCACTGGAATCTATCTGCCTTGATAAGCACACGATGCATTACAAGGACTTCCTTGCGGTGAAGTATGCTGAGCTGGTCTATAACGGCATGTGGTTTACCCGCCTGCGTGAGGCATTGGATGCGTTTATCAATGTGACGCAGGAGCTGGTGACAGGTGTTGTGCGCCTGAAGCTGTTTAAGGGCAATATCATTGTGACTGGGCGGAAGAGCGAATTTAGCCTGTATCGCGAGGATTATGCCAGCTTTGGCGAAGAGGACGTGTACAACCAGAAGGACGCCGAAGGCTTTATCACGCTGTTTGGTCTGCCGATGAAGGTGGAGGCACTGTTGAACATCGATGGTGGTGGTCAGAGTCGCTATCGTAAGCCAGACTACAGCAAGTTTAAGCGCGACTAAACGAGTGTTGAGCGGTGATGGACTGTACTGAGCAGTCCATTACCGCCTGCGCCGAAAGGGGAAGATATGGCTTTGTGGGGTGGGGTGTTTTCTGAGCCGACCGATGATGATTTGCGCCGTCTAAACGATAGCTTTCGGTTTGACCGCCGGATGTATGCGCAAGATATTGCCGGCAGCGTGGCCTATGCGCAGGCGCTGGCGCGCGCTGGCGTGCTGACCGAGCAAGAGGCGGCGGCCATTGTGGCGGGTCTGGGCAAGGTCAAGGCCGAGTTTGATGCCGGCTTGTTTGTGATTGGCCCAGAGGATGAGGACATCCATACAGCGGTTGAGCGCCGGCTTGTCGAATTGATTGGTGAGGCGGGGCTGAAGCTGCACACCGGACGCAGTCGTAACGATCAGGTGGCGACGGACTTTCGCTTGTGGGTGAAGGATGCGGTATCACAGGCATCGGCGATGGTGCGGGCGTTGCAAGTGGCGCTCGTGGAGCGGGCCGAGCAGTACACAGGCGATTTGATGCCGGGGTTTACGCATCTTCAGCCGGCACAGCCGGTGACAGTGGGGCATTGGCTGATGTCTTACTTTTGGCAGTTTGCGCGCGACCTCGATCGTTTGAGCGATGTGCGCCGGCGGGCCGATGAGATGCCGCTGGGCAGCGGTGCGCTGGCGGGGACTCCGTTTGCAGTTGACCGTGCGGCATTGGCGGAGGCGCTGGGGTTTACTCGGCACAGTCACAACAGCCTTGATGCGGTGGCTGACCGTGATTTTGCGGTCGATTTTCTGTATGCACTGGCGATGATTGGGGTGCATCTCAGCCGCTTGGGCGAGGAACTGGTGCTGTTTAGCAATCCGGCGTTTGGGTTTGTCACGCTGGCGGATCGCTATAGTACCGGCAGCAGTTTGATGCCGCAAAAACGCAATGCCGACCCAATGGAGCTGGCACGCGGGCAAGTGGGCCGACAGATTGGCCATCTGGCTGGGCTTCTGACCACGCTTAAGGGCCTGCCGACGGGCTACAACAAAGACTTGCAGGAAGACAAAGAGGCGGTCTTTGACAGCTTTGACACGCTGGCACGCTTGATGCCGGTGGTGACGGCGGTGATACGCACGATGACCCTGCATATCGACCGGATGCGGGCGGCCTTGGTGCCCGAAATGCTGGCAACTGACCTTGCCGATTATCTGGTCAAGAAGGGAATGCCTTTCCGTCAGGCGCATCATGTGGCGGGGCGAGCGGTGCGTCTGGCTCGCGAGCAGGGCATCGCGTTTGATGCGCTGACCTTAGACCATCTACAAGAGATGTCAGAGCTGTTCGAGGCGGATGTGCGGGACGTATTTAGCTATGAGGCGTCGGTGGCAGCGCGGCGTGCTGATGGCGGCACTGCTCCTGAGGCAGTGCGCCGGCAGATTGCACAGGCTAAGGCGCTTTTAGCCACATAACACATCAGGTGAATCGGGGGCGTGATGCCCCCGATTTTTTATGGGGTGGGTTTATTCGCCCGGATAGCGGATGCCCCACTGCTGGCGTAGGGTATCCATGATGCGCATAATGGCGAGGGTATCATCATGGCTCATGGCAGGGGACTGCACCAGACCCTCACGCAGGCAGCGCTGAACTTCGATAGCCTGATAATGTAGGCCGGATTCTTGCAGCGGGATGTGCTGGGTGCTTTGTCCGCCGTCAGAGTCGAATACGGTGTAGTCTGTGCCTTCATGGAAGCGCTCGTGCATCACGATGCGGCCTTTTGTGCCAAACAAGCGCGCTTCGTTGGTCATCTGGGTGCGGACGCCGCAGGTGAGCACGGCCATCGCGCCAGATGGATAGCCGAGGATATAGCCCGCCTGTTCATCAACGCCGGTAGCGCCGATGTCGGCGTGGCCGGTGATGCTGTTGGGCATTCCCAGATAGCGGACGGCGAAAGCGAGAGTATATACCCCCACATCCAGCAGGCCGCCGCCGCCAAGTGTCGGGTCAAACAGGCGTGAGGTTGGGTCATAGGCCGCCCGAAAGCCAAAGCTGGCCTGTACCATCCGCACTTCTCCGATGCCGCCGTGCTGAACAAACTCGAACATGGCCTTGTGCGCAGGCAAGAAGCGCGTCCACATCGCTTCCATCATAAAAACGTTTTTACGCTGAGAGAGGTCTACCAGCTCTTCGGCCTGACGGGCGTTAAGGGCGAAGGGCTTTTCGCATAGCACCGCTTTTCCGGCCTCTAGGCTGGCTTTGACGTTATCGTAGTGCAGGTTGTTGGGCGTGCCAACATAGACGATGTCTACATCGGGGTCATTGGCGACAGCGTCATACGAATCGTGGGCGTTGGGGATGTCGAAATCTTGGGCGAATCGGGCGGCAGTTTCGGCACTGCGAGAGCCGACCGCTGTGATGCGGGCATCCGGGACGTGGGTTTTGAGGTCGTTGGCGAATTGGCGGGCGATGCGTCCGGTCGCCATGATGCCCCAGCGGTAGGTTTGCGGTGTGCTCATGATGGGGATGGCCTCCTGTTGATGGGTATTTGATGATGAGTGTACCGTGCGGGCGGGCGAATATGCTAGCATTGGGGTGCTGGGAGACGTGGTGTTGTGCAACCCGCCACAAGTCTGATAGTGAAAGTCTACGAACTTGTGATAGGTGGCACGAATTTGTTGACAGCGACCAAAAGGCGCGATAGTCTTATGAGCAGAACATAACGAAACGACGCAGCAAAAAGAGTTTCTGATGTCTACCAGCAGCAGTCCTGCCCAGAGCATTATTAGCCTTAGCCTTGTACTCGTACTCATTATTGAGAACGAGCTTTAACGTGCTGGGGTAAAGAGGCAAGACGCAAACGGTTTACGGATGCAGCAAAAAGCCCCCTCAGCAGGGGGCTTTTTAGTTTATAGGGAAGGGATAAAGGGAATTCATCATGAAGTTGGGTGAATGGATCTGGCGCAATGGCGAGTGGGTGAAATGGGAAGAGGCGACGGTGCATGTTTCGGCGCACGCTTTGCACTATGGGTCAAGCGTATTTGAGGGGATTCGCGCGTATCAGACCGCGCATGGCACGGCGATTTTGCGACTGCGCCCGCATACCCAGCGCCTTGTGAACTCGTGCAAGATTGCGCGTATTGCGCTGGAGCTGACTGCGGATGAGCTTGACCATGCCATTATCGAGACGGTGCGGCGCAACGGACATCCTGCATGCTATATCCGTCCGCTGGTATTTCGTGGGACAGGCCCTGCGTTTGGCCTGAATGCGCGCACCAACAAAATCGAGACGGTGGTGATGACATGGGAGTGGGGCGCGTATCTGGGCGAAGAGGGGCTGAAAAACGGCATTGACGCGCAGATTTCGAGTTATCGCCGCATGATACCGATGCCGATGGGCAAGATTGGTGGGCAGTATATCAACAGCTCGATTATCAGCATGGAGGCCAGCGACAACGGGTTTACCGAAGGCATCGCGTTAGATGTCAATGGGCATGTGAGTGAGGGCGCGGGTGAAAACATCTTTGTGGTACACAACGGGGTGCTGTATACGCCCGGGGCAGGCTCGTCGATTTTGTTGGGGGTAACGCGCGATTCGGTGATCCAGCTGGCGACGGATATGGGTATCGAAATCCGTTATGAGACGATTGCACGCGAGATGTTGTATGTGGCCGATGAGGTGTTCATGACCGGCACAGCTGCCGAGATTACGCCGATTCGCTCGGTGGATCGGGTAAAGGTGGGTGAAGGGAAGCCGGGGCCGGTGACAAAGCAGCTGCAAGAGGCGTTTTTTGCCATCACCTCGGGGCGGGCAGAAGACAAGTTTGGTTGGCTGACCTACGTTTAGGGCGTGGTCTGTGTGGTGTTGAGTTAGGGTGTCGTAAACCGCAATATTAGGTGGTTTAGAGGAGCAGGGACTCGATTATGTTGCTCACCGGTGCGGAAATTTTGTTGGAATGTCTCATCCGAGAGGGTGTTGACGTCATGTTTGGGTATCCGGGTGGGGCGATTTTGCCGACCTATGATGCCATGACCAAATACCCTCAGCTTCGGCATGTGTTGGTGCGCCATGAACAAGGCGCTTCGCATATGGCGGATGGTTATGCGCGGGCCAGTGGGCGTGTGGGAGTGTGTATTGCCACCAGCGGGCCGGGGGCCACCAATCTGGTGACTGGCCTTGCCACGGCGATGATGGACTCGGTGGGGATTGTGGCGATTACCGGGCAGGTATCGCGCGGTTCGATTGGGACGGATGCTTTTCAGGAAACCGACGTGACCGGCGTGACGCTGCCGGTGACCAAGCACAACTATCTGGTGATGAGTGCAGCAGAAATCCCGCATGTGGTGCATGAGGCGTTTTATATTGCCTCTAGCGGCAGACCCGGGCCGGTCTTGATTGACATCCCCAAAGATGTGCAGACCGAGAAGGTGGAGTTTAACCCAGAGGCTTATCCACCCAAGCTGAAGCTGCCCGGGTATCAACCGCCGAAAGGTGCGACCGAGGCCGAGCTGAATGCTGCCATAGAGCTGATTAAAGAGGCCAAGAAACCGCTGATTCTGGCGGGGCACGGCGTCGTGATGAGTGGTGCGGTGCAGGAACTGCGAGAACTGGCCGAATTGGCCGGCATCCCGGTGACGCTGACCTTGCTGGGCAAAGGGGCACTGCCAGAGAATCACCCCTTGTGCCTTGGGATGATGGGGATGCACGGCCATGCGGCTTGTAATCATGCCATCCAAGAGGCTGATTTGCTGATTGCGCTGGGGATGCGGTTTGATGACCGCGTGACCGGCAACTTAAAGACCTATTCCCCTCACAGCAAGAAAATCCACATCGAAATTGACCCCTCAGAAATCAATAAAAACGTCAAGGTGGATGTCGGCATCAATGGCGACCTGCGCACAGTGCTGACTCAGCTGATACCCCAGACCCCGCGCAAGACGCACCCAGAGTGGATGAACCAGATTCGCGATTGGCAGGAAGATGCCAGTGAGCGCGAAATCCTGACCCATTATTCTGGTGAAGGCTTGTTGGGCGCGCAGGTGATTAATGACCTGTGGCGCTTTACCAATGGGGATGCCATCACCGTGAGCGATGTGGGACAACATCAGATGTTGGAGGCGCAGTACTATCCGCATCAACGCCCGCAGACCTTACTGACCAGCGGTGGATTGGGGACGATGGGCTTTGGCTTCCCTGCCGCGATTGGTGCCAAGTTTGCCCGTCCCGACGAGGAAGTGTGGGCGGTGGTGGGAGATGGCGGTTTTCAGATGACGATGGCCGAGCTGGGGACGGCGCGACAGGAAAACGTGGATGTCAAAATCGCTATCCTCAACAACAACTTCCTTGGGATGGTGCGGCAGTGGCAAGAATTCTTCTATGAAGAACGCTACCAATCCACCCCGATGGTGAACCCCGACTTTTGCAAGCTGGCCGAGGCGTTTGGCATCCCGTCTGTGCGGGTGACACGCCGAGAGGACATTGAGGATGCGGTGCAGTATGCACGCGGCATCAAAGGGCCGGTTTTGGTTGAGTTCCAGATTTTGGCCGAAGAAATTGTGTATCCGATGGTTCCCGCTGGGAACGACCTGAACAAGATGATCCGTCGTCCGAAGCCGGGGGAGGCCCGCAAATGAGCGCGCAGCAGCAGCCCAGAAAGCATATCATTGCCGCGTTGGTAGAGAACAAGCCGGGTGTGTTGAACCGGGTGGTCAGCCTGTTTCGCCGGCGCAACTTCAACGTGGATAGTCTGACGGTGGGGCGCACCCACAAGCCGCATATCAGCCGCATCACGATGGTGATTGATGGTGCGCGCCTCAACCCACGCCAGATGGCAGCCAATTTGTATAAGCTGGTCAATGTGGTGGATGTGAAGGTGATCAGTGAGCAGCTGCATGTGGAGCGCGACCTTGCCTTAATCAAGGTGCGTACTGATGACACCGAGAGCTATAACACGGTGGCCGAGCTGTGTGAGCGTTTTCCTGCCCGAATCATTGATATGGGCCACGAGGTGGCGATTGTCGAGATTACGGCGCGTGCCGAGCTGGTCGAGGAATTTATCGACAAACTGAAGCCGATTGGTATTATCGAATTGGTGCGCACCGGTGTGGTGGCGATGGGGCGCGGGACGCGCATCCAAGACACCGAGTATGAGCCGGTGGTGTACGAAAATGGCCATCCGGCCAACATCGAACGCTTTAGCGTTTGAGCTGTGATTTTTTTTAGGGGACTGAGCGGCGGGGGAGAGGCGTTGGGATTCCCCCGCTGTTGAGAACGCAAACTTTGCCACAAGAGAGGGACAAAACAACACCATGGCAGCAACGATGTATTACGAGAAGAACGCCGACCTTGACCTGCTGAAGGGGAAAACGATTGCGGTGATTGGCTATGGCAGCCAAGGGCACGCCCATGCGCTGAATGCCAAGGACAGCGGTCTATCGGTGGTGGTGGGGCTGCACGAGGGCAGCAAGAGCCGTGCCAAGGCCGAGGCTGATGGCCTGACCGTATTGACCCCTGCCGAGGCAACCAAGCAGGCCGATGTGGTGATGATCCTTGCGCCGGATACGGTGCAGGCTGAGCTATATGACAAGGAAGTTGGGCCAAACCTGAAGCCGGGTGCGATGTTGATGTTTGCCCATGGGTTCAACATCCATTTTGGCACGATTGTGCCGCCGGCCAGCGTGGATGTCACCATGGTTGCGCCCAAGTCGCCGGGCCACCGCGTGCGTGAAGTATTTACCGAGGGGGGCGGCGTGCCCGGGCTGGTGGCGGTGTATCAGGACGCGACCGGCAATGCCAAGGCATTGGCGTTGGCTTATGCCAAGGCGATTGGGTGCACGCGCGCCGGCGTCATTGAGACGACCTTTAAGGAAGAGACCGAGACCGACTTGTTTGGCGAGCAGGCGGTTTTGTGCGGCGGCGCAGCGGCGCTGATTCGTGCGGGTTTCGAGACGCTGGTGCAGGCAGGCTATCAGCCTGAGGTGGCGTATTTTGAATGCTTGCACGAGCTGAAGCTGATTGTCGATTTGCTGTATCAGGGCGGCCTGAGCTACATGTGGTATTCGGTCAGTGATACGGCGGAATATGGTGGCTATGTGGTGGGTGACCGCTTTGAGGAGCTGGTAAAGGAAGAGATGGCTGGGGTTCTCCAGCGCATCCAGAGCGGCGAGTTTGCGCGTGCATGGATCACAGAGAACAAAGAAGGCCGCCCGAACTTCTTGCCGCGCCGCCGTCAGGATCATAATCTGCTGTTGGAGCAGGTGGGGACGGAACTGCGCGATATGATGACCTTCTTGAACGCCAAGCGTATCAAGCAGGAGGCGTAAAAGCGATATGAGCAGTGATGGCGTAGGTGTAAGCCTGCGGTTGCCGGTTGACGGCGGAAAGGAAGAGGTTGTGGCTGAAGATGGCCTTAATGGTCTTGAACCCTCCCTTTGTCTTTTCGCTGTGTTAATCCTTTGGGACAGGAGACGTTAGTTATGTCTGCACAACCGAGTAACCGCGTACTGATTTTCGATACGACCTTGCGGGATGGAGAGCAGTCGCCGGGTGCGACGCTGACCAGCGCCGAAAAGCTGGAGATTGCCCGTCAGTTGGCCCGTTTGGGCGTGGACATCATCGAGGCAGGCTTCCCTGCGGCGTCGCCAGACGACCTCGCGGCGGTGCAGCGCATCGCCCGCGAGGTCGGTACGCCGGATGGGCCGGTGATTGCCGGCCTTGCGCGTGCCCGAGAGCACGACATCCGCACCTGCTGGGAGGGGGTGAAGGATGCGGCCAAGCCGCGTATCCACACCTTTCTGGGGGTAAGCGATTATCACCTAAATTACATTACCAAAACCACCAAGCCCGAGGCGCTGAAAATCATCCGAGATGCGGTGACATTGGCCAAAAGCCTGTGCGATGATGTGGAATTTAGCCCGATGGATGCCGGACGTGCCGACCCCGCCTTTTTGGTGGAGGTGTGCACATTGGCTGTTCAGTGTGGTGCTACCACGCTCAATATCCCCGATACGGTGGGGTATGTGATGCCGCAGGAATGGTATGACCTGATACACAGCCTGATTCATGAGACCCCCGGCGCAGGCCCAGACAGCGGGGTGGTGTGGTCTGTGCACTGCCATGACGATTTGGGCATGGCAACGGCCAATACGCTTGCGGGTGTGATGGCGGGGGCGCGTCAGGTTGAGGTGACGGTCAATGGGATTGGCGAGCGCGCGGGCAATACCAGCCTCGAAGAGGTGGTGATGGCACTGGCGACCCGCCCGCAGTATTACCATCTGACGACAGGCATCAACACGCGCGAAATCGTCAAGACCTCGCGCATGGTGTCTAACTATACGGGGATGCCTGTGCAGCCCAATAAGGCGGTGGTGGGGGCCAATGCATTTGCTCACGAGTCGGGCATTCATCAGGATGGGATGCTGAAGAACGCCCAGACTTTTGAGATTATGACACCCGAGACTGTGGGTCTGAACGAAAGCCGATTGGTGTTGGGCAAGCACAGCGGGCGACACGCGCTCAAGGCCCGTTTGCTGGAGTTGGGCCATACGGTGGAAGGCGACCAGCTCAATCAGGTGTTTGCGCGGTTCAAGGCGCTGGCCGATGCCAAGAAAGTGGTGACCGATGCCGACCTTGAGGCCTTGGTTGCAGATGAGACGCAGAAGCCGCAGGAGTTCTTTGCCCTAACTGACTGCCAGATAACGTGTGGCACGATGGGGATGCCGACCGCTACGCTCAAAATCCGCGATGCGAAGGGCAATGAATATATCCATGCGGCGGTGGGCACTGGGCCGGTGGATGCGGCATATCGTGCGGTGGATGCCATCGTGAAAGCGCCAAACACGCTGCTGGAATATGCGGTTCATGCAGTCACTGAGGGGATTGATGCGTTGGGTGAGGTCACAGTACGTATCAGCCCGCAGGGAGACCAACGCACGTTTGGGGGGTATGGGGCAGAGCCAGATATTGTGGTGGCAAGTATCAAGGCTTATATGGCGGCCTTGAACCGGATGCTGGCAGCGCTGGGCTATGGGGATGTCAAGCCAGAAGGCGATGCCGCAACGGTGGGGATTAGCGGCAGCTGATGGTTGCTGCATCGAGTGGAATCGTTTCGTAAAGTCGGACAAGCATAAGGCTGTAGGTAAGAGAGAGCGATGAGCGCAAAAACCCTGTTCGAGAAGGTATGGAACTCGCACCTTGTACGTGCACAGACACCGGATACACCGGCTGTGCTGTATATCGATCTGCATCTGGTGCACGAAGTGACGTCACCACAGGCGTTCACTCAGCTGCGCGAGCGCGGGCTAAAGGTGCGTCGGCCCGATAAAACACTGGGGACGATGGATCACAGCACACCGACCACCCCGCGCGGTTTGGATGGCTTGATTCCGGTCACGGACGCGCAGGCAGCGGCCCAGCTGGATGTGATGACGAAGAACTGCCGTGATTTTGGTATCCCGCTGTATGCGCTGGGCACCGAAAATCAAGGCATTGTGCACGTCATTGGGCCTGAGCAAGGGCTGACACAACCCGGGATGACGATTGTGTGCGGCGACAGCCACACCAGCACGCACGGTGCGTTTGGGGCGCTGGCCTTTGGCATCGGCACCAGCGAGGTGGCGCACGTGTTGGCCACGCAAACCCTGCTGCAAAACAAGCCTCAGACGATGGAAATCCGTGTAAATGGTCAGCTGCACCCGGGCGTGACGGCCAAGGACATCATCCTCGCGATTATTGCCAAAATCGGGGTCGGCGGCGGTACAGGGTATGTGGTGGAGTATACCGGTTCGGCCATCCGTGCACTGAGCATGGAAGGCCGCATGACCATCTGCAATATGAGCATTGAGGGTGGCGCGCGCGCTGGCATGATTGCGCCAGACGAGACGACCTTCCAATATGTAGCGGGCAAGCCATATGCGCCCAAGGGTGCTGCATGGGATGCCGCTGTGGCCAACTGGCGCACACTGCCAACTGATGAGGGCGCGCAGTATGATGCGCTGGTTGAGTTGAACGCGGACGACCTTGTGCCAATGATTACCTATGGCACGAACCCGGGCATGGGCATGAAGATTACAGATCGTGTGCCCGATCCGGACAATCTGGGGGATTACAGCGCCAAGGTGGCGTTGGATAAGGCCTTGAGCTATATGGGCCTGCGCCCCAATGAGCCTTTGTTGGGCAAAAAGGTTGATGTGGTGTTTATCGGGAGCTGCACCAACAGCCGTATCGGTGACCTGCGCGAGGCTGCTAAGTTTATTCAGGGGCGCAAGGTGGCAGATGGCGTCCGTGTGATGGTGGTGCCCGGGTCGCAGCGTGTGAAGGCACAGGCCGAGGCTGA
>DAOUCZ010000022.1:0-2523 GCA_034431675.1 Anaerolineae bacterium | reverse complement strand
AAGAGGCGAGCGCCTCTTCAATCACTGCACTCTCAACACATCCACCGCTGACCGACCCGGACATGATGTGCGGCGGGGTGATAGCCAGCTTTGAACCACTCTGTCGCGGTGCAGAACCCCATGTGTTTATCACCGTGGCCAATGCGACAGGTTGACCGGTTTCGAGCCATTTGCGGATGTCCTGCTGCACGTCACGCATGGTCGGTTTTCCCATCGAGGGTGTTTGATGTTGAGTCGAGATGGCGGGCAATCCCACCAAAAAACATCCGGCTCAATGACAGTACCACGTTTTTGACCATGGATTGGGGGAGAGCGTCAAATGTGCCTGTGACTGTGGCTGCACCGGCATAGGTCAGGGTGGTGCTGTCTGGTGCATCGGGATTGGGGGAAATCTGGATATGCGCTGTGCCCATCACGCGGGAGTCTGTGCCGCCGCCGCTGATGACGAGCTGAAACGCATCGGGCGGACGCAGGTCACTCATGGCGATATGACCGCCAAAACTGGCTGAGATGCCAATAAACCCTAGTGAGATGACAGTATCCCATGCCAGCGGTTGGTCTAGGCGCGGGGTAAGCTGTTGGACGCCCGGAAGCGCTTGTGCAATAACCTCAGGGTTTGTAAGGGCATTCCAAACCTTGGCTTGTGGATGATTGAATGTATATGTGCCGTGAATATCCATAACATTGGGGATGGGGGGATAAATGAGCAGATAGGTCTAAGCGAGGCCACGTATCAGCAGGCCGATGAGTGCACCCGCGATGATTAGCCATGTGGCATTGATGCGGGTGCGGATGAGCACCAGCAGGGATACAGCCGCCAGCACCAGCGTGAGAATATCAACCAACGCGCTGATGCCGAGCTGAAAGGTGACTCCCGCCATCAGGGCCAGCGCAGCGGCGTTGACCCCGTCTAGCAAGGTTGATAGGGCCGCGTTCTGGCGCAGGCGGGGTATCAGCGGGTTAGTGAGCAGCACAAAGATGAATGAGGGCAAGAAGATGCCGACGGTTGCTAGGAGTGCTCCCAATAGGCCCACACCAATTTGCTCACCGACCAGATAACCGACAAAGGTTGCGGTGGTAAACAGTGGGCCGGGGGTGAACTGCCCTACAGCGACGGCATCAAGCAGCTGCTGATTGGTCAGCCAGCCGAGGCCTTCGACGAAATCGGTGCGGATAAATGCCAGCAGCACGTACCCACTGCCATACAGCACCGTGCCGATTTTCAGAAAGTTGAAAAACAACAGCGGCAGTGAGACCGGCATCGCGCTGAGACCTATCTGGAGGGCTGCCGGCAGACCAACCAGAATACCGTTTTGACCGTTGAGGCCTCGGCGGATGAGCAGGTAGGCAAAAGCAAACCCAAACAGCACCGCGATTTCGTCTGCACCCAACAGATAGACCGCCAGTGCGCCAGCGGCCAAAACCAACAGGGTGCGGTTCTTGAGCGCCTTGCCCAACAGGCCATATAGGGCATGCGCCACAATGGCGATGATGACCGGTTTGACACCATATAAGAGGCCGGCAGCGGTTGGGGTGCTGCCAATTTGTAGATAGAGGATGGCCAACAGCAGTACCAATATGGCCGCTGGCAGAATGAAACACACACCGGCTGCAATAGCCCCGCGCCAACCGGCCCGCACATGGCCAAGATGAATGGCCATTTCGGTGGAGTTAGGGCCGGGGATGAGGTTGGTGACACCGAGCAGGTCGATAAACTGTTCATCGGTCACCCATGCGCGTTGATGAACCAATTCTTGTCGGAACAAGCCGAT
Source organism: Anaerolineae bacterium (assembly GCA_034431675.1). Lineage (GTDB taxonomy): Bacteria > Chloroflexota > Anaerolineae > Aggregatilineales > Phototrophicaceae > Flexicrinis. Next base: position 751 of record DAOUCZ010000022.1, on the reverse strand, counting down.
ATGAGCGGCAGGGCCACCAAAGGCGGTTGCACCGAGGCGCAGGAAGATACGAGCGACTTCCCCGACAGTTCCGGCATGTGTTGGTGTGGAGGTCATGCTTTACCCTTGGCTAGGCCAGATGAAAGCAGGTATGTCGCGCTTTGGCGAACAGCTTGCAGCATATCCGTGGCACAAGCATCCAGCTCAACAAATCCCCAATCTGCCTGAGCCTGAGTCAGTAGTGCGTGAAAGTCGATGCGGCCTGTGCCGGCGGCCAGCATCGGTGATTCGGGCTTGTCTGCCGGCCCATCTTTGAGGTGTAGCAAAGCGGCACGTGTGCCAAGGCGGCTCAGCACGTCAGCAGGGGACAGGCCCGCCACTGCCACCCAATACACATCGATTTCGAGTAGCACGGTTGGATCAAGCAGGTCAATCAGATGATACAGGGCAGGTGTGCCATCAAGGTCGGCCAGTTCCCACCAGTGATTGTGATACCCATAGGCAAAGCCAGCATCTTGGGCGCGGTGTGCGTTCTCGTTGATGAGCGCTGCGGTACGGGCGAGGCTGTCACGGTCAGAGAAGTGCTCTGGAGGTAGGTAGGGCAGCACAATGGTTTGTAGGTTGTAGGTGCGGGCTGCCTCCAGCGCCTTTGGGCCGTCTTCCCCGCTGAGCAGGGGGAGGTGTGCGCTGGGGGTTTGTAATCCCAGTGATTGAAAGAGGTCTGCGGCGTGACTTACGCTCACCGGCAGGCCGCCCCATGGTTCAACACCGT
>DAOUCZ010000021.1:0-4401 GCA_034431675.1 Anaerolineae bacterium | reverse complement strand
CAAGGCCCTCTATCAACAGGCCGAGGCAGACATACAAGCACAGCTGGCCGAAGCATTTCAGCATCAACCAGACCTCGATGAACAGCAGCGTCGCAATCTAGAGCGGCGAGTCCGTCGCCTCACTCAAAAAACCCTTCACGGTCAAATCATCACCTTAAAAGCGCAAGCCGCCTCGTCCCAATGGGAGAACACCACTCATGCCTAATACCATCCGCATTGGCACGCGCGGATCGGCGCTGGCCCTGTGGCAAACTCACCATGTTGCCCATTTGCTGCGCGCCGCCCACCCGGGACTTGTCATCGAGGAAATCCTCGTCACCACCCGCGGCGACCGCGTTCTGGATACGCCGCTGCCACTGTTGGGCGGCAAAGGCGCTTTTACCGCCGAACTCGAGCAAGCCCTACATGACGGGAAAATCGACTGTGCTGTCCACAGCCTGAAAGACCTGCCAACCGAAGACGTTCCCAATCTGGTGATTGCTGCCATCCCCACACGCGCAGACCCTCGCGACAGCCTTGTCTGTCGCACAGGCCGCACGCTGGATGAACTCCCGCCCGATGCGCGCATCGGGACAAGCAGCCCACGCCGTGCAGCCCTGCTGCGCGCTCGCGGTTATCTCAACATCCACGACATCCGGGGCAATGTCGATACCCGCCTGCGCAAAGCCGCTGCCCCTGATGGGGGATATGACGCCATCATCCTCGCATCAGCGGGCCTTGACCGGCTTGGCTTAGCCAGCCATATCACCCAGCGCCTGCCAGCAGAAGTGTTTATCCCTGCGCCCGGACAAGGTGCGCTGGCGGTTCAGTGCCATGCCGCCTCACCTGCCCGCCAACTGCTTGCTGCGCTGGACGACGCCGACACCCGTGCAGCTGTCACTGCTGAGCGTGCTTTTCTATCGGCTGTTGGCGGTGGATGTGCTGTCCCACTGGGCGCATATGCGCATCACATCAGCGACGGGATGCTGCAACTCCATGCAGTGCTGTGCAGCCCAGATGGTCGGCGACAGTGGCGCGGCACACAGACCGCCCCTGTTGCGCAAGCCCACACACTTGGCACGACATTGGCCGCTGTCGCCCTAAACGAGGGCGCGCCCGACCTGCTGGGAGGCTAACATGGTCTCTCCCTTGGTGGGCAAGCACATCGTCATCACACGCGCCCCATCGCAATCAGACGGCCTAGATGCGCTGCTGCGCGAATGCGGGGCACATCCCTTGCATTATCCGTGCATCAACATCGCCCCCATACCCAAAGCCGATCCACTGCACAGCGCAGTTCGTGCCTTAAACGCCGGCAGGTTCAACCTGCTCATCCTGACCAGCACCAATACCGTACACGCGCTGCAAACCTATGGGGCAAACCCACCAGCTCACACCTCGATTATCGCCATAGGGCCAAGCACCGCGCGCGCTGCGGCCAGTGCAGGTTGGGCAGTCAAAATCATCAGTGAGCAGCATACCGCGGAGGGTCTTGTAAATGCCCTGCCAGCCCCTAAAGGACTAGAAGTGTTTTTGCCTCAGTCCGCGTTGGCGGATGACACACTGGGCAATCGTTTGGCCGCACGCGGCGCACATGTCACCTGTACAGCTGCCTACACCGTCACCCTCGGCACCGGTGGGGTTGACCTGCCGACCCTACTGCGTACCCGGCGGGTAGATGCCATCACACTTGCCAGTCCATCCGCTTTTCACAATCTGCTGATACGCCTAAAGGCTGAAGGAAGCAGTTCTGATGCCCTGAACGACGTGGTTCTGGCCAGCATCGGGCCAACCACCACGCAAACCCTGAGAGATGCTGGATACGCCAATATCATCACCGCCTCGCCCTCGACAGCAAACGGCCTCATCGACGCCCTAAGCACCTATTTTCGTTATCGCCCAGAGGATTCCCCCGCATGAACCAACCCCTTCGCCCGCGCCGCACCCGCCTGACAACCAATCTGCGCCGCATGGTGCGCGAGACCACTCTGTCACCCGCCGATTTTGTCTATCCTTTGTTCGTCAGGCACGGTCAGGGCATACGTCAACCCATCGCTTCGATGCCCGGACAATTTCAGTGGTCTCCGGATACCGCCGCAGAAACGGCCAAGCAGGCCGCCAAACTCGGCATCCCCGCGGTGATGCTGTTCGGCATCCCCAACCACAAAGACCACTGCGGCAGCGAAAACTATGCCCCCGATGGCATCGTCCCACAGGCCATCCGCGCCATCAAAGCCGCAGTACCAGACCTCACGGTCATCAGCGACATGTGCTTTTGCGAATACACAGACCACGGTCACTGCGGCTTGATTAACGCACCCGGTGCAGAACACTACGATCCGCAGCAACCCGTCGACTATTTACTCAATGACGCCACGCTTGAACTGCTTGGAAAGGCGTCGGTTGTTCACGCGCAGGCGGGGGCAGACTTAATCGCTCCTTCTGGGATGCTAGACGGCATGGTCGGCGCGATTCGCAGCGCGCTGGATGCTGCCGGCCTATCCAATACAGGCGTGATGAGCTATGCCGTTAAATATGCCAGCGGGTTTTATGGGCCATTCCGCGATGCCGCCGAAAGCCCCCCGCAGTTTGGTGACCGCGCGCAGTATCAAATGGACCCGGCCAACCTGCGCGAAGCCCTCAAAGAAGCCTCGCTTGATGTTGACCAAGGCGCAGATTTCTTGATGGTCAAGCCCGCACTGCCTTATCTGGATGTGCTGCGCGCTGTGCGTGAGGCCTTCCACCTGCCGTTGGCGGCGTATCAAGTCAGCGGAGAATACGCCATGCTGCATGCTGCCGCGCAAAACGGTTGGCTGGATTTGCGCCGCTGTGCGCTAGAAATGTTGACCGGCATCAAACGCGCCGGCGCAGACATCATCATCTCCTACTTTGCCCTTGATGCTGCACGCTGGCTTCAAGAGGCCTAATCCCGCCATGACGGAGTCCACCATGTCCCCCACCCCACTCCCGCGTTTTCTGGCGGCCTGTCACCGCCTTCCCACTGATGCCACCCCCATCTGGCTGATGCGCCAAGCCGGACGCTACATGCCACAGTACCGCGCCATCCGTGCCGGTCACAGTTTTCTGGAGATGGTGCGCTCGCCCGAAATCGCCGCCGCTGTCACACTCCAACCCGTCGAGGCCTTTGGGGTTGATGCCGCCATCTTGTTTGCCGACATCCTGCCCCCGCTGGTCGGGATGGGCCTAGAACTCGACTATCTGGAAGGCGAAGGGCCTGTGCTGTACAACCCCGTCCGCACTGCCGCCGACATCGCAGCGCTGCGCGTCCCCCCCGCTCAAGACAACGTACCTTTTACCCTAGAAACCATCCGACGCCTTCGCCCAGCATTGGATGCGCGCGGCGTCCCGCTTATCGGCTTCAGCGGCGCACCTTTCACGCTGGCGGCTTATGCCATCGAAGGTGGGGGCAGCAAGCATCACAGCCGCGTCAAAACATTGATGATGGGTCAGCCAGACGCATGGGACGAACTAATGCAAAAACTCACCGCGCTGGTCGCAGATTATTTGGTGGCACAGGCTGAGGCGGGTGCACAAGCCGTACAGCTGTTTGATTCTTGGGTAGGCCAGCTCTCGCCATACGACTTCCGCATCGGAGTCCTGCCCTACCTGCGCCAGCTGATACAGCAGGTCAAAGCACGCACGTCAGTGCCTATCATCTACTTTGGCACAGACACCAGTGCCCTGCTGCCCGACCTTGCCACACTCGGCGCGGATGTCATCGGCATTGATTGGCGTATCGACCTTGAGACCGCATGGCGGACACTTGGCCCAAACCATGCCATACAGGGCAACCTAGACCCGATTACGCTGTTTTCGGCGTGGCCCGCTGTCGAAGCCCGCGCACAGGACGTGCTGCGCCAAGCCAACGGGCGTGTTGGTCATATTTTTAACCTCGGTCACGGCATCCTGCCCGAAACCCCTGTCGATACCGTCCGCCGCTTGGTCGAGGCCGTCCATGTCTACAGCAGCACCGCCATCCGGCGCTGATGCCGTCATCATCGGGGGTGGCATTGCTGGGCTGACCGCCGCCTATACCCTAAAGAACGCGGGTTGGTCGCCGGTGGTGCTAGAGAAAGCGCCACACGCCGGCGGCAAACTCAGCACAGAGCACATCGCAGGTTTCACCATCGAGCACGGCCCAGATGCCTTTTTGATGCGCAAGCCGTGGGCCTATCAGCTGGCCCAACACTTGGGCCTAGAGCCATATATCATCCACACCCGCCCCGAAAACCATCACACCTATGTGCTGCGCAAAGGTCAGCTTTATCCACTACCCACAGGATTTCACCTCGTCGCCCCAACCGATTTGCGCGCGTTTCTGCGTTCTCCCATCTTGTCGTTACGCGGACGCCTACGCGCCTTACTCGACCTCGTCCTGCCTGCACACCCACCAGACAGCAC
>DAOUCZ010000020.1:0-1796 GCA_034431675.1 Anaerolineae bacterium | reverse complement strand
CCTGCCACGGCTTGCATTGTGCCGTCAAAGTCGGCAAGCAGTTCTTGGCGCAAGCTGTACAGCTGAACGCCCAACAGCAGTGTCTTATTCGTCAAGGCGCACCTCTCTACCGGTCTCGGCGCTGGTATATATTGAGTCGAGGATGGTCTGGACAATCAACGATTGCTCGGCGGGGACGGGCGAGGGTGCGCCCGTAAAAACCGCCTCGGCAAATGCCATACATTCAATGGCATGTGGGCCGAGCGGTTGTGGCAGATACTTCAGCGCGATGTCGTACTGCTGGCGTGGGCTGTGGCTGCTGGTATACAGCTCGGCTTTGGGGTAGTGGCATCCTCCTGCCGTGCCATACAACCAAACCTGAAGGTCTTCGTTGTGTGGGCCGTTGAGCATCCAGCTGAATTCGAGCATCATGGTCGCGCCGTTGGCAAACCGAACAAAGCCGACGGCGAGTTCTTCGACGTCCATTTCGGGGGGGATGGGTGTGCCACCCGCCCATGGAGACCATGCGCCCGGCAGTTTGCTGAGGGCGTTTCGGGCAAGGCCGGTGACACTGACAGGCTGCGGGCTGCCCATTAGCCATAGGGCCATATCAAGGGCATGAACCCCGATGTCGATACAAGCGCCGCCACCTGACCGCGATTTGAGGACGAATCCCGGGCCGGTGGGGACGAGGTTGCGGCGCAGATACCATGCGCGCGCATGGTAGATGTCGCCCAGCGTGCCGTGGTCAATTTCGGCTTTGAGGGCCTGACCCTGTGCGCTGTAGCGGTGATGTTGGGCGGTCATCAGCAGTTTGCCGGCGCGGTCACGAGCGGCAATCATCTGGCGGATTTCGGCGGGGGTAGGCGCCAGCGGCTTCTCGCAGATGACGTGTTTACCGTGGTCGAGCGCCGCGATGGTGAGCGGGGCATGGAACATGGAAGGCGTGCAGATGTCGATGATGTCGATGTCTGGGTCTTGGATGAGCGTCTGCGCGTCGGCCACAAGGTGCTGAACATCCCATTTTTTCCCCCATGCAGTCAGCGATTCGGGGTTGGGGTCTGCGCCGGCGACGACTTCGGCATAAGGAGATGCGGCCCAGCCGGGCATATGCGTTGCGGCAATACCGCCCACGCCAATAACGCCGACTTTGAGGGTGGGTGTGGTCATGTGGGTTACTCCTCGCGCTTGTTGTTGAGGGGTTCAAGCGGCTTTGCATTGGGGGCATCGAGGCGGTATGCTGCACCGGAGGGCGCGGCCCACTTCACGGCGTTAGAGATGACGTGCAGCACTTCTTTTTGATAATAAATGGGGTAGGTTTCGTGGCCCGGGCTAAAATAAAAGACCTTGCCGCGCCCACGGTGATAGCATAACCCCGATCGGAAGACCTCGCCCCCCGGATACCAGCTCACAAATACCAGTTCGTCTGGTGCGGGTACGTCAAAAAACTCCCCGTACATCTCGTGTGCCGGCAGCTCAAAGTATTCGCCAAGGCCGTCTGCGATGGGGTGACCGGGGTTGACCACCCAGATGCGCTCGTGCTCGTCGGCTTCGCGCCATTTTAGTGAGCAGGTCGTGCCCATCAGTTTTTTGAAGATTTTGCTGTAGTGGCCGCTGTGCAACACAATCAGGCCCATGCCCAGCAGCACACGCTGGTGCACCCGTTCGACGATGTCATCTTGAACATCACCATGAGCCATATGCCCCCACCACAGCAGCACATCGGTCTGGTCGAGCACGTCGGTGGTCAGGCCGTGCTCGGGCATATCAAGGGTGGCACCGCGTGCAGCAAAGCCGGTGTTGTTGAGATGATCGAC
>DAOUCZ010000019.1:0-14824 GCA_034431675.1 Anaerolineae bacterium | reverse complement strand
AAAGACATCCCCCCCTTCGGTCACACCGTCGATTATCTGGTGTTTGGCGGCCTCTACCGCGAGGTAAACCTGATTTACGTCGAGCCAGTCTATATCGACAACGTGTTCGTCAAGCCGCGCAGCGTGCTCAGCCAAACCCCATCGGTGGATGTCGATGTGCGGGTCAAAAACACCAGCAGCACCGAGCGTACCATCGGCCTATATGTGGCCTATGGGCGCGAAGACGCCCCCGATGAACCCGCTGAGGCCAGCACCCCCACCCCCATCACCGCCACCGTCCCCGCCGGCCAAACCGCCACCATCACCCTCACGCTCAACAACCTGCCCCAGCCGGCGCTGTGGTCTCCCGACAGCCCCACCCTCTACCGCCTCGTCACTCACATGATGGACGGCGGCAGCGGGCCAACCCTCGACCGCCGCTGGACTCGCTTCGGATTCCGCGAGGCACAGTTCAAAGACGACGGCTTCTATCTCAACGGGCAGCGCTTGCAGCTGATGGGCCTCAACCGCCACCAAAACTACCCCTTTATCGGGGCTGCCGCGCCGGCCCGCCTCCAGCGCAAAGATGCCGAAATCCTCAAGCACGAGCTGGGGGTGAACATCGTCCGCACCTCGCACTATCCCCAGTCCCGCCACTTCCTTGACCGCTGCGACGAACTCGGCCTGCTGGTCTTTGAAGAAATCCCCGGCTGGCAGCACATCGGTGACGAAGACTGGAAATCGCTGGCACTGCGCGACGTCGCCGCCATGATTGAACGCGACCGCAACCATCCATCCATCATCATCTGGGGCGTGCGCATCAACGAATCGTGGGACGACCACGACTTCTATACCCGCACCAACACCCTCGCCCGCTCCCTCGATCCCACCCGCCCCACTGGCGGCGTGCGCTTCTTCCTCGGCTCAGAGTTCCTTGAAGACGTCTATACCTATAACGACTTCTCTAACCGCATCGCAGAGCCAGAACACACCCCGCACCTCGTCACCGAATATAACGGGCACATGTTCCCCACCAAGTCATGGGATCATGACCAGCGCCGTGTTGAGCACGCTCACCGTCACCTGCTGATACAAGACCTCGCCCGCGCCATGGGCGGAGTCAGCGGCGCTATTGGCTGGTGCGCCTTTGACTACAACACACACCGCGAATTCGGCGCAGGTGACCGCATCTGCTATCACGGCGTCGCCGATATCTTCCGCCTGCCCAAATATGCCGCCTATGCCTATGCCAGCCAAACCCCGCCCTCGGTGCGCCCTGTGCTGCACATCGCCAGCAACTGGAAGGCCGGTGACTATAACGAGGGTGCAACCATCCAACCCGTCACGGTGCTGACCAACTGCGACTATGTCGAAGCTTTTGTCGGCGAAAAACCGCAGGGCAAGTTCTATCCCGACCGTGAGACTTATCCGCACCTGCCGCACCCCCCCATCATGATGAAAGACCTCGACATCCGCCTCGCCTTCCCATGGGATGACCTGCGCGTGGTCGGCTATATCGAGGATAAGCCGGTCATCGAGCAGTGCATAGCCGCCGATGGCGTGCCTGCGCGCCTAGAGCTGTCGGTCGATGACGCAGAGTTGTATGCCGACGGCGCAGACATGACCCGTGTCGTCTTCCGCATCGTCGATAAATATGGCAACCCGCTCACCTATGCCGCCGCCGTCGTCACCCTCGACGTCGAAGGGCCGGCAGACCTGCTGGGCGACACCGTCTTCCCGCTCATCGGCGGCCAAGCCGCGGTCTATCTGCGCACTCGCCACGAAGTCGGGCAGGTCACCGTCCGCGCCAGCACGCCACGCCTTGCGCCTGCACACGTCAGCGTGTCGCTCATCTAAAAGGGGGATTACGGCATGTCTTCTCTCACTTTCGAGCGCGTCGGCTATGGCGGATGGCAAAACTGCTGGCGACTCAGCAATGGGCAAGTAGACCTCATCCTGAGCGGTGAGTTTGGCCCACGTGTGCTGCGCTTTGGCTTTGTCGGGCAGCACAACGAGCTGGCAGAACTCTATGATGCCAGTCGGGCCGTCCCATCAGACCAGTTTAGGCTGTATGGCGGCCACCGCTTTTGGGCCGCCCCAGAATCCACCACCGCCACCTACTATCCCGACAACCAACCCATCGAGGTCAACTTTGCCGACGACCTGCTGACCGCCGCCGCACCCATCGAACACACCACCGGCCTGCAAAAGACGCTGCAATTCTCGCTGTCCCCGTCCGCTCCGCGCGTGCTGGTCACCCACAGCCTCACCAATCACAGCGTCTGGCCGATACAGGTCTCGCCGTGGGCGCTCACCTGCATGGCGCCGGGCGGCACAGCCATCTTGCCCCTGCCGCCGCGCGGCTCTCACGAGGGCAATCTACTCCCCACCGGGCACCTGATGATGTGGGCCTATACCGACTTCAGCGACCCACGCTGGACGTTCACCCCAGAATATGTGCTGCTCAAAGGCGACCCTACCGCCCAGACCCCGCAGAAAATCGGCGCGCCCAACATCCGTGAGTGGTTGGCCTATGCCCGCGGCGGGCATCTGTTCGTCAAGCAGTACGAACACATCGAAGGCGCAGCCTATCCCGATGGCGGATGCTCATCAGAGTTGTTCACCATCCACTTCATGCTGGAGGTCGAGACCCTCGGCCCACTGGTCACCCTGTCCCCCGGCGAAACCATCGACCATGTCGAGACATGGTCGCTGCTGCGCGACGTGCCAGAACCCCGCACCATGGCCGACATCACGGCCCACATCCTGCCACGCCTGACAGGCCTTGCCTAAAGCAGCTCACGGCGGGGCAGTGATCAGAAAAACCATCGCTGCCCCATCTGTCGATTTTTACTCTCACGCAGGACACACATCATGGGCATCCTAGACGACTATCCGCACCGACGTTATAACCCCCTCACAGGCGAATACGTATTGGTTTCACCGCATCGCACCAAGCGCCCGTGGCAGGGCCAAACCGAACGCCCTTCACAGGTTGAGCGCCCACACCACGATCCAACCTGTTATCTGTGCCCGGGCAACGTGCGCGCCAATGGCGAGCACAACCCCCACTACACCGATACCTTTGTCTTTACCAACGACTTTGCCGCGCTGCTCCCCGATACCCCGCTCATCGACCATCAGCCGCACCCCCTGCTGCATGTCGAGATGGCGCGCGGCACCAGCCGTGTGCTGTGCTTTTCGCCCCGTCACGACCTCACCCTCGCCCTGATGGACACCCCCGACATCGCCCGCGTAGTCGATGCATGGGCCGCGCAGGTCACTGAGCTTGGCCAGACCTACCGCTGGGTGCAGATTTTTGAGAACCGCGGTGAGGCCATGGGCGCTTCTAACCCCCATCCCCACGGCCAAATCTGGGCTTGCGACTTTTTGCCCAACGAAGCCGCCGCCGAGGATAAGCATCAGCGCGCCTATTTTGAGCAGCACGGGTCACCACTGCTGCTGGACTATGTCAATCTCGAAATTGAGCGCGGCGAACGCATCGTCACCCTCAACGCCGATTGGGTGGCCCTTGTGCCCTATTGGGCGGTCTGGCCCTTCGAGACCATGGTGCTGCCGCGCTTCGCCGCCGGCCATCTCCCCGACCTCACCCCATCACAACGTCAATCGCTGGCCAGCGTGCTCAAAAGCCTGCTGGTGCGCTATGACAACCTATTCGAAATCTCGTTCCCCTACTCCATGGGCTGGCACGGTGCACCCGCCCAAGGCGATACCAGCGGTTGGCAGCTGCACGCCCATTTCTACCCGCCGCTGCTGCGCTCGGCCAGCGTCCGCAAGTTTATGGTCGGCTTTGAGCTGCTGGCCGAAGCCCAACGCGACCTGACCCCAGAGCAGGCCGCCGCACGCCTCCGCGCCCTCCCCGACACACACTACAGCGAGACATCCTCATGAGTGACTTGCGCCTAACCGTCCATCACGCCTTCTCACAGCATTTTCAGGCCGCACCAGCGTTCATCGCGCGCGCGCCCGGGCGCGTCAACCTGATTGGCGAACACACCGACTATAACGACGGCTTCGTCCTGCCGATGGCCATCGACAGCGAAACCCTCATCGCCCTGCGCCAGCGTGACGACCGCCGCATCATCGTCCACCTGCTGGACTTTGACCAGCAGGCCGAGTTCTCGCTCGATGACCTGACCCGTATCGACTCCTCACCCGTCGAATACCTCAAAGGCGTCGCCGCCGTCCTCCAGTCCGAAGATTTCGAGCTTACGGGGTGGGAAGGCGTCATCACCGGCAATATCCCGATCGGCGCAGGTCTATCGTCCTCAGCATCCCTAGAGATGGCCACCATCCGCGCCTTCGAAGCCGTCTCGGGCTTCGCTTGGGACGCCCCACGCATGGCGCTGCTCGGCCAGCGCGTCGAAAATGAATGGCTCGACCTCAAGACCGGCATCATGGATCAGATGATTTCGGCAGCGGGTCAGGCCGGACACGCCCTGCTCATCGACTGCCGCACCCTCAGTCATCACCCCGCCCCCCTGCCCACTGGCACGGTCGCCGTCGTGATGGATACCAGCACACGCCGTGGCCTCGTCCACAGCAAATACAACGAGCGCCGCCAGCAGTGCGAGCAGGCCTCGCAGCACTTCGGCGTCAAAGTGCTGCGCGATGTCGATGTCGATACCTTCAATGCCCGCGCTCACGAGCTGGACGAACTCACCCGCCGGCGTGCTCGCCACGTCATCACCGAAAACGCCCGCACCCTCGCCGCCTATGACGCCATGCGTGCCGGCGACGCGCGCGTGCTCGGCGCACTGATGGACGCCAGTCACGACTCGCTGCGCGATGACTTCGAGGTCTCTACCGACGCCCTCAACAGCATGGTCGATGCCGCACGCCGTCATCCCGCCTGCTATGGCGCACGCATGACTGGTGCAGGATTCGGCGGCTGTGCCGTGGCATTGGTGATGGCCGAAGCCGCAGACTCGTTTGTGCAATTCGTAGAACAGGTGTACAATAAAAACACCGGACAAACGGCCAAGCTCTACGTCTGCACGGCTTCACAAGGCGCATCTATCGAGGTCATCTAAAACACCATGAACGCCAGCGATTTTCGTCAGCTGTACGACTACCATTTTTCGGCCAACCGCCGCCTGTGGGAGCAGGTAATTGCCCCCCTCCCGCCTGATGTCTTCACACAGGCGCTCGATTACTCGATCGGGTCAATCCGCAACCACTGTGTGCACCTCGCCTCGGTAGACGACAACTGGTTTGAAGGCCTCGCTGGCCAAGATGGCCCTCCCCGCTTTGCTGATCCACAGCAGTACCCCGACGCCGCCAGCGTTCGGGCCTATTGGGACGCGGTAGAAGGCCGTCAGCGCGCCTATCTGGCAGCCCTGACGGATGAAGACCTCGACGGTCAGTTCAACGCCTTCAAGGTCTGGCAGGTGCTGCTGCACATCATCAACCACGGCACAGACCACCGCGCCCAGATGCAGGCCATGCTGCACATATTGGGATACCCCAGCAAACCCCACGATTACATCTTTTTTGTGATGGGCCGCGACACCTACGCCTAATCCACACCCAAAACACCGCCCCCAAACCGCAGCCTGTTTGGGGGCGAAACATTCGTCCTTTGGCGCGCTTATTCCGCTGGGTTATCCAGACGAAAGCCGTGCCCGCGCATCGTGACAATATACTGATGGTCAGGGTCAAGCTCGGCCAGACGATCGCGCAGGCGGCGCACCAGCGCATCAATCGCCTGCTCGCTGACCCCCTCGCCAACCACATCTGGCCACACCGTCTCTACCACCGTCTCGCGCGTACAAACCCGCCCCGCATGCAGATACAGCAGTTCCAACAGGCGATACTGCGGCAGGCTCAGCGGTGGGTCTAGCTCGACGTCTCTCACAAACACGCGGCGCGCCTCACGGTCAAGCCGCAAGCGACCGCTCAGAGTCTGTGGGACTTCAAACGGCAGCGGCGCAGTCGCCCCAGACCCCACAAATTGCAGCCGGATGGCCAACGCAACGTGGATCTCGTCGTTGTCATACAGCTCCTGCGTGCCCTCCAGCTTTTTGCCATTGACCCATGTCCCATTTCTGCTGTTCAGGTCTTGAACAAAATAATGCCCGTCCTTATGCAGCAGCTTGATATGCTCGCGCGAAATCTGCCGCTCGCGCAGGACAATATCACAGTGGTCTTCGCGTCCCAGCACCACTTCGTCTTTTTCGATCGGGTAACTCTTGTTGGCATCTGGGCCATCCATGACCACCAGCACAGGGGTGCTGCGTTTGGTGTCCGACATGGGTTTCTCTCTCCGGTTACAAAATGAACCAAAATACGCTGACTTACACGCTGACGAACATTATAACATCATCCGCGCTTATGCTGCCGCCTAGCCCCCAGCACTGGCGATAATCGGGGTCGGGGTCGGGATAAATACCGACGGCACAACCGCCGGTTGTGACGCCACCGCCCCCACCCACAAACCAAGGTCGGGGAAGATAGAATTGACCGTGCGCTGGTTAATCGTCCCGCTGGTCGAGTTGCGATAATATCCCGTGACCGGCGCACCAGCACGCAGGCCAGCTTGTGCCGCCTCTGCCGCCGAAAGCACGCGCGATACCGTGCAGCTCTGCTGCGGCACCAGCATCCGCACCTGATCATAGGACACCGGTATACGGGTGTCGTTGAGCGCCGGCAGTGTGACAGACCCCGCCACCAAAATCCCCACCCCATCAAGCGTCTGATTGTTCACATCCAACCGCCCATCTGGAAAGTTGGTGTCATTAGGGATGACAATCGGCAGCGTCCCAATGGTGGCATTGGTCAGCACGACCGTCACCACCTGCGAGCCATCATCACGCTGCCCGCTCACCCGCACCCGCACCCGAATCGGCGTTACACGCTGGCTGGCCACGCGCTGAATCAACGAATGATGCATATCCGGTTCAGAAGGGCGGCGCAGTGACGCGCAGCTGCCCTCTACTGAAATCAGGTTCGAAAACGTGCGCGGCCCTGCCATCAAAAACATAAAAATCAACAGCAGGATGCCTATGCCGGCGTTACGTCCTTGTAAATTTCTCGGTATATATCGCGCCATGCCTCACCGCTGCCACGGCAGCGCACCCACTACCTCTTGCCACTCCAACGAACGCACATTATGCCACAGAATGCGCTCGCCCATCTTACGAAACCATGTGTACTGCCGGCGGATAAAGTCATGAGTGGCATGTTGGGTCAGGCGCACCGCCTCATCCAAAGGCAGGCCGTCCTGCAAATGTGCCGCCAGCTCGCGATAGCCCAGCCCACTCATCGAGGGCAAATCACGCCGATACCCCAGCGCCAGCAGACCGCGCACCTCCTCGACAAACCCCGCCGCAATCATCCCCTCAACCCGCCGGTCGGCCTGTGCATACAGCGCCTCGCGCTCCATCGTCAGACCCCACACCACCACATCATAAGACGGCGGATGCCTATGCTGAAGTTCCGTCATCGGCCTGCCGGTTTCAAGGCAAACCTCCAGCGCGCGCACCACCCGCCGCACATTCTGATACGCGATGTTGTCCGCCGCAGTCGCATCCAACGCCCGCAAGCGGTCATGCAGCGCCTGCGCCCCGTGCTCCGCCGCAAACGCCTCCAGCTCGGCCCTCAGGGCGGCATTTGGCGGCACTTCGGGGATAGACCACCCCTCAATCACCGCGCTGATATACTGCCCCGTCCCACCCACCAGCAGCGGCAGCTTGCCCCGCCTGTGAATGTCGTCAATCGCGCGGGTCATGGCCTGCTTCATCTGCGCCAGCGACACCGTCTCATCCGGATTAACAAGGTCTAGGCAGTGATGCGGCACAGCCGCACGCTCTGCCGCCGTTGGCTTGGCCGTACCAATATCCATCCCGCGATACACCTGCCGACTGTCCGCGCTCACCACCTCAATCGGCCAATGCGCCGCCATCTCCAGCGCAAGGCGCGTCTTGCCCACCGCAGTCGGGCCTAAAATCACCAACAAAGGCGGGTTACCAGCCAAGTGCATCCTCCACATGGGCGATTTCAAGCGCACCAGCGCGCCCCACACCCACCCCAATCACGTCAATCCGCCAAGCATCGGCGTGCAAGCCAAACTGATCAACAAACAAATAAGCCGCCTTTTGCAGTTGACGCCGCTTGTTAGGCCCTACGCTCTCCAGCGCCGCGTCGGGTGTTCCGCGCCGCGCACGCACTTCCACCAGCACCCACCACGTCCCCTGCCGCGCCACAATGTCGATTTCGCCCTCGGCACAGCGCCAATTGCGCATCACCACCCGATACCCGCGCGCTTCAAGCCACGCACAAGCCGCGTCTTCTCCGCGTTGGCCCATCAATCGGGTATCCATCTCAGCCCCAAAAGGTCTACTCCTACCTACGACTCAGTATACCAGACACCCCCAATTTTGAGGGAACACATCACAAAACCGGCTGTTCCCGTCGTATACTGATGTCATCACGGGTGCTGAGGGTTCACAAGGGTCAACAGCATCTGCATCGCCTGCCTTACATTTAGGAGACACGCTTCACATGATTACCCTTGAGAAATATCTAGACGAACAGGGGCGCATCACCCGCTGGCCCACGCGCAAAGGTGAACGCCTCATCGGTCAGCAGCTGGTGCTGAATTACCTCATCACCAAGTTTGATTCCCACCGCGAATATACCGAGCGCGAGGTCAATGACCTGCTGCGTCAGTGGCACACCTTCGAGGATTGGGCCATTCTGCGCCGCGAGATGTTCGAGCGGAATCTGCTGGGCCGCACCCCTGATGGCCGGCGCTACTGGGTCATCACAGAACCGCAGGCCGCCGAGGCCTAGACCCACTTCCGCGCCCGCTGGATCGCCTCGTAAGCCGCGTTCAGTTCTCGGAACTTGTGCGCGGCTTCTTCTTGGGGCAAGGCGCTGGTATCCGGGTGATAAGCAATCGCCAGCTTGCGATAGGCCGCCCGAACCTCATCATAGGTGGCATCATGGCGCACATTCAGACAGGCATACGCCAGCATCACCGCATCCTGCCGCGGGGCACACGAATCATATGCATCTTGCAGCGGGGGCGCATCCCATGTCGTGCCGCTCCACGACTTCCACGCCCGCTCGGCATATTCTGACGGGTCTGGGCGGTGATACTGCGGCTGATGCACGCTGGGACGGTGCGGGTCTCGCCAAAAGGCCTCACTGCCAAAATCGGCGATTTGCCAATCCCCTTTGATGGCCTTGGCTTTGATGCTGGTGCGAAAAAAGCGCATCTTGTCCAGATTAAGCGCTGGGCCATACTTGGCCACATATTCACCCGTAGACCCCACCGGCTCAAAATGCAGCTGGCCAAGGCGCACCGCTTCCCCATCCAGGCGGATGGTATACACCCGCTCCTGCGTTAGGGCATGCAGCGCCAGCAGCCATTCTGGCACGGCCACACGGTGATTGTGCTCTGGCATCAAGGCGCGGCTGAGCATAAACACCGAGCCAATGCCGGCTTCGGTGGCCTCTTTCAGGTATTTCTTCAGCGTCCCCAGCTTGATGGGCGCAGGCAGCACCCGCAGATGGATGACCGTGTTCATCCATGTGTGCACCGTCAGCAAGCCCTCATCCTCACGCGCCAGATAACAGGCCTGCACGCTCACCAGATTAAGCAAACGCAGCCGCAGCACCCGCCGCGTCGTTTCTAACGTCGCGCTGTCCACGCCCCAACCCTCTCCACAGCTTGCTGAATGGTTTGCAGGTGAATATCCACGATGTCCTCAACATCGCGGGCATATCCACCTCCCATCGCAATCGCGACCGGCAGACCGGCCTGCTCACACAAATCAAAGACGATTTTATCACGCTCCCACAGCCCCCGCTTGCTGATTTTGAGCTTGCCCAGTCGGTCGCCCTCAAACGGATCTGCTCCAGCAATGTAAATGGCAAGGTCTGCGCCGCTCATCATAATGGCCCGCCGCGTCCCCTCATACACCAGCTCGAGATACATCTCATCCGTTGTGCCATCCGGCAGGCCGATGTCTAAATCGCCGGCCACTTTGCGGAACGGGAAGTTCTTATCGCCATGGATCGAAAACGTGAAAATCGTCGGGTCGCCGCGCGTGATGTCTGCTGTGCCATTCCCCTGATGCACATCGCAGTCAATCACCACCACACGGCGCGCCAACCCCTCGGCCTGCATCGCCCGCGCGGTAATCGCCGCATCGTTGAACACGCAAAACCCCTCGCCATGATCGCGACAAGCGTGATGTGTGCCCCCCGCCAGATTGGCCGCCAGCCCGTCGCCGCTCAAGGCCACCCGCGCCGCCGCCAAGGTCGCCCCTGATGACCGGCGCGACCGCTCAATCATCTGCGGCGTCCATGGAAAGCCAATCCGACGCAGCTCAGCCTCGGTCAGTTCGCCCACGGTCGCCCGCCGATAATACTCGGCATCGTGACAGCGCAAAATCTCTTCATCGGTGGCCGCCGGCGGTATCAACAGGTCATCCGCGCTGACAATCCCCTCGGCCAGCAGGCGCTCACGCAAGCGCGCATACTTGCGCATCGGAAAGCGATGCCCTTCTGGCAGCGGCAGCACAAAATGATCGGCATAAAAGCACTTCATCGCAGCCAACCCATCAGCCCAAAACGTCCTCCAGCGCCAGCTCTGCCGCCACCTTGCCAGACAGCGTCACCATCGGCACACCGCCGCCCGGATGTGTTGTGCCACCGGCAAAATACACCCCGCGCACCTCTTCGCATCGATTGTGAGGCCGCCGAAACGCCGCCCACTTGCTGTTGGCCGATGCGCCGTACAGCGCCCCTTCAAACGCGCCCGTCATGCTCGCGAGGTCACGCGGGGTCAGCACCCGCTTGGTCACAATGCGCCCGCGCATATCAAACCCAAAGCGCGCCATCTGGCCCAGCACCCGCTCACCATATGTTTCGGTCAGTGCTGGCCAGTCTAAAGCCGTGTTGGCCGGCGCATTCACCAGCACAAACCAATTCTCATGCCCTGCCGGCGCATGAGCAGAATCGGTCTTGGACGTAATGGCAATATAAACCGTCGGGTCATCCGCCGGCACGCGCTGCTTAAAAATCTGCCCAAACTCGCGCTGATAATCCCCACCAAACAAGATGTTGTGATGCGCAAGGCGCTCGTGCTGCCCCTCCACCCCCAACAGCATCACAAACCCGCTGCACGACCGTTCCTGCCGGCTCACCGCCTCAAACCGCCGGCGCACCGCCTCGGTCTGCGGCAGCAGATGGCGATAGGCATCCGCCACGTCCACATTGCAGATGACCGCATCCGCATCCAACAGCGCGCCATCGCGCAGCACCACCCCCACCGCACGCCCATCCTCCACGCGGATATGCTGCACCGGGCTGTTCAACGCAATCGTCACCCCCAACTGGCGCGCAAGGCGCTCGTATGCGCGCGCAATGGCATAAATGCCCCCCTGCGGATACCATACCCCACCCACCAGCTCAACATGCGCAATCACGTTCAACGTGGCCGGCGCTTCGTATGGGCTTCCGCCCACATAGGTGGCAAAACGACCCAAAAACTGCCGCATCTGAGGCGAACGCACATGTGCCCGAATCGCCCCATCCATCGTGCGAAACGGGTCAGCCTTCAGCCAATCGGTGATGGGCACACGCGCAAAGCTGGCGGGGCGCGGCGGGCGGTCATAAATAAACACCGGCCCAGTGATGCGGTGAATCTGCGCCGCATAGGCCAGATAGCGCAAATACCCCTCCACATCGCGCGGGTCAAACTGCGCAATCTGCTCGGCCATCGCCGATAGACTGGCCCGCGCATCCATCTGCCGGCCATCCGCCCAAAAATAGCGCGTCAGCGGGTCAATCGGCAGCAGAGTCAAATAGTCGTCCAACCGTGCATCGGCCACCGCAAACAGCTCTTCAAACACGTGCCGCATCGTAATCACTGATGGGCCAGTGTCCCAGCGAAAGCCGTCCTGCACCACCTCGCCCATCTTGCCACCGACCTGCGCGCCCTGCTCCACCACCGTCACGGCACAGCCGCGCGCCGCAAGGCGTATCGCTGCGCTCAGCCCGCCGATGCCTGCCCCAATCACCACCGCACGCTTCATGCCCGCACCCCTGCCCGTCTCACCACGCGCCCCTTCCAGACCGGCCCGCCAAACCGCCACTGCCAGTACAACGCCTGACCAGCAATCACCGTCATCAACAGCACCGAGACCGGCATCAACAGCCCATCCAGCACCCGTTGGCGCGTCCAAGCCGCCGTCAGCATCCGCAGCAGCAGGCCGTTCACCCCCAGCGCCAGCGCCAGCCATCCACCGCCCAGCATCAGCCATCCCCATGGGAACAGAAACACCGCCCAATGAAACACAGCAGCCAGCATCAGCGGCAGCACCCCACCGTACCCCGCAATGATGTTCTTGGCATAGCCGCGCCGCACTGCATTCCAATCCTGATACATCCGGCAGCCAATCAAGCCATCCCCGTCTGCCATCCACAAGCGCAGCCCCGCCGCTTTGACCAGCCGCGCCAGTGTCACATCTTCAAGTACGTTATCACGTACGCGCCCATGCCCCCCCACCTGCTGATAGGCCTGCC
Source organism: Anaerolineae bacterium (assembly GCA_034431675.1). Taxonomy (GTDB): domain Bacteria; phylum Chloroflexota; class Anaerolineae; order Aggregatilineales; family Phototrophicaceae; genus Flexicrinis. Next base: position 2,287 of record DAOUCZ010000019.1, on the reverse strand, counting down.
GCCGCCACGCCATACACTGCCCATTGGCCGCCCCAAACATGGCCAACGGCACATAATGCACCCCCACCACCGGCAGATAAGCCAAGACCACCAGCGCCATCAGCGGCACAACCAAGCGCTCACCCCATGTCACGGTGGTTTGTGTCGGCCAAACCGTCATCAAATCAGCACGGGCCGCCTGCATCTGACCAACCAGCGCACGCAGCGCGCCGGATTCCCAACGCACATCCGCGTCGGTAAAGACCAACACATCCCCGCTGGCCGCCTCCGCCAGCTGATGACAAGCCCAGTTCTTGCCCGCCCATCCCTCTGGCAGGGAAACCCCGTCAATCACCCGCACCCGCCCGCCAACCGCGCGCGCCAGCGCGCCCGTGCCGTCGCCAGAGTGGTCATCTAGCACGATGATTTCGAGGTCAGGATAATCCTGCCCGTCCAAAGCCCGCACCGTCTGCTCAATCACAGCGGCCTCATCGCGCGCCGGAATCAACACCGACACGCGCGGCCAAGCGCCAGTCCATGCATCGCCGCGCCCCAAGCGTGGGAACAACCACACATTCAGCAGCAAGATACCGCTGATGGCCACCAGTGCCCCACTGACTACCAGAACCACCGCATCCAGCACGTTCATCGGCTCAACCAGCGCCGCAGCGGCGGCGGAACACGAAAGCGCAGCGGCTGAGCGAGGTCAGCGCGGTGGCGATAAATCAACACCGCCAGATTGCCGGCATACACCGCATAATACTCCCACGGTGCGCCGCTCAGCAGCAGAAAGACCAGCACCACCCCATAAGTGGCCATCACGGCCCACCCGCTCACGGTCAGCAGCATGTACCAGATAACCAGCGCCGTCAGCCCAACCAGCGGCACTGTCCACAGCGTCAGGCCAATCCACACCCCCAGTGACACCGCTACCGCCTTGCCGCCCCGAAACCCTAAAAACGGCGAGAAGGCATGGCCAACGATTGGGGCGACCGCGCACGCCACCAACCCCAAACCCTCCACACCAAACACCGTCGAGGCCAAGCCAACCGGTAACGCGCCTTTGGTCACCTCCAGCGCCAGCGCAAGACCGCCCCATGTCAGGCCGCCAGCGCGCAGCACATTAAATGCCCCCGGGTTACGGTCGCCATAGGTGCGGATGTCGGCACGCAGACCCAAGCGCCCAACCCACACCGCCAGCGGCAGCGCCCCCAGCAAAAACCCCACAATCGTCAGCGTGATGGCCATCTGTGCCCCCTCATCGCCTGCCACAGCATCACCCCCATCGCCGCAAACCCAAAGGCCGCCGGGCCAACCTGTCCCCAAAACACCGCCATCCCAATGGCCTGAAACACCCACACCACACCATATACCACCAGCAGCGGCGCAGACGGCACGCGCGCCGGCGACGCCACCAACGTCACCACCGCCGAGACCAACAGCCACCCCGCATAGTTAGACCACGGGATGCCAAAATACCCCTCGGGATACTGCCACACCCAAAACCCCCAACCCACCATCTGCGGGTCGAGGTATAAGTCCCATGCCGTCATCGCCAGCGCGCTCACACCAGCCAACGCCAACCGATAGCGCCACCCGCTCAACCTGCCGCCCACGATACCCTGTGCCACCGCCCATGACGGGCCAAGCATCATCAACCACGCCAGCGGTATCAACAGCGGCACGCCAAACAGCTGCGGCTGTAGGTTCTCGGTGTAGTGATATGGCCCAAACGGAAAGCCCGTGGTAGACCCCAGCCACTCCGCGCCCCATGTCAGCGCCGCCACCCCAATCATCGTCAACAGGGTGCGCCGCGCGCCCCACGCCCGCCACAGCACCACCAGCACCGCCGAAAATTGCAGCACCGCACTCAGCGTGGTCATCAGTGGGATGACCCCATCGTCCCACGTCCAGCGCGCAATCGGCAGCGCAATCATGCTGCCCATCCACCCCGCAATAAACACCGTCTCTGGCCGACCCCACGGCACAGCCCGCACCCGCTCCATCACGCCCATCATCCGGTCACCAACCGCTCCAGCTCGCCATGCACCTCCAAAGCGGCGCAGTCTCCCACATCATCCAGAACCACCTGCCCATCCGCGCGCTTGAGCACCACGCGCACCTTTGAGCGCATCGTCTCGTCCACCCGTTTGTGCATCTCTGTGCGAATCGGCGCTTTCAGCAGGCCGCCGCTGGCGCGCTCAGCCTCCAACATCAGCACGTGCCCACCGCCGCTCACCTGCCATAACACATGGCTGTCCGTCAGCTTTAATAGGTCTATCTTCGAACGGTTATAGGTGGCCCAGCG